>CAIMVM010000211.1 GCA_903844895.1 uncultured Pseudomonadota bacterium
CAGAACACATTGAAAAATATTATTGGAAGCCTATCTTTTGGAGCAGGACGTACTGCCTTTTGACTGTCGGTGGGGCTCCGCTGTCAGTGATCAAGCAGTATATTGAAAATCAGACGGAAGTCGAATAGGCCGCTCACCTCGCTTTGCTCGGATCACGGCAGTCGGCTTTCACCACCAGCCAAACCCGTCTGGTTCCTCGCTGGCTCGGACGGGCTATGGCTGGAGTACTTGCCGACAATCCGATAGAAAAACAGACGATGGAAAATTACACTTCAAATACTTTCAATGAGGCGCTTTTATATGTAAAAGCGGCTCTTTTTTAGCGTTAGGTCTATCAGGATTCATTTCCCTATTTTGATTAGGAGTTAAGCGCAAAACCTACCCATTGATCAGGGATCCATAGCAGCAATCGCGGGCACTATCTCTAAGAAAAGGCCAAACCACTCTTGGGCTCAGGCGGCAAGCGCAAATCCTTACCTTTAATAAATTTATCCAAAACATAGAAATTCAAGCCACAAAAAAAAACTACCTTCGAGGGATTTTCCAATACTTCTGTAGACTGTACATCTCTCCATAAAAAAACTTCTAGGAGTCCACAACATAAACTCCTAGCAGAAAAATTTTAAAAACAAACAACTTGAAAGAACCAAATACTTAAAATTTAACAGACCGGATCTAGGCCTACTTCTTCTCTGTCCAAATATAACGAAGAGAAGAAAGGCTTTCATCAGCTCCACACCCGGTGGTAATAGCTGTAAGCTCAGGAATCTTACTTGTATAGCCGGTAGCAGGGGCTCCCGAGATGGTGAGAGAAGCTCCTACCGTATCGAGGGCTATATCTTGAAACAAGGGAGTGCCTTTCATGCCAAGGGTGGACTTGCCCACTTCAGAAGCGCCACTCAGAGTAGTTACCGTAAGAGTACAATCAGCCGGCTCAAAAGCGTAAGTGGTCTTTAAAGATAGGCCAAGCTTTCCATCTGCGTTTGACTTAATGCCGGTGGTTATGGTTAATGCGCAGTCAGCATCCTTTTGAACTTCCACAAGAGCATCGCCTATGGTCACAGTTCGCTCAGTAAGTTCTGTAAACTTGCGAAACTGTGCCGCTTGATCGACGACACCAAAGGTAGGCTCTCGTTTTTGATCATCACAAAAAGGACCTGTCATCGTGTAGGAGCCTTTCGTAACTGCTGTACTTGAAGTTGAGTCATCATTTTCTTTGGAACAAGCACATAGCGAGGACGTTAGCATGCCAAGTATTACAAACTGGATCTTCTGATTAGGGGAGAATTTCATAGACGAGTTCCTTAAAAATGAGCATTAGCGATCTCTTCAATTACTATTTATACTAAACTTCGATGGCACCTAAATCAATCTCAGCTTCAATTTAAATCTGAAGGCGTGATTATAAGTTGATCTTTAGAGCTTTCGCTATGGACCGCATTCTAAACGGCACTGCATTTCCCTTCTTTGAGTATGTACTTCAAAACCAGAACTCTAAATGCAAACGGATAATTTTGATAAGACATAGAAAAAGCAAGTCACAGAGATTTGTAATATTTTGGTAATCATTGGAGACAAATCCCGGATCGCATCGTACTAGAGCTCTTACCTTTACACTCAATATCCCCGCCAATCCCATGAAGAAAAAAGCACAGACCCATAGATTTGCGTATGATCACCCATGCTTAAAGTCTATGAGCTCCCAGGAAAGTCCTAGGGGCAGACACTCAAGATTTTTTTCCATTGCCCGATGCCTCCTGTGGGTTTGTGGAGAAGTAGTCACTTCGTGGAGTCTAGAGATGAGCGCGGTCCATAATACATTACGCAGACGCATGCTAGTAGGTCTAATCGGTCTTTTAGCCGCTCTCTTAGGATTGGTTACACTTATCTTGTTTGCGGTTACTAGCGTTGGCAGCAAGGTCGAAGAAATAAGCAACAAAGACCTCAAGATTCTCCTTGTCGCTCGAGAGAACCAAGATACTTTTATGGAAGCTGCAAGTGCTCTTGAAATCTCCGTATCCACGGGCGAGTCTACTTTGTTTGAAGAAAAAGAGCCTAATTTTGACGTAGTTTTAAAAAATCTGGATCTCTTCGAAGGATCCTATCAGACCCTGCTGGATACAGACAAAGAAGAGTTCAAAAAGAAAATCTTAAACTTTAAAGATCACGCTAAGCACTACAACACTCTCTCTTTTTCATCTCCTTCTCAAGGAGATCTGCTATCGGTAGGAGCGTCACTTGCCAGCGAGCGTAGATTCATTGAAGACACTTTAACTCAAACTTTTATTCGCTCTCGTGAAAAAGTTCAAAACGAATTAAGCAGCCTTGGGGAACGCTCACGTATCGTATTAGCCATCTCCGTTGCCATTGCCCTTGCCATTGCTTCTTTAACAACTGTGATGCTCTACCGGGGAACGAATACATTTCTGCGACGATTGACAAGACTCACACAACATTTTTCCCAAACAAATCTTGAACAGATTGAAATTTTATCCCCTGACGACGAGGGTGACGAGCTCACTGCACTCCTTAACGTTTCCAACGGCATGCTTTCCAACATGAAACAAGCAAAATCAGAATTGATCAGCTTCCAATTTGTGGAAGCGGTGTTTGACTCTCTCGTAGAAGCGGTCGCGGTGGTAAGAACCAAAGACCAAAGCTTGCTACTCACTAATGCTGCACTTCATAGAATGCTCGGCCTACAGGGAAAATCCGTATCCCATGATTCCGACCAAGACTTGTGTGCTCTCATGCTTGATTCCGGAATGGCCGTGGACCGCGAAATTCTCTCCAAGCTCCTAGCATCCGGGGAAAACATCCAACTCCATCGAGGTCAGGCCGCTGAGCAGAGGACCTATTTGGGTACCAGCCTCCTCACAAAGCTCAATAGTGAAGAGGTTGCGATTGCCACATTTTCTGATGTGACCGACCTCGTCCGTGCGCAACGAGAAAAGCATGACATTGAATTGCAACTCTTTCATGCTTCTAAGCTCTCCTCTCTTGGCACCATGGGCGCAGGTTTAGCTCATGAGTTAAACAATCCTTTATCTAGCGTCATTGGCTTTGCAACAATGATTCAAACAAAAGAACTCAGCAAGGAAAGGCAATTGGAAGTGGTTGGTGGCATACTACGAAATGCGGACCGCATGAAAAAAGTCATCAACCATATGCGCAGCTTTGCAAGGAATACCCGTACCGAAACGAGCTCTCTGACCAAGATCGAAGACCCCATCGATAACGCTTTTATGATTCTGGAAACCCAGCTGAAAACCAACAATATTTCTTGGGAAATCACCCGACCAAAAGACGAACTATGGTTCCATGGAGATCCCACTGAGTTTGAGAGCGTCATCCAAAATCTTATCGCAAATAGCCGCGATGCTTTTTTGAGTCAAACGACCAACCTACCCCTTGAAGGGCGGCAAATTCAGCTCCTTATCGAGCAGGTAGTGGAGAAAAATGGCGATGTGCAGATTCACATACGATATATAGACAATGCTGGGGGAATTCCCCAAGCCATTAGGGAGAAGATATTTGAGCCCTTCTTTACCACCAAGGAAGTCGGCAAAGGAACTGGTATTGGTCTTGCCATAGCTCAACGTATCGTTCAAGAGCACTCGGGAACTATTTCTGTTAGTGGTCCCCGACCAGGCGAGACTCAATTTGACATTAGCCTTCCTTTAGCAAAAAGCGATGATCGAGAAAATTCTTCACTGAATCAATTACCGCCTGAAATATCCGTTACTCCCTTAGCGAAACAAACTGAATCTCTAGCTCCCAAGAGTGCACCCCTTAAGAAATATACGGTTGCTTGTGTCGACGATGAACCAGATCTACTGGAACTCCTTAGTGAAATTCTATCCGACTACTTCCATGTTCGCTCATATCTCTCCTCCCGTGAGTTCGTGGAGGCTGTCCTCGCCAATCCTCCAGACATAGTCCTTAGCGACATGAGAATGCCAGGTTTAAATGGGCTTGAGGTTATTGGCAACATTAGAAAGAAGTACCCCCACCTTCCAGCACTCATAGTCAGTGGACATGCAGGTTCCGACCAGGACAGTAACAGGGCCTTTGCAGCAGGCGCTCAGGCCGTCTTACCTAAGCCCCTTCCCGACGGGGACATCCTATATGAATGCTTGCAAACTTACATTAATGCAGGAACGAAGCCTGTGGTCAGTATCTTTGGGTTCCCCATCGCTCAAACTCAATCCCTTGTCAAAGAGCTTGAAGGCCACTTTATGCCCAGAATCTACGAACAAAAAGAAACTTTTGCTCGTCAATTGATGATAGACTTTCCAAGAATTGTCTTATTGAGTGTCTCAGAGGACCTAAGTTGGATCAAAGGCGCAATTTCCTCATTGAAGAGCAATCTTGCGGCAACCCAAGTGTTTGCAGTGCAAGAGTCTCCGCTCTCTCCTGCATCACGCAGTCAGCTCGTAAATTGGGGAATCGAGGTTTGGAACGAGGGCGCGCTTCCCACTTCTACAAATCTGGAAGCCTGCATTGCGGATCAGTTTAAAAAAGTATCAAATCTACCAAAATCGGCTTAGGTGCGAGACACATCTCACTATGATGAAGTTTTTCCAGATAGAATCAACGCCTAGCATCGCCTTTGTAGAGCACCTTCAAGCCGTCTTTGACAGATGATTCATTCAAATAACCTAAGGATCCATGATTACGACTGAGATAGGTGATAAGCTCTTCAGTTGATTCCACGACAATCGGCGGCTTAAGACGCCCTGTTAGAACTTTTAGATTCCAATAAGCTCTAAGCTGCTTCACACTCTTTCCCAAAACCTTATCCGCAAACTCAACGGCATCAGCAGAAGAATCGGGTAGAAAAACAGGAACGAAAGCTTGCTGTCCGGGGCCCGCGACGCGTTTTTGTAGAAAAATGGCCTCAGCTTCTTCTCTTGTCAGTTTGGACATTTTAAAGTCACTGGCTGCCACAATGACAAGAGCCGACCGCGAGGCTTCAGCGCCAATGGCTCTTTCAGGAATCATGGTGCCACTAAAGAGAGGCAAAAATATGACAAGACAGAATGGCATCTGTCTTAGGATCCCGATGAGCTTGGAGGAGTAGTCTGCTGATTTCATGTGTTAATGTCCCTTGTTAAAACAAAAAATCAATACTTGCTTGTATCAGGTTAGCAGAACGAATACCTAGGTCTTTAGATCCCGATCCCGACAAGGACTCCGATAGGGGTACTGTGGAAAGGCCGTAGTTTTTATTGTCCATAACCACACGTGTGGCTAGAAGCTTGACGGCCACCTCATCTGTAGCCAACCACAAAAGCCCTCCCCCATATCGTTTATGAGATTTAAAAAAGAGAGAGTCTTTATCAGCATTTAAAATGACACCTAGTGCGTAAGGCTGAAAACTGCCAATCTCGTAGCCCAAATGGAGGTAACCCGTGGTTCCAGAAATAACTGCGGAATCAGCAATGATCGATCTCGCAACTGCAGCTTGAAGCTCAGGATCGTTAGGATTTTGCGGATCCGCCCCGGCTCGAGCTTTGGCTGCTACCAAACGTGATCGCTCACGTTCAGCAGTTGTAGCGCCGGCTCTCATTCGACCTAACTCGGATATTAAGACCACCGGGCCTACTTGCGACTTGATGCTAGAAGTAACATAGAAGGCTCTTACTTGAGGCACTAGCAAAGGGCTCAGTTCAAGCTTAAGGTTTTCCGTATAAAGCCCGGAAAAGATCCATTTAAAATCATCCTTCTGATAGGTTACCGTAGCTGCGGAGGCAATATCTGACTTCACTTTAGTTCCAAGAGTTTCCGCGTCGATCGAGCCCATTTGAATATCTAGGGTAAAACCACCCACGGCGGTATCTAGTGAATATTCGGCTGAAACACCATACATACTTGTGAGAGGGTTAATACGATAGACATCTGCGGGAAGCTCTGGCCATGGATACGTATACCCAATCGATTTTGTTTCCGAATAGAGCCAATTGGCGAACCGCGTCTTTCCCGCGCGAATAATAATGGAATCCGATGCGCGCCAATTGACGAAGTACCAAGGTGCTTCCATTTGATTGGGCTGTGCTAATATTTCCGTAAAAAAACTCAATTCTCTATCGTCTGTCACAGAAATATTTAATCCGAATCGACTCATATCGGAAACATTCGTGCCCGAATCAGTTTCAGCATAGGGATACTTGCCATCAAATGTACCCATACCCAATCCACCAAAGTAACGGACCTGTTGTCTGTACTCAGCAAAAGCTGAATTACCATCGAAACCAAGAGGCAACAACAAGCTCCCCAATGTAAGAATAGGTTTTTTTTTCAAGAGCCGTAACACTTTTACCCCCAAAAAAGGTGGAATCTAGATTGCACAGGTTCTGTTGACGCTATTGGGAACCAATTTAACTTAGAGGCCAACATACAAGTATCTCTGAAATGCAAAAAACTTTGTTTTTCTTTATCTTTTAATTTTAATGCAAGACGACTAGAGAAATCAACTCTATTTTCCAAGAATCTGCCTTCATAGAGTTCTTCAAGCAATGCAGCATCAGTCTAGCCGCGATCAAAAGAATGGTTACAAATCTTTTTCTCTTAAAATTCTCGAAAGGTAGAGGCACTTCCAATGGCCAGCTCTCTATAAATCTTATAGCTTTAGACTTTCAACTGAGCTCGGCTCTTGAACTTTCACAAAAAATTGAGATTAGACGCATCACTACTTATCTAGAAGCCTTTGTTAAATCCACAATCTGATCTGCACTTGAAGCAACTACTAGGCGCTTATTAAGAAAAATGGCCATTTGCTGTGCAACATGGTTGAACTTCGCAAAGGAGTTGTTTTTCTTTATGATTTCTGCGGCATCTGGAGCCATAAAGCAACTTTCAAAAGCCGTCCGATCGACACCAGAATTCGTGATAACTTCGTTGAGAATAGACTTATTGTCTGGCCCATTGGGGGCTATCTTCATGGCTCCGAGATAGCTCGCCTTGATCCATGCCAAAGTTTTTTCATCTCCTTGCTTAGAAACGCAAATAGAGCCCTTAGCTAAATCAAACCCAAGATCGCCTTCAGTTTCCGAGTATGCCATATGAACAATATTTACGTTCTCAGACAATTTGTCCAAGTGGGACAGTATTGACAAATAAGACTGACGACATTGGACACAAGAAAAGTCACTGAGAAGGGTCAACGTCGAGCTCGTCTTTACCTTAGAAAGAATCACGGGTTGGTCTTCAACTTGCATTTCCACTTTCGGACCGCAAGGTGCAGGCAATAGATTGACAAAGGCACCACTATTTTTGATTGAGCCTAGTTTTGAGTCAGCCAAAGTTTGAATTTCCATTTCCGCCAAGTGAACCCTAATTTGGGGCGCCATGGACTCAAAGGTACTGGTAGAAGGAAAGGACTTTCTGTTCTGATCATAAAATTCCTTGACCTTGCTTTCAGGGACCCACTCAGCGCCAAAAATCTCTTGAAATGTGGGAATCTTGTTATCTGACAGGTCTAATCCTTTTTCCTTCGCCAATACCATGCGAAGTACCGCCAGTTCCATGGATCGAGCACTCTGATCATAAGAGCTTTGAGACTTTTTAAGCAATTCGATCTGGTCAGGTAAAGGAAGATCGCTCAAATAGAAAGTCTTTCCTTCAAATGAAAATACAGGATCCTTTACTCCTTTAACATCACTTTTATAGCATTGAACATTATCCATAGCTTTAGGCGCTCGAAAGGTCGATGCAAAGTAGCCAAGCGCAGCACCAGCAGCTAGGCACAGAGTGATATTTAAAATTTTCATGAATGCTCCTAGGAATTTATAATCTTAAGCGTACATTTTAGCCTATCTTAGGTAAATTTACTAACAGCAGAACTAAGGAGCTTTGAGCTTCCATGACGCGAACTATATGCTTGATACTTCGTGTGCAAAGCCCTTTGGTATCTGGAATTTGGTGTCTGGAAGCCTCGATCTCGCTCTGGTTGGTGCGTCACCAACAGAGGGAAGAATTTGATATCTGAAAAAATCTCAGCTAGAATTTGTTTTAAATCCTGCAGTTGCTTCAAACAGACTCTGTGGCAAAAATAAAATTTCTAGCAGAAGTTTCCACTAAAACTCATGCTGCTTTCGCTTGCCTAGTCTGATAGCTAAGTCTTTTACAAGTCCTCCTGGCCTCATCGGCTGGCCTAGCATTAAGATTTTGACGGTTGTATCTGGCATGAAAATTTAGGAGTATATCCTTTTGAGTGCAAAAGGCTAACTTGAGCATACTGCGATCCATAGAATTCATCTTAAAGTCACGGGCGATAAGTCCGGACGGAAGAGCCGAGATATGCTGATTCTTTTCCGAGTCGGCTACTGCTAATTTTTTCAGCCGAATTACAGTCAGCGCAATCATCGAAATAGAAACCGCCGTTTCAATCAATTCTTGTCATCGCACTGCCGCTCCGCCCAAGGCGAAGAGTTGTTTTAGCTCTCGAAACTGAACTTCAATCACCCACCTATCTCTTGAATGGCCCATATTTTCGCAGCACCCCAAGTCAGTTGATTTGAAGCATAGTAAGCAAACGCCTCATCGTCAAGACGCTGTCGATTGGCGAGGCAGCTATTTCTACTGTGGGATTTCACGAGATTGAGCCAGTGTGAAATCACAATACCGCGTCCTTTCGGTCCGGTCGACCGGTGGCTCAAACTACGTGAAATCGACTGTCTCAATCTCGTGAAATCCCCTAGTAGATTCTAGGAATCTATCTATACCGTCTTTTCCTGAAGTATTCCCTGTAAAAATGCGCATAAGAGCTTTAAAAGACTTGACAATACCACCATACAAATACGCTGTTTCTGTCAGTTGTATTTCTCTAGAGGATTCTTTGTGATTTTTTCGCCAAAAATTCGAACTAAAGCCAAACCACAGTGTACCAACATAAGCAGCACTTGTCTTGCGGGTGAAAGTCCGCTGCAGAAGGATGGGTAGGTATAAAAGTTTAGGAATCGAAGATGGGAACGTTTCTGAAATGCTTAAAAACCACAAGTTTTCCACACGGATTTCAGATTTAGGTTTTTACGGCTTAGAAGACAACTTGAATAGGAAGCCTAAGAGATGTGATAAAAATAGGACCAGCCAGGTCCGAATTGACGCCCAGGGAGACGAGTGAGTAGGCAAAAGGAAAGTGCATTATAACAATCTTAAGATGCGATCTCGCTATTAAATCAAATTAAAAACTCTCCAGCGATACTTTATAAGTACATTCAGTCAAGTAAGAAACTCCATTGTACTCTACATCATAGAATGGGACTTTAAAGTTAGCTGCAATGCTAAGGGGAATCTTAACGTCAACGGCCCCAAGGTTCAAATACTCTTCTATCTCGGGTCGACCGGGAGAGGAAGGAATGATATCGTAAATACCCCTAACGGCAATTCCCTTTTTGTCTAGGATCTTTGCGGCAGTGGGACCACCAATTGAAACGTCTAGGTTACCTTTTGCGAGATATACATGGGAAGGCTGCATTTCCAGACTTAAGACGCCACTTACAGTGGCAGCATAACCAGCCAAACCTACTGGAGAAGCGCACGTAAGGGCCAAAGTTCCCTTTTCCTGATTGGCGCCTTTGATTGCCGCTTCCGCATCATTTTCTTGAGCCTGGCTCCAAGATACGAGTCCAACTACAACAGAGAGAGAAGCAATCATCGTAACCTTCATAAGTAACCTTTCCAACACGAGACTAAATAACTCCGGGACCTACAACTGATTTCCACGCTGCAAATTTCAGGCCACTTCTCCTCTGTCCCCTGAGGGGTTTTAAAGCTGTGAACTGACACTCTCACATCCGTCCCTAAACTACCATTCTGCAGCTTTTCATAACCCATACGTATTGGGATGTTAGAGCACTTTCTGCTCCAAAAATCAGGTAAAAAATCTTCCTTTTAGACCAATCAAAACGGAACTGTCTCGTAAAAAATGGGCCTGGATGCGACATTAAATGCAGGGAAAAATAGGACTCCCATGTCAAAAATATTGTCATTTGCTTAATTTTCTCTTTAATCTGGGAGCTTGGGGATTTCGCTTGATAGGGAATTAAAAGTATCGCTGAACCTAAGAAATTTCATAAAAATAGGGCTAGCCAGGCCCGAATTGACGCCCTGGGAGATGAGTTAATAGGCAAGGGCTGAAGCAGTTGACCCAAATCTTATGCAAACTTGAGCATTTGTCTTTTAACTACTTATAATTACTAGAGAGCCGATAGGTGTGTTAAAGGAGACTTTATGCATCTTTCCATAAGCGAGGCTTCCATCTATTTAGGAGTATCTTGTTGCACTCTGAGGAGATGGGACACGTCCAACAAGCTCCTCCCAGATTCTCTGACTCCAGGCGACACAGAAGATATTCTGTTTCTAACCTAAAAAGCTTTTCGGGCGTCGTCGCTGACGGGGAGAACAAAAAAGTTATCGCCTATTCGCGAGTTTCCTCTCATGACCAAAAAGAAGACCTAAAAAGTCCATCCCAGGTTCTAAATAAATATTGTATAAAAGAATTTTCAGGGCATGAAGTCATAGAAGATCTAGGAAGTGGGATGAAATATAAGAAAAAAGGCCTTAAAAAGCTGACTAACATGATCTTATCCGGCCAAGTATCTGACATTGTGCTCACCCATAAAGATAGACTTCTTAGATTTGGCAGTGAGCTTATTTTTCTTATTTGTAAATTCTTTGGTATCAGAGTTCATATTATCCATGAAGATAAAAACTTGTCCGAGGAACAGCTTCTAGCGTTCGATGTTCTAGAAATTATCACTGTCTTTTCTTGTGAGTAGATCTCCCAGATCACTCTGGGAAACCCCTCCTGGTGAGCAGACCAAGGGAGCTTCCCCCTCAGCCCCTCGCAAAACGGAGCGGGAATCTCTCGATTCACTCCGCTTCCATCAGAACGTAGAAAATCCATATTTCCAGTGGTAGAAAAGCTTCGGTCGAGATTGAAAAATCTTTCGAAGAAATCGATAGGCGCGCGCCTTAGTGCCCCCTTTCTTGCTCCGTCGGTATTTTTCCTTTAGCCAGATTATCAGTCGCTCATTGATGTAGCAGCTGAGGGACTTCAATCTCACCAGATTGAACTTGCCATAGTAGTTATACCAACCTCTGATAATCGGATTCAGCGCTTGCGCTACATCGTCAATCAAGGCAAACATGGCTCGAAGTACAGGCTGCTTCTTGAGTTTTTCCCCAGTTCGTTCAATCGATTTCTGCCAATCGCAGGTAGAAATCTTCTAAATCGCTCACCAGTTTTCCTGTTCTGTGCAAGCCGCTCAGTGAACTCATAGCCCAAAAATTCAAAACTTGTTTTAGGCCAATCAGAGCACTTTCTGCGGCGGTCGTCTTGGCAGTACACGATGTGGGTTTTCTCAGGATGAATTTCTAGCCCCACTTCCCTCAGTCGCCTTGCTAATTTATCTCGAACCATCTGTGCTTGATTTAGACTCATACAGTGGACCAATCCATCATCAGCGTAGCGACACCAAGGAAGATCTGGGAACTCGCGCCTCATCCAAAGATCAGTCGCATAATGCATGAAGAGATTACTCAGCAGTGGGCTGAGAACACCACCTTGTGGTGTTCCGGTCTCACGCACTGAAATCGTACCATCTGGATTGACCATCGGAGCCGTAAGCCATCTCTTGATATACATCTGGACCCACGTCTCGG
>CAIMVM010000212.1 GCA_903844895.1 uncultured Pseudomonadota bacterium
CTGATTCGTAAGACTTGCTTCAAGTGACTGGGTTTCAGAAGTAGTAATCTCACTTTCCAGTTTGCTTTGCTTGATAATGTCCCTAAATGCGGCAACAAGAATCTCTCTGCCACCTCGGCTTCGTTCGTTTCCATCAGCACTCAAGGAAACTGTCAAAATGTCTGTAAGAGATGCCTTTATCTGATTTTGATAAGCAACATAGCGTGCTTGATCAAAATTTCCATTGCCATCAAATATAGGAAGTAAATTCCATCCTTCAAGGCGAGCCTCACGGGAATCCTTCATCATGTCAACCGGAACAGCTTTCCACTCTCCCAGGAGTTGGACCATTTCTCGCATCACACTGGCCATGGAACCATGCCCAGATGTGAAATAGAGTTTTTCAGCATTTACTAGTTTTTGAATGCTTTGAGTTAAGACCACTAATACAGCAGCCTTTGACTCGCTTGCACCCTTATTTGTAGCTTTAATAGCAGCTAACTTAGATACTGCCTCTTTTGCGATGGCCTTCCCGGCCCCTGTTAGGGTCAAGTATGCCCCATCGTTTGAGGATGTTACATCTTTCGCCCTATCAAGTCGTGATGAAATAAAGCGAAGAGACTCTTCTGGGCCCGCAAAGACATCATATCTGATACAAGTTGGGCTGACGCCATTCACGAAATCATCTGCACCTTCATCATTGCAAAAACCAACCGGTGCATCGCTAGTTTGAAGGCCTTTATTATAGACAATATCAACAAACTGAGCATCATAAGCTAACTTTTGACCCTTCGTTGGATCCTTAGCTTCACCGCGCTCACCTAAGTCGGAGTATAATTCTACATCTTCGATCATGGGAACATTGTAGTCCATTACCGAGTTGGAATAGCGCCAATCTTTACCTAATCGAGTGGCCAGTTGCCCAGAAATAGAGCCCCGAAAGTTATGATCCATGCCAAGAGCATGTCCCACTTCATGAAGAAGCGTAGAACGCATAAGGGCTCGGCCAGCTTCTTCCGTAGTCAGACTTTTTTCTAGCATCATCTGCATGGCTTCCGCGCCGAAATTTAGCTCCCGCTTGCACTTTAGTTTTTTAAATTTTGCGACAACTCCGTTTTCGGTACCGGATTCAGCTTCAGCTGCTCGGAGAGTATCCACAAATGAACGATTCGCTAAATTGTACCAAGCAAAAGGCATATAGATCATCGACTGAGTTTGAATCCCTGTTTCTGGATCCACATTCTGAGATTCATAGGCTGCTCCCGCTTCACTGACGGCATCAAATCGCACCACATTGTACCTAGGGTCGCCAAGCTTAACCCCCTTAGGCAGTTTGCCTAAAAAGCGCATGACTTTGTCACTCCTAAAAGAGTGAAAATAGCGATTCCAGCCTTCCACACCAGCCTGGATATCAGTCAACAAATCATCCGGTAGGTTTTCAGTAACATACCAGTCAATGGTTTTATTTTCTGAGATATCATAACGACTCGCCGTTATCGTTTTTACTTTTACAACCTTTTGGTTCCATTCCGTTTCTAATTCTGGCTTTACAAAACTTTCCACCTCAAATGTACCCACGCGACCCAAAAGATCCAAATATTCAAAATTTGGTTTCGCTTTGGGTTCATCTTGCAGAACTAACGCTTTGCTGCGACTACCAAACCTCGAACGGGGCATAATAGATTCGGCGAAATGGTTGGTTGTTAGGGCGCCGTCTTTTAGGGACTGGGTAACCAAAGATGTTTCCCAAACCAAGGTCTGTTCTTTCTCAAAAAATTCTATACTTCGTAACCATCTTTCTGAGATACCAGACAGCTGCCATGATTGACTCGCACCACCAGCAATATTTGCGATCTTGAATGTAAAACCACTAGAATCTTGATCTTGGATCTCCATATCGAGATAGACTTTCTTGACAGAAAAATCCGACTCCACTCCCATAGATTCCTCAACCATAAACTTCAAAGATGTGGAGTCTAGTTTAAAGAATCCTACTTTGAGGTTTCCTAAAGCAAGCACTTGCATAGTTTCAAAACCCAATTCCTCATCTTTACTTTCTGTGTACTGAAGATTGGAGGTATAAAGAAACTCTTTGTTTAAAAGAGTATTTACTTGGTCTCGGCTGAGATAAATCCCACCAGAAATTCTAACTTCAGGCGAAGTGACACTAGGAGGTACAGCGCCAGGTAAGCTCGTCACAAGTTGAGCGGGCTCCGCTCGCGTCGGCTTAGTGTCTTTTTTGGAACAGCCCTCTAGGACTAAAGCAAAACTCACTCCCCACCACATCAAATTCCGCATAACAGTACTCCCTCAGGATGATAAGGCACACAGGGCGCCACACTGAAGGAGATACCATATTAGACCCGCCACTTTCAAGATTAATACTTAAGCATCGAGGACCTCGACTTTTCACAAAGCCTTGTAATTCCAGTGATTTAAAGCAAGCCCCTGAAATGGATGCTAAAATAAAGCGATAATTTGGAGGGATTTCGGCCAATGTGGCTTCGCGATGGATAGAAAAGAGCAAATCCTTAGGAAAAGTCTCGCCGGAGCGCCCCAGCCTGCAGTGCGTAGGGGACTGATTAAGACCTTAACGTCGTTATACTTGGATCCTGAATCCAGCCCATTCTGGAGCATAGATGCCAAAGCAAAGCTCCAATGACAGCGCCAACAACAAACCCTGCTAAAACGTCGCCCGGATAATGAACCCCTAAATAGATTCGCGAAAATCCCACCATGAAAGAAATGCCAGCAGCAGCGAAAAACCACCTTCGGGGTACTAAAAACCATAAAATAGCTGCTATTGCTGCAGCATTCGATGCGTGGGATGAAGGAAAGCCGTAATCTCCACCGCACCACCCTTTTACCACTACGATCACATCCTGATACTCCCGACACGGACGAAGCCTGCCAACCCATGGCTTTAACAGTCTAACCGTAAATAGATCGCTGATTCCCACTCCCACTCCCAGCACCAGAAACAACTTAAGCCCGTACTTAAATTTTCTATAAATAAAGAAAATCAACGTTAAAATGGCAAAAAAAATCCACATCCTCTCATCACTAATGCGTGCCATCGCATAATCCCCAAAGAAACTTCCGGAAAACCCATGAATGAGGGAGAATAATTGAAAATCAAATTTTAAGAATGTCTCCATGGATCCACGCCTTTTTTAAATTCTACTGGTAGCTCATTATAACTCAGACGAATAGAATTTTTTAGACAAACTATGAGAAACCTGCCCCCATACGTCCTGCATCAGGCCGAACTTCCCGAAACAACTACTGCTGCAGGTCTCTTCCCAAGGGGAAGATCAGGTGGTTTAAGATTGAAATCCCACATTTCGTGCCTAATCCCTCTTTCCCAAATGCCTATGAGACACAAAATCCTTCTATGTATTCAAATATACCGGAAAAAAATATGGGCACGACATTTGCTTTGCTCCATCTAGGAGGGCGCTGCCTATGTTGATTTTTGAATTACTTCTTGCAAGTTCTGTTTTGTTCTCAACTATAAGCTTTGGATCTACTCTTGCAGATCAAATCAAAGAGTGGCAGGAGAATCCCAAGCTGTTTATGAATACAGGCCCTCTAAAAACAAATGCCCATGGACTTCCCCTTCCTGACGCCGATTATCGAGATCTTGACACTTCCACATTGAGGCAAAGAAGTGAACTAAGACGTAAAGTTAGAGATCGGATTATTTTCAAAGGACAAGGGAACCAAAAGGCAGCTGCCGACATGTCGACAAATAATCCGCGAGACTTTTTGCAGTCTGGCCTGAAATTTACGAATATCTTTGATCTCGAGAAGCCCGAGCTCAAAAGCTCAAGTTCGGCTATTTTACCTTGGTCCGGGGACTACTGGGGGGTCTATAAGGGCGGTATAGCTGCTCGTTTTTCTGATCCTTCGTTTGAAGGAAGCAGCTCCTGGTCAGACAATTATGCTTATATCAAGCTTCACCCGGCTGCTGATTTGATTCGCCTAGACTCCCCGGAAGAATTGATAAAGTTATCTCCCGCTGAGAAATATGATTTGATTTCAAATTCAGGAGGCAAGCTAGCACGCTATGCCTGGGGAGAAGGAGAAGCCTATCAAAGAGATTTCGGTGACGTGGAAACATGGTTTGGAATTTGTCATGGCTGGGCTCCGGCTAGCTATATTGAGGCGAGACCATCTGCAGCAATAGATGTACCTGTTGCGGGTCTGAAATCCCCAGTAAAGCTTCTTCCCTCTGACCTCAAAGCCTTGGCCAGTCAAATGTGGGCAAAGTCTCAATTTTCTTCGCGATTTATTGGAGGAAGATGCGAGGAAAGGGACGTAACAACCGACGAAACAACCGGTCGCATTATCGATAAAGAATGTTTTGATATCAATCCTATGTCCTGGCATTTAAGTATCATACATGAGCTAGGCATAGAGAAGAGGCCCTTTGTAGTTGATGCCAGTGAAGACTATCAAGTGTGGAACCAACCTGTTTTTGAATATAAGATGAGTTACTTTAATCCACTCACCGCTTTACCCTCTGACGATCTAGCTGCGGGCCTGATAGATTATGCCCTTTGGACAAATGATCCCTATAAAGCTTGGCGTAGCCCTCTCGTTAAAAAAGTAGTCGGCGTCGCGATGGACATAAGTTATCGAACTGAAACCTCGCCCAGCTCAGCTCTAACTGATACTAAAGACCAAGACAACAGCTTTACGACGCGCTACATCTATGATTTAGAACTTGGCGACAAAGGAGAGATCTTGGGCGGCGAGTGGTATCAACGGCGCCATCCAGATTTTATATGGACAGCTTCTTTGGGAGCACGACCAGTAGGATTTGGGGACCGAAATCTAGAGTCCGTATCTTGGAATCCACTTACCGAAACAATGCCGGCAGTTTGGAAGGACAATGTAGTGAGAGCTGCTGACTTTGGACAAATTCCAGATAGAATTTTGGAAGCTCTCATCCGGGCGTCGTCTGAAAAAGCTGACCAGCCAGCTCCGCCCATTCATTAACAACACATGGAACGAACCGACCTACTTCCTCGAAGACGCTCTTACTGCTCTTGCTCATGGGTGCACTTTGGACTCCTGCCTAAATCTCTAATGGCAATCGTGTTCCCATGGGCGTTGATGGAAAATAACTCTTTGCCTGCTAGCTATATTACCGAAGGCATGTAGAGGTAACTTCATTTTCAGTCTGAACTTCCGCGCAGGAGTTACCAATTGTCCTTAGATTTGTATAAATAGCTAGTTTCTTGTCTGAGGTATGGTGTAAAATGTCTTCTCATAAGAAGAGATAGCCACTGCACCATTAGAAACCTCTATTGTTTAGGGACAAAGCTCATTATGGCCCCAAAAATGTTTCATCTCCAAATTCAAGCTTCCGCACTCATGGGAGCAACCTTAGCGATCCTTCCTGGTGACCCTGGGCGCGTAGAGCGCATCGCCAGAACGATGAAAAACCCCAAGTTCCTGGCACAAAATCGAGAGTATATGATGTGGTTAGCGGAAACCGAGGAAGGCCGCAAAGTGGTGGTTTGTTCTACTGGCATAGGTGGCCCCTCATCGGCAATTGCGGTTGAAGAACTTGCCATGTGTGGGATCAAAGACTTCTTAAGAGTAGGGACTACTGGGTTGATACAACCTCAAATCGATCCTGGAACCGTTGTTATCATGACGGGCTCTGTTCGATTGGAAGGAACTTCTAAGCACCTTGCGCCTATTGAGTATCCTGCTGTAGCGCACCACGAATGGGTGAGATCCCTAGTCGACACCGCAAGAAGATTAAAAATCCCCCACGTTGTTGGTGTTTCCGCGTCAAGCGACACCTTTTATCAAGGTCAAAGTCGCCAAGATTCCTTCAAAAAGGGTTTTGTAGTTAGGGAATTAGAAGGACGAATGAAAGAAATGGAGCAACTAGGCGTGCTTTCCTTTGAAATGGAGGCCGGCCTTATTCTTACTCAAACCTCTGCTTTTGGATTGCGGGGCGGAGCCATTGCAGCAGGAATCGTCAATCGGCACAGAAGAGAACTCCCCGATGAGTCCATCATTCTGGATGCGGAAGCAAAAGTAATCGAGCTGGCCGCTAAAGCCATTGACTCCTTAGCAGTAGGTCCCTCTTAGTAAATGTATTGTGCCTCTTGTCATGAATTCTATATGCAGAGATTTCAGTAATATTTCCGTTTTTATCAATTACTCGTGATTCTCAAATTTGCAGGTAGCAAGGCAGAATTGTGTAAACCTAGGCCCTAAGTTTTCTCAATGAGCCAAAGGATCTATTTTGCTTTTCGCAATGATGTCTGCCTAGTTTTAAAAAACAGCCTTTCCACGCCCCATCCCCTTCCTAACAAGGCTAGCCAATACCTGCCGGAGCCCCCATCGAAATAAAAATTGCCCTATGCCCTCGGTTCTTGAATCGTGTCCGATTCCATCCTTCTTAGCCAATCAGGATTGATGATGTTTCAAGTGTTTAAAAAACAGACTCGAAAAACTTAAGCAACCCGCTTTTAGTCCGGTATACTTTTATGTCGCACTGAAAAATCAAAAAGTATATTTGTGAGACCGCCCCCTCATACTGTGAAGGCGAAATCACGTCAAAATGGCTGCTTTGGCCGCGCTTTTTAGCTTCCGGTTTTGGGCAAATCTGATCCTTTGGTTCCATTTTAATTGGCATCTATATTGCAATATAACAACGGAAACAGTGAGGGACTGGATCTTTAATTTTTTGGAGGCATTATGAAAGCATTTAAATTGGTTAGTTTGATGATTCTTGTACTTTCCGGAACTGCTTTCGCAGCAGAAATCAGTGTCAGTCGTGAACGAGGCGGAGGCAGGGGCGGCCATTCCTTTCCCGGCTCTTACCGCCAGACATGCGCGAATATCTACGCGACTCCCCGGGTATTAGAAGCCGATTGCAAGGATCGCTCTGGACGCTATGTGCATACTTATCTTGAAGACCCAAGGCTTTGCAGTGATGACATCCGAAACCATAACGGACAATTATTTTGCAATAAAGAACATGAAAGGGTGCCTGAAGGGAGTTTCAGAAGTACTTGTAACAATGAATCCGTCTATCGTGGCACACTGTCAGCAGACTGCAAGACCAGGAGTGGCGAACGCCGGCATTCCATCCTCCAATATTTCTATGAGTGTCGAGGCGACATTGCAAACGATGACGGTTACTTAGTCTGCGACTAAAGACTATCTAAGATTCGATTCTTCGAGGCATTCTGACAAAATGCCTCATTTCGCCTTAGCTCTAGCCTAAGCTCTAGCATAAGCCCAGCGCTAAAAGAGGGCTAAAAGAGGGCTAAAAGAGAGCTAAAAGAGAGCTAAAGGAAGACTAAAGGAAGATTAAAAGAGGCGCTAGATGCCTTTTATTACACCCGCTAAATCTAGATACTTTCCTAGTCAGGCTATCTGACCATAAGTCTTTGAATTTGAGTCTTCTGACGAAATTGCCATTCCTTATTCGAGGATGGCAATTTCTCATTTCGCCTTACTTAAAAGTATCCTAGAAAGACAGATGCAGTATGTGATGTATCACTTCTAAAATCTTAGGGCGCTTGCTCAAGAGAGAAAAATACGCCTAAACTACATAGGCCCTGAGTAGCCGCTACCTTTGTATTCTACTTTGCCCAATATACTTAGCTTTTCTTTTGATGGAAAAAGCAACCTGGTTCTAACCGGCAATGTTTTCCTCGAGATGTCTTCAGGGACATCCTAAAATTAAAACCTAGAGGCGCGCAATCCAATCACCGAAGGTAATTGGCTTTTAAAACCACATCAGCTCTGAGATAGAGAGTATGGTTTCGTAAGCTAAATTGAGCGCTCCAGCAACAAAGTAGAACTTTGGCTTTCCATTCTCGTACTTCTTTTGGCCAAAATTTCCCAAGTACATAGAATCCATCTGCTTTCAGCTCTTTATGATCAGAAAGAATGGGATCGGATTTTTGGGGGTCGTATCGTTTCACAGGTATTCGCCATTTTTAACCACATCGATCTGAAATTCATGCATCTCAAAAAATCTCTTTGCCTAATGGCAACATCAGACTCATCTTCCACAGGGAGTATATTTCTCTTTGACAGCTCTAGGCTTTACTTACGATCAGACCACAAATTAAGCAAGCCTCTACAAAAAGAGAAGTTCACCTAGATACCACTGCGTAAATAATAGTACACGTTGCCTTCTATCTGGAGACCTCGCCCGCAAGCGAAAATTGTTCATTAAAAACTGTGCATTACGAGTAAAAATGTGCGCCGAGTTTCAAATGCCAAAAGCCAAATAAATAATCATTTTCGTGAAGTTTTTACATAATTATGACAGAACTTTTCAAAAATTTTTGCCACAATCCAATTTAACAACCGATCATTGCAATTAATGGGTGAGATCACCAATTTTCCTATTTGAGGCGAAAATGAAAGTATCTTTAAATAAGTCGAACATCGCAGTCATGAGCATGATTCACCTTTTTGGTATAGCAGGAATATTCTATGTACCCCAAGCAGCTACCTCCACCATCTACCTAGCTATCATCCTCTATTTTTTAACCGGTTTGAGTATTACGGGTGGACTTCACCGATTTTGGTCCCACCGCTCGTATACCGCTAAACGTCCCTTGCAACTTTTCTATCTGTTTTTTTCGACCATGGCTATGGTAGGGAGTACGATTTGGTGGTGCCGCGATCATCGCATTCATCACAAGTATTCAGATACTGAACTTGATCCCCACAATGCACGTCGAGGGTTTTGGTGGTCCCATATCGGCTGGCTTTTTTTTGAAAAACCAGCTGCCATTAGAGAAGCCGCTAAAAAAATCCCCATGGATGATCTCTATGGAGATGCATTACTAAAACTTCAACACAAATACTACCAATGGATTTCTCCTGTCCTCGCCCTAGGAGTTCCTGTGGCTCTTTGTAGCCTTTGGAATGACCCAATTGGTGGACTTATGGTGGCTGGATTTTTAAGGATTATGTTAAAGCTTCACGCCACGCTGTCCATTAATAGCTTCGCTCATGCTTGGGGAAGAAAACCATATCGCTCCGACATTTTGCCTGTAGAGAATCATGTGCTAAGCCTTTTTGCCCACGGAGAAGGTTACCATAACTTTCATCACGCTTATCAATACGACTGGAAAGCGTCCGAAAACCTGAAATGTCTCAATCTCACAGCATGGTTGATTTGGTTCTGTGAAAAAATAGGCCTTGCTGAAGGTCTTAAAGAAGCTAAAATAAGAGCGCCGTTAGATAATATGGGCCTCGTTTCTAAAACTTCATAACTGAGACTCTAAACGGCTTGAAAAACGGCTCTATTTCTAGCTAAGAATCAGGATGGCCCCTTGGAATACGCATTATCCGTATCAAATGTTAAAAAAATCTATGGTACGGGAGTTGAGGCTTTAAAGGGAGTCAGCTTAGAAATACGGTCGGGTGATTTTTTTGCGTTATTGGGACCAAATGGCGCTGGTAAGTCCACCCTCATTGGAATTGTTTCTGGACTTGTAAATAAGTCTGAGGGAAATGTTAAAATTTTCGGCATCGACATAGACAAGAACTTTCCCTTAGCGAGAACTCAAATAGGCCTAGTCCCGCAAGAATTTAACTTCTCTATTTTTGAAACTCCTCTCCAAATACTGAGATGGCAAGCTGGTTATTACGGAATTTCAGGAAAGTCTTCCTCCAAACGCTCAGAAGAATTATTAGAAAAGCTGGATCTTTGGGACAAACGAAATGAGCAGTCTAGAACCCTCTCGGGCGGGATGAAGCGAAGGCTTCTCATTGCCCGCTCCCTCATTCATCAACCCAAGCTTCTCATTTTAGATGAACCTACAGCTGGCGTCGACATTGAGATTAGACGATCAATGTGGGAGTTTCTGAAGGATATCAACAGTAGTGGTACGACGATCATTTTAACCACTCACTATTTAGAAGAAGCTGAAAACTTGTGTAAAAATATAGCTATCATTTCCAAAGGCATAGTCGTAGAGAATACTTCTATTAAAGAGCTTTTAAGTCGCACCCAAAGAGAGACACTGATTCTTGACGTCCTTGCCTACAAGTCACTGCCTCCTAGCTCCTCTGATGGATTTCAGTTTAAAAGCTTGGATAGCAACACAATTGAAGTTGTTTTTGATAACAGAAACGACCTGGGCAAATTGTTTGCAGAGCTAGGCAGATATAATATTACTGTCAAAAGCCTAAGAAATAAAACAAATCGATTAGAAGAGCTTTTTGTAGATTTGGTTGCAAAGGGGAATGGGCGATGACCAACTACCAGTTTTGGATAGCTTTCACTACCATTCTTAAAAAAGAATGTTATCGCTTTTTAAGAATCTGGCCTCAAACTCTTCTCCCCTCTGCTATAACTATGACTCTCTATTTTCTTATTTTTGGGCGACTTGTCGGCTCAAAAATCGGCTCCATGAATGGCATATCTTACATGGAATACATTGCCCCTGGACTTGTCATGATGACCGTAATCACCAACTCTTACGCCAATGTTTCGAGCTCTTTTTTCTCGTCTAAATTCCAGAAATATATTGAAGAAATGATTGTTTCACCCATGCCGAACGGAATGATTTTAGCAGGCTTCCTTATGGGTGGGACTTTGCGCGGCATGCTTTGCGGTGGAATTGTTACTTTTATTTCAAGCCTTTTTGTTCCGTTGCACTTTAATCATCCCTGGATAGCCCTTATGAGCGTGTTTGTGAGTGCTTGGCTTTTTTCCTCTGCTGGTTTTTTAAATGGTCTTTTTGCAAAGAAGTTTGATGA
>CAIMVM010000213.1 GCA_903844895.1 uncultured Pseudomonadota bacterium
GTATGGTAGCTCTTACAGCTTGGAGGGAAAAATTTTGCTCCATGCTTCAGAACTGCGGTTTCAGCATCCGACCCTGAAGCAGGAAATGATTTTTACAGCAGATCCCCCCGAACATTGGAAAGGCTGGATTTAAATCGTAGCGACTCGCTTAAGACTCTAAAAGAAATTCCGAAATCGTATCGGTCACGGTATCTTTTTCTTCAAGATGAGGCCAATGACCCGCTCGCGTCAAGACAATGGCCGGCAGATCAGGAAGAAGGTCTTGCCACTTGGTGAGATGTTCTTTTACGAGAAGTCCATCCGACTTCCCCCAAATGAGTAGACCGGGAATTTCCCTAAGAGACCTTAGGTCCTTAGCATAGTCGCCGTAAAAGGAATCAGACGCGGTTAAACTCTTAAGAAAGGAGACTGTGCCTTCTCTGTAATTTTTGGGTTGCATGTCTTTAAAACTAGCGTGTTCCTCTTGGGAAAGTGGAACAGCTTTGCCCCAAGCTACTTTCATCAATATAGCTGCAGAAAAGCCTAGGTGCCTATAGAGACATCGCATGGGCCAAGATTTAAAAAACTTTTTCTGGAGTCCAAAAGAGGGAACGGCATCTTGAAATGGCCAATACCAGCTATTCAAAATGACAATTTTCTGAACCAAACCAGGATTTTTTAGACTGAGCTTGATTCCAATGGGGCCCCCAAAATCATGGACGATTAAACGGATCGCGGTGATTCCTAAGCTCTGCAACAAGGCCTCGAGGTGGCTTACATGCTCTTCAAGGCTTACGAATTCGTTCGGTCGATGAGAAAGACCAAAACCGATGTGATCTGGAATGATGATGCGACCTAAGTCTTTTCCAAGAAAGTGACGCCATTCATAACCCCATCCAGGAGTGCCGTGGACAAAAAGGGTCGCAACCTTATCAGGAGGATGCAAACTAGCTGGGTCTTTATGATGAGTATCGAGATAATGCAGGGGACCTCTCGAAGACTCAAAATATCTGCCGTAGTCTGTAAATGCCTTTTCTTGATACCAAAAGGCATTGGGGATCTGTACTTTCCTCATGAATGGCAAACTTCCTCGGAGTTCTTATTGACATGAAAAGAGTCTACCATAATCTTGGTGATCCACGCATAACTTACCTTTTTGATCACAAGGTATGATTCCCGCAGTTCGGTCTTTGAGGGAGCAGTTTTGCGGAAATTTCCCTCCATAAAGGGACTTGATATAACCTAGGCACGCTTGGTATTCTTTGGGCCCTTTCCAGCGATCTGGACCACATCCTCTGACCTCAATCCATCCGCCTTGTTTCTCTTGTTTGAGGTCACATCGCCACGATTTTAGCAAATCGGACGAACGGCAAATCCGACCGTCTTCATTGCATGCACCCCCGTTCGATCCTCTGAGGCGATCTATATCTCCACAAATGATCGGGGATTTGGGAGGGATGCCTTTGCAGGTAGCTGCTGAGTCTGGTTGCTTTAGGGCCTCAGAGGAACAGTCTTCAAGGGGGGTCCAAGCTCCCGACATTTTTTGAGAGCCTTCCCATTCAAAGAGTCGGCACGCCCACAATCTTGCTCCATCACTGGTCATGCAAAGGTCTCCTGAAACTTCACACCTCAATCTTCCACTGAGGCGGTCGGGGTCTTTACAGATACTGGCCTTTTTCTGAGGAGAAGACTGCACCAAAGTCTCAATCCATCTTTTGCAGTCTTTACCTTTGCTGGCTTCATCGTGGGCTATATAGGGAAGGCAGTTCACCACTTCGCTCCAAGCGAAACGACCAAACTCATCCGCATAGCTTGCGGCTGAGATTCCCAGTATGGCCCAAACTAGAACTTTCATGCTTCTTCCTCACTTTGAGGTCATGGGAAGGTATCGGGGGGTGGTCAGTGTTAATGGCGTATTCCAGATTACATATGAGATTTCGGTGGGTTACGGATGGGTTTTGGAATCTCTCTTAAAGATGCTCTTAAACCTGCTCTTGAAATGGCTCTTGAAATGGCTCTTGAAATGGCTCTTGAAGTTGCTCAGGAGGTTTCGAGGGTATTTGGGGGGTAAAGGCAGCCCGCCCAAGGATTCTTTGAAAGGATTCTTTGAAAGGAAGCATTGAACGCGGCTTTTGATGCGGAAGCTTAGATGGACCACTCAAAATTTGATCCATTAAATGTCGATTTCTAAATGTGAATTTTTATCCACGAAGCTTGGTCCAAAATTCTAGAACACTCTGAGATTTCTCCATGGAGTGGCGCTGTTAAACACTTTCCAGCATGGGTATCCAGCACGCGGCGGCAGGACGCGGCGGTTGGGGGGATGCAGGTATAAGTTGTTTTTTCTTTGAACAGTTGTAGCTAGGATCTTTGCATACGCCTGCCGCAACCGCGATCGGGAAAGGTACAAGGCCAAAGATATCGCTTTGTTGGTTTTTCGGAATCTAAGGGAAACAGTGACTTTTGTTACTTTCTGTGGGCAAATAGTGATAGGATGACCCCTTTCCTATTATTGAAAGGTTGTCTCTGTGAGTGAAGCCTATCTGACGCAACCAGCGGTATTTAAGAATATTCTTGTCTTTGTTTCTGATGACGATTTGTGGAGCGTGCAGCTTTCGGAGATCCATCTGCCAGCAAGACGTTTGACTTCGGTAAAAGGGCGAGTGCGCACTCCGGTGATCAGTCCCGATGGATCCACGATCGCTTATAGCTCCAATCAGTCGGGTGAGTTTGACGTTTACCTGATGCCTTCAGAGGGTGGGGTAGGAAAAAGATTAACCTGGATGGGTTATGCCTATGTAGCTGCTTGGCTTGATTTAGAGCAGCTCGTGATTGTCTCTGAGCATGAAACGCAAGTTTCGGAATGTTATATCTATAACCTAAAAACTGGGGTTATCAAAAGACTAGGCCTGGGACCTAGCCAGTACTTTGCACGAAGCAAGACTAGCACTGAGGTTTTAGGTCGAAATATCGGTGATCCAGCAAAATGGAAGGGGTATCGCGGGGGTACGGCAGGTACGCTTTGGGTTAAAGAAAAAGGTGGCACCTTTTCCCAAATTCTTAAAAGCCTTCCAACAAACATAGGGGCGCCTAAAGTTGATGGCAACCACATCTATTTTGTAAGTGATCATGATGGGGTGGGAAATATCTACGCCACCAACTTAAAAGGTGGGGATCTCAAGCAAATCACCTTTGAAAAAGTTTATTATGTGAGAGATTTCTCAGTTCACCAAGGCAAGATCGTGTATCAAGCGGGGGGACGTCTTTTTCTGAATCAGGGGGAAGAAAAATCCGAAGCTTTAAAGATCAAGATTTTTAGCCAATGGGAGCAGTCCCAGGAGCGTTTTGAGCAACCTGAAAGATTCCTACAATACGGTGATTTAAATGAGGAAGGGAAGCTGCTTCTTGCGGTGGTAAGGGGACAGCTGGTGGTCATGGAACCATGGGCTGGAGGTCTTCATTACTTAAAGCATCCTGAAGTGGTGCGCATTAAGTTCGCGGCGTTTTTTGCCAAAGGTATTTTGGCGGTCGGCGTGGATACATTTGGCTTGGATGTGGTTTTAAATTTTTCGGGTAAACAATTTAAACCCGCTAAAAAACTCCTTCGGATCCAAAATGCAAAAATTATGGAGTTTCACTCTGGCAGCAAATGGGCGGCTTTAGTTACCTCACAGCATGAGGTGCTAGTAACGGATGGCTCAAGCATTAAAAAAATTGCAAAAAGCCCCTATAACCCCGTGGCAGGACTGTCCTGGTCTCCTGATGGCCTGTGGCTTGCTATGTCGCTTTCTGAAAATCAAGTTCAATCGGCCATTTATCTTTGGAATTCCAAATCAGGTAAATTGCGGCGACTCATCACCCCAGTGATTGAAGACCATTCTCCCAGTTTTGATGATTCGGGCGACTATTTATACTTTTTAAGTGTCAGGGATGTCGTGGCAGAAATGGCTGAGTTTCATGGGGAGATCATGATCCCTCATGCGGTTAGACCATATGTCGTGCGGTTAAATGAAAAAGCTCCCAGTTTGTTTGTTCGTCCTCTACAAATTGAAGACGCCGACGAAGGAGCGAAAGAAGATTGGTATGAAGACTATACTTTAAGGGCGAGTGCGCGAAAGAAGCCTCTAAAAAAATCACGATCTGCGGCAAGTAAAAAAGGAGCCCCTTCCAAAAAGGCTGTAACCGTCAAGGTGGATTTTGAAGGTCTTGACAATCGGATTGAAAGCTTCCCTACAACTCTTGGGGGATGGCGTAAAGTGATTGCCATGAAAGATAAAGCCTTCTTTATGCGAGAAGATATGCGAGGTGCTGAGCCTGGGGCGCCCGAAAGATTAGGACAATATCTCTACTCCTATAGTTTACGAGATGGGGAGTGGGAGGAATGGCACCAAGGAGTTCTCACGACAATTCCAAGCAGAGATGGCAAGTCCCTCCTCTTAGGCACTCTCGATGGGGTTAGGCTCGTTTCCACCGAGGCTAAGCCGCGAGACGGAGATCATGACACCCGAAAAGATGGGTGGATTGACTTGCAACGAATTCGCTTAAAAGTTACTCCCCGGCTAGAATGGAAACACATGTACTTAGAGTCGTGGATCTTGCAAAAAGAGCATTTCCATGCTCCCAAAAATGTGGATTGGGATTCCGTCTATAGCCGGTATGTGAATCTTGTTGACCTCGTCCATACCAGGTGGGAACTGAGTGATGTCATACGTGATATGCAAGGAGATTTAAGGACGAGTCATTGCTATGAATATGGCGGTGACTACGCCCGTCGAGGCTCCGACAATTTAGTCGGACGCTTGGGAGCTTACCTTACCTGGGTTCCTGAAAAGAAATGTTTTAAGGTCGAAAATATTCCAAGGGGAGATAGTTGGCTAGCATCTACCTCTAGCCCTCTTTTAAGAGCTGGTTTGCATAAGGGTGACTTAATTGTAGCGATCGACGGCGAGAGATTTACTGAGGCTCGAGATTTGGAGCGGTCTTTAGAACATAAAGCCTTTAAGCGGGCAACGATCACTTGGCAGGCCAAAGGCAAAGAAAGATCCGAAGCCTTTATTCCATTGAGTGATCTGTTACCACTTAATTACCGCGTTTGGGTAGATACTAATCGGAAGTTAGTTTCCGAAAGCTCAAAGGGCCGCCTCGGCTATATCCATATTCCTGACATGGGTCTAGAAGGTTTTGCAGAGTTCATGCGCGGATTTCTTCCAGAATCTCAAAAAGATGGCTTGATCATCGATACCCGCTACAATGGTGGGGGTTTCGCATCCGAGTTTGTTTTGCGATACTTAACTCAGAAAGTGATCGGTCGCGATTTGTCCCAAAAGGGAGCCATCTCGAAAACCTATCCTTTTTTAGCATCAAGAGGCCCGATGGTCTGCATTACCAATGAGTTTGCGGGTTCCGATGGAGATATTTTCTGCCACGCTTTTAAGCGTCTATCTCTTGGACCTCTCATAGGTACAAGGACTTGGGGAGGAACCATTGGTATATGGCCTCGAATGCCCCTTGTCGATGGCACGATCACCAGTCAGCCCGAGTTTGTCTTTCATTTTGATGATGTGGGTCACTCGCTCGAAAATAAAGGAACAACTCCTGATATTGAGGTGACCATGACACCTGAAGACTGGGCTAAAGGTTATGATTCTCAGCTTATGCGGGCCATTGAAGAAGCCCAAAAACTTCTGAAAAAAATGAGTTAGCCTAGATTATGATGGAATTTATTTCGCCTAAGGATTGTATGGTTCAAAAGACAGTGGAATGTCTTTTGAATCTTTCAGATCTTTCCGAGGTTCAAGTCATTATTCCCAACCAAAGGTTAGCTACTTTTATATCTTTGGGATTGGCAGCTCAAAAAAAAGCACTTTGGTATCCTAAGTTTTTGTCCTTTGAAGACTATCTTAAGTCGAAGGTTAACGCCTCTACACGAGAAGTAGATCAAGTGACTGCCGAACTCATATTAGGAGGGATGTTGCATGAAGGGCGCTTTAAACATTTGAAGCCAGGCAGAGAAGGCGAAATTATTGTTTTCTTTAATATGGTGCTTGAAAACGGGCAAGAAGTATTTGCTCAATTGCAGAAAGTTATCGAAGAGGACGTATTTCGCTCGGAAGCGGGAGCCCTTCGCCTAAGAGATGTTATTTCCGAACTTTCTCTTTGCTTGGAAGAATTTGAAATTCGTCTTGCGAAAGAAGATTTTGCCTTACCTCTAAGAGTTTTAAAAGAAAACGTCCGGAGCTTTTTAGACGAAGATTTCACACGAGATAGGCTTGTGGTAGTGGGATTTACTACGATCAGGCCCCTTTTGGCTCCTGTTCTCAGTAAAATGAGCACTTATGCAGATTTTGTACTAAATAGGCCTTTTGAGTTGTCTTCACCCATTCGCCCCTTATCTGACATAGCTAGGGCGTTAGGGGAGAATCCTCAGCCCCTTCCACAAGTGCTTTCAAAAAATATTCAACTCTTCGAATGTCCAGATGTGGCTTCGGAAATTGCTTGGGTTTTAGAGCGTCTACTCCAATTACTTAAAATAGGCGTGCCTCCTTCTGCCATGGGTGTGGTCGTGCCAGACGAAGAAAACTATGGGCCGATGTTGTATGCTGCGCTAAAAGCAGCTGAAATTAAAGTGAACTATTCGTTACCCATGAAGTTAAGTCGCACCCCCCTTGGAGAGCTTTTAGAGTGCGTCTCGCGTTGGGATTTTAGAAATACGACCCTTTTAGAAGTGGCTCAGTTGGCGATGCATCCTTTGCTTGTAGGAGGTGAGCGCGAGGCCATCGAATTAGCTCTTCGCTCTGAGGAGGATTTGCATGTCAAACCTAACCAGGCTAAAAACAGCGAATTCTGGTCTAGAATTCATGGGGAACTTAGGGAGCGTTTTGGTTTTGGGGAAGATCCTAAGGCATTAGGGGCTTGGCTCTCCTATCTGAAAGAGCTCCTCGGTGTTTTAGATGCCTCAAAGCTTGAAACCGAACGGGATCGCAAGGCATCCCTGGAATCAGCGAATGTAAAGATCCTAGACTCCCTAAGTCAATGCGCTAAGTTAGTGTTTGATCCTTTCTCACCTAAAGAATTCTGGACCTTTCTTTCTGCAAAGGTTTTAACTGGTGAAATCAGGTCGGTTGGGTATCCGTTGCAGGATGTACAAGTGCTTTCCGTAAAGGAAAGCCGTCATATACCTTTTGAACACGTCTTTGTTCTTGGCATGTTAGAGGGGGTCTTTCCAGCCGCATTGCCCAAAGATTTGCTCATAGAAGATTGGCTTAAAAAGAAAGCTCATTTGCCAGGCTGGCAATATGTGGAGGCTATGGAAGATACAACGTTTGGTCTTCTCTCCCAAAAAAATATGGATCTCTATTTGTCTTGGCCTAAGATGAAACATGGTCAACCTACAGTGCCTTCCCGTTACGTGGAGCGCTTGAAAGCTCAGAGGTTCACGCCAGTTTCTATTTCACAGAATACAAATATTCTTTTTGACACCCAAAAGCAGCCTTTGGATTTCAGTCTCATGAGGGCAGAGCCTTCCTTGAAGGAAATTTCTTATTCTCCTTCTAAATTAGAAAAATTACTCGAGTGTCCTTGGCAGCATTTTCTACAAATAAATGGTGTCAAAGCATGGGAAATAATGCCTTCCGACGAAGACTTTAGGGGGGAAGGTGAGTGGCTGCATAAGGTTGTGGAGACGTTTTTCAAATCGAAAACCTTGATCTTGGATTTTGCCGTGAATCAAACTCCAGAGGACATGGGCCAGGAACTTTCACGCCTTGCGGATGAGTGGGCTCCCAAGTATGCCATTAGTGAATCAACTCGAACCTTTATGGACCTCAAGGGGTGGGCCGATTTTGCGGCTTTTGTATCAGAGCTTTATAAAGATTGGCGTGGAGGGAAACGTGAAGTTTCATTGCCTAGCCCGTTTTCACTAGAAGTGGAGGGGAGGAGCCTTACGCTTAAAGGTCGGCTCGATGCCTTAGAATTCTTTTCCTTTGGCCATGTTATTATCGACTTCAAAAGAGGGACAGCTCCTTCAGAAAGAGATGTCCGTAGAGGCATAAAACCCCAACTCCCCCTCTATGCAGCAGCGTTTGAAGTCAGTCCTGTACTTTTAGCCTACTGGAGTTTTCGAGGATCGAAGGTTTCTGTGGTAGCCCGCACGGAAAATGTAACCTCACCCTGGGACACTTATAACGAGTCTAAAACAAAGACTTCTACTCCTGAGGCATGTTTCAGCCGTTTTAAAGAACACTTAGCTTGGCGTTTGAAAGAGCTCACGATCACCCCGGATCCAGGAAAACATTGTGAAAGATGCCAGTATCATGGGAGTTGTCGGGTAAATGACCCAAGAGCTGCTTCCGCTCTCAAAGAAGCTTCTCGCTGGGAAAAATATTTGAAAAACATAGAACTGTGTGTGCCGTAGGTTAATAGGAGGATAGATCATTATGAACTAGATAACTATGCCAAGCTTTGTGTGAGATGAAGGTGGGCCCTTCGGAGTCAAGCCGTCTATGGGGCGGGCTTCAAACCGATCCAAGCTGCTGCGGTCAA
>CAIMVM010000214.1 GCA_903844895.1 uncultured Pseudomonadota bacterium
AAACATCTGTAGTGAGACTGGTGACGCGCCCGGTACCGCATTCTATGAGATAGACTTTGAAAAGACCCGTACCTTTAGAACTAGACTGCCTGTATTAGCCAATCAACGACATGACCTATATACCTAATATGATTAAATATTTTCTGTGTCTTGGCTTCTACGCACCTCCCTCCCTCGGCAATAATTCGTCACTCTTCCGACTTAATCGATTTTAACCCTCTCCGATAGGTTTAGGGTCGGTTGTGAGTCACTTGGAATCATGTAGCGGAGATGTAAATGTTAGAAAGAAAAGATAAGCTTGATCAGTTAGAAAGAACTATTTTGGAATTGGGCGCTGAGATTTTTCGACTTAAGAGTGAGCTTACCGACATCAAATCTTCCCATACAAAATTTAATACTACTATAAAGGGCCTTAAAGACATTCTAGATGATAAAGGTATCATCATGAGTGAAGACTTTGAAGCTTCAGTAGAAGTTAACAGCATGATGTCATCAGAAGTTGAAGGCGACTTTGTTACAGATCAAGAAATGGAACGACTCAAGAAAGCCGTTCACTAATTAAAATCATGTTCTTTGTAACTTGCTAGCTGTACTAGCAATCGACTCTAAATAAAACGTTTATCGAGACCATATTTTTTAACTTTGTTAATCAATCCTGCTCTTGAAATTCCCAGCTCCCGCGCTAATTGAGACTTGTTCCAGCGATGTTTTTTAAGTCCATCTAAAATAAGGTCACGCTCTAAGTCCTCCAGGGACCCTTTGAGATCGCTGCCGTCATGTGCCGCAGCAGTGGCTGACTTTAAAGACGAACTTTGGGCTATTCTTTGACTTAAAAAACTGGCTTCTAGCTCCCGATCGTTGCCCGCAAGGACACACAGACGTTCCGCTTCATTTTCTAGCTCGCGAACATTTCCCGGCCAATCATGGTTGAGAAGGGATTGAAGACATTCTTTCGAAATGTGCTTCATGGGGGTTTTGGATTCTTCCGCGTGGCGCTTCAGGAAAAAATCCATAAGAAGAGGGATATCTTCTTTTCTCTGCCTTAATGCTGGAACATCTAGACGAATGACGTTAAGTCGATAGTATAAATCTTCTCGAAATCTTCCATCTTTAACCATCTCCTCAAGATTTCTATTGGTAGCCGCTACAACTCTCACATTAGCTTTCCTAATTTCTGTTGAGCCCACAGGCGTAAAGGTTCCATCTTGAAGCACTCGCAGCAGTTTTACTTGCATAGATGGTGATGTGTCGCCGATTTCGTCTAAAAAAAGTGTTCCCCCATCAGCCGCTTCAAAAAGCCCTTTTTTATCTTTAATCGCCCCTGTAAACGAGCCTTTAACGTGCCCAAACAGCTCAGATTCCAAAAGATTTTCATGTACGGCGCCACAGTTCATCACTTGAAAGGAAGCTTTCTTTCTCTTGGAATTATAGTGACAGGCTTTAGCGATAAGCTCTTTACCCGTACCATTTTCTCCACGAATGAGAATTGTCGCTTCAGAATCCGCGACTCTTTCAAGAAGTCGATATAGCTTCTGCATTTCACTTGATTTGCCGATCATGTTATCAAAGCCAAATCTCGTACCAAGATCGCCACGAAGCTTTTCAACGAGTTTTTGTTCATCTGAAAGGCTCGCTTGAGTAAGAATAATTTCTTCCACGACCATGCGAATCAGCTCTTGCAAATAATTTACTTCTTTTGAAGTTAAAACGGGTATTTCACCTATCTTTGCTGCTAATTCATCGCCGTCTTTACCAAGAAGCCTTTGAAGAAAATTCTTAATCTGAACACTCTGCTCAGATTTTGTTTCGTCGATAATAAACCCATCTGCGAATACGCAGCCAAGGTATTGATTTTTAATTTTTATAGGGACCAAAAGTGTCGACATACCATAATCAGAACGTCCTACTTTTGGTTCAATAGATACCGCAGCATCGACAGAAAGCCGTTTGACGGTACTCATGCAAGCATCAAAACCTTTTTCGTCTGCCGCAATGGCTTTGGATATGGGGTTTAAGGGATTAAAGAACTTTCCCGATGGAACGCCTCTAAGTAAGCCCTTCTCATCCGTAAAGTGCATTTGCACTTTCCACCATTTACCGACCAATTCTCTGAGACGTTTAATAACTAGTAGCTTATCAAAATCTTCCCACTTTACAGACTGTGCCATGATTGGGCTCCCCACATATAAAAAATAAAAAACCATGAACCTAAAGGCATCTGAGGGAGGCTTCCATCTCGTACCTTGGATTCATGTGTTTTATTTCGGCACTTACTAGCTAAATTATTAACATTAAAAACTAGTTTGTTATCTGTAATGATTTTAGATGCTTGGCCGGCAAAGTGTTAAAGATTAAGTCAGTGTGCACTTTTGCGGCTATTTTACAGTCTCTACCGTTACACCTTTAGGCAGAGAAAATGTCGAGTCGGAAAGCCCACCTTTTGACATACCGGAAAACTCAAGCTTCGTTGGATTGTCGTTTTGAAAGCGTAAAATTAGCGACTTAGGCTCCAGTGAGTCTTTTAAAATGGAAAGCGTTACCCCTGCTAACTCGCCCTTAGTTTTGGGTGTTAGGGTTAACTCCAAGAGGGTGCTGACCTCTTTGACTTCAGTGAAGTCATAAGACTTGGTTAGGCTGGATATATTTGTAACTAAATCGACGATTTGGCGCAATTCGCGGCCTTTAGTACCGTTAGCATCGTAGCGCGTCGCTTGAAGACGGTCGGGGATAAAATTGTATAAATTTTTGCCATCATACAGCCATTCATCTTGCTTGGGGCTGATTAACTGCCAGCGAAAGGAATCGGGCTGCTTAAAATAGGCGCGCCCTAAACTTGTACTTGTCTTGCCTCTCAGCTTTTTCACTTGAGTTTGAGTAAAATCGATACTCATCTCAGACTGAATTTTAAAGCTCTGTTGAAGTTTTTCGATTTCCGCACGACCTAAGAGTCGCTCGGCAAAACTTGCACCACTGCTGGATAGAGCGATAAGGCCGGCCACAAGGAAGAACCGGGCTGAAGGGATACCATTATTTCTAAGCATAGTGCTCTCCTTTTGGGCGCAAGGAACAAATCATAACATGCCATATTTTGACAAAATAGGGGAAATTTGCAATTCTCTGTTATACTCATGGCTATAATGTCCTAATGGAAAGCCATGTCAAAAACCTGTAAAACTTGCGAAAGAATATTCGAGAAAGAAGAAGACTTTCTCGTGAAAACTTCCCAATGGCGAATATGCGCCGCAAAAAATCTTTGGTTTAATTGCAGCTGTGGCTCCACCTTAATGATTCCAAAAGGAAAGTTCCCCTGGTACAGACCAGATAACGGCATTTCCGCGCCTGCAAAAAGTCTCTTTAACTCCCTTGCAGGTATGGAATCGATACCTCGTATCCCGTCTGCCATCATGGAGCTTCAAACTAAGATCAGCGATTCTAAGATAGAAATTTCGGAAATCTCTAGAATCTTAAAGTCAGATCCCGTGCTCGCCAGTGAAATTCTAGGAATGGCCAATCGCTTAAAAAACGCGAGGGCTGAAGATAAAGTTGAAATTCACTCTATAGACCACGCCATAAGCTATATCGGGCGAAAAGATGTAGGCCAATACCTCCTGACTCTTGTGATTAAAGGCTTCAAAATCCAAACAAAGGTATTTAATAGTGATGCGTTTTGGGCTGAGTCTTTTGATCGCGGCAGAATAGCTGAATTTTTAGCTAAAAAAATCCGAACTCCAGATATGAAACCCGATGAAATCTACTTGGCCGCTGCACTTTGTAATGTCGGTAAAATTATTGGTGCCCTTCTTAAACCAGAACTTATCGACCGTATCGAGATGATGGTCTCAGATCCTAAGAAACAATGTACTTGGTCTGATGCTGAGCTTTCTTTCCCGGAAGTAAGTCATGTTCTTTTAGGTGAGATTGCCTCGGCAATTTGGGGGCTGCCAGAATATATAATGGTAGCATCGAGATATCATCACAGCGACCCCAAACCAGGCACTAAGCTAAAATCAAAGCTTTACCTTCCTGAATTGGTTTCTCTAGCAAATTCTTGTCTCCACTGGGCCAATGGAGAACCAGCTCGTATAGACTTTGGTCAATTTCAAAAGATACTTTCCGGTTTCGAATGGCAGGAAAGCGATATTGAAGCGATGATGCCTGACATTAAGAAATGCCTACAGAGACCTAGGTAAGCCCAGGTCTCTGTAAGAAAATAAGCGCTGACGTCTTATTTAGCTTCTAAGAAGTTGCAAGGCCGCTTCAGGAGCTGCGTTAGCTTGCGCCTGAACAGACATGCCTGCTTGAGTCAAGATTCTCGCTTGAGCATAGGAGGCTGTTTCTGAAGCATAGTCCACATCGGAAATCCGACTTTTGGCAGCAGAAAGGTTCTCATTGGAAATCTCGATGTTGGTAATCGTGGAATTCAAGCGTGACTGCACAGATCCTAATGTCGAACGAAACCCAGCAATAGAATTTAGTGTATCATCCAGTCTTCCAAACAATTCGTTAGTACCTGTTGGTCCTAATTCATTGGCACCACCTGCAGGGTCATCTGGTACAATGGAAATGTCATCCGAAACAATCTTGTCGAGCTTTTCGCGCATGTTGCTTAAGTCTTCAAGGTTAATCGTGAGAACATCTGGATCTTTACCTTCTTCGATGTCGGGTCGAGATCCATCGGGCCCTGCGCCTCGATTGGACGCGCCCACAAAGATGGAAATGGGCTTGAGCTCTTCTGGATTTAGCAGCTTAGAGCCGTTAAACTCAGTAGTGTCAACGATTCTACCCACTTCCTGCCTTAACTGTTGAAACTCTTTATCAAGAAAAGATCTTTCCAAGTTTCCAATAGTATCTGAGGCCGCTTGGCTCGAAAGTTCTCGCATTCTCACCACGATGTTCGATACTTCGTTAAGACCACCTTCTGCAACTTGGATATAGGAAATACCGTCGTTTGCATTTCTCTTAGCCACATCTAAGGATTTAAGTTTCGCTCGAAGTCTTTCAGATACGGCAAGTCCTGCTGCATCATCGGATGATCGATTGATTCTCTGGCCCGACGCCAACCTTTCCATCGAGTTCTCTTGGGCTGTTTGTGACTGTGCAAGAGCTCTTTGAGTCTTCAACGCCTGTATATTAGTACGAATTCTAATTCCCATAAAAAACCTCCTTGTATTAAATTAGGAAAAACTAGCGCAATAGAGCCAAAGCTTGTTCTGGGATTTGGTTCGCTTGCGACAATACCGCGATCGAAGACTGGTTCATGATTCGAGACTGTGCTGTACGCGCAGACTCGGCCGCATAATCCACGTCACGAATTCGACTGTTCGCGCTAGATTCCGCTTCAATAGCTGTGGAGATAGAAGTAACACTCGACTCAAGTCGGCTTTGTAGAGCACCAATATTTGCTCTTTCTTTTGCCAACTTATCAATGACCGTATCTACATTTCCAAGTTTTGATCTGATGTTTTCAAGACCTACATCGTGTCCATCTTCAGCGCCAATTTCATCTCCGGTTCCAATACCCATGTCTTCAAAATTGAATCTCAGACTTTCTAGGTTCATGGAAAGAGTGTCACGATTTTGAGTCGGATCTGTTCCGTTGACACCCACTTGGATGACATACTCTGTAAGATCTTTTCCCTCTGTTTGGGTAAAGAACTTGTTGCCGTTAAATTCTGTAACGTTTGCGGTTCTTTGAAGCTCTTGGGCTAATTGCGAGTATTCCTTATTTAGAAACCCTCTTTCTTTGTCTCCCACCGTGTCAGATGCGGCTTGAACGGTCAATTCCCGCATCCGAACCAGCATATTTGACATTTCTTGCATTCCGCCTTCTGCAATCTGCACCATGGAAACCGCATCATTGGCGTTTCTTCTGGCTTGACCTAGACCGCGGATTCTTGCTCGAAGATTCTCAGAAATAGCTAAACCGGCGGCATCATCTTTAGAGTTGTTGATGCGATAGCCGGAAGATAGCTTTTCCATGGAGTCTTGGAGCTCTCGATTGTTTTGGCTCACGTTTCGTTGAGCGACTAGCGATGACACGTTGGTTCTAATTCGTAATCCCATAAAAAACCTCCATCCATTGGATAAACACCGCTTTCCTTGAAAGGGCGGCAAGTCACCTGACTTACAAGCAGTTCATCGTGGATTTTGTTTTTAGCTTTAGTTTTTTTTTAATAAATGACAAAATCAGAACTTAGTGCCAGTGTAGCCCTCTAGTTGTGGTCAATTTTATGAATCATATTAGTGCCTTATGCCTAACCTGGTCAGACGCAACGGCAAAAAAAGTGCTGAAAAATCAGAGCCTTGGAATAGCTGTTTCGGGAGGCCTTGATTCCACTGTACTTCTGTGGAATATTTGGAGTTTTGCCAAAAAGCACCCGGGGCTAGAAATATTTTGTGCCCACGTCAATTTTGGGCTTCGTGGTGAGGAATCTGAGGGTGACGAGCGCTTTCTTAGAGATCTCTGTCGTGATTTGAATGTCCCCCTTTTTGTAAAAACAGCCTCCCATGCTGACAGACCGACACAAGGAATCCAAGAATGGGCTAGAAACCTAAGACATCAATGGTTTCGGGATCTTTCCGAGGAGGGAGCTTTTCTGGCATTGGGCCACAATCGTGACGATCTTATGGAAAACACATTTTTTCGTTCCCTTCGGGGCTACCCTGAAGGTTCTCTTCTGGGAATGAGCGAGAGAGATCAATCTTTGATAAGACCCCTTTTAGGATTAAAGAGATCTGAAATCGAAGCTTTTGCCCAAAAAAACAAGATTTCTTGGCGAGAGGATTCTTCTAACTCTAAAAATATCTATGCGCGAAACATCATTAGAAATCAGATTTTTCCGGCTTTGGAGAAAGCTTCACCTGGGGTGGTAGAGTCGCTTTTTAGGATCCTTCAAAAAAATGACGTCAACTCTTCCATAGCTATTCCCGAGGCAAGCTTTACCGTCCCACCCCATACGACCGTCGAAATTCCTCTCCCAAAAGGCGGTTTCTTGTACTTTGAAAACCTCAATGAAAAAATCATTTTTGTCGAGTCTGGGTCCAAACCATTAAAAGAATCCTCGGTAATTCTTCGAGAAGATGGTATTTATTATGGGCCAGACAAAACCTGTTTGCCTATTTTGTGGTCAGGCCTGGGTGAGAATAAATTGCCGGCTGGCGATTTACTAATCTGGAAACGGATTTAAAATGTAAAGGTAGCCAAGTGCGACCTTACTTTGGAGAAGATAATGGCCAATATACCTACCAATCGACAAAACCAAAATTCTAAAACGTGGATGCTTATTATAGCTCTAGGCATTGTCCTATTTGTGCTTTTGCAATCTATGATTGTCAAACCAGAAGGCTACCAAAATAAAGGTTTTAGTGAGTTCATGGCTGCCGTAAATCTTCCGGCGGATCAAGACGATAAAATCGTGGAAGTAACTTTTCGTGGCCAAGTGATGTTAGGCAAAACGAAAAATGAAACTAAGGTCAAATCCACAGGACCCCTTGCTGATTTAAACCTTCGCAAAGAACTCGAAGAAAAAGGCGTCAAAGTTACTTATGAAGCTCCAGAAGAGCAAAGCTGGTGGAAAGCTTTCTTGATACAAGCGCTACCAATTATATTTTTTATCGCACTTTTTTTCTTTCTTATGCGTCAGCTGCAGGCCGGTGGCGGCAAGGCAATGTCTTTTGGAAAAAGTCGCGCAAAAATGGTGACGGAACATAATCCGAAGGTAACATTTGCAGATATCGCCGGAATCGATGAGGCCAAATCAGAGCTTCAAGAAGTGGTGGAATTTCTCAAAGATCCCAAAAAATTTACGCGGCTTGGTGGTCGCATTCCCAAAGGCGTGCTTCTTGTTGGGTCTCCTGGAACGGGAAAAACTTTAATCGCAAAAGGTGTCGCCGGTGAAGCAGGGGTTCCATTCTTTAGTATTTCAGGTTCAGACTTTGTGGAGATGTTTGTCGGTGTAGGCGCAAGCCGTGTGCGTGATCTTTTTGAACAAGCCAAAAAGAATGCTCCTTGCATTATTTTCATTGACGAAATCGACGCTGTGGGTCGCCAACGTGGTGCGGGTTGGGGGGGAGGCCATGATGAGCGCGAGCAAACCTTGAATCAACTTCTTGTGGAGATGGATGGGTTTGAAGCCAATGAAGGCGTCATTATCATTGCCGCTTCCAACCGAGCTGATGTCCTTGATCCTGCTCTTTTACGACCTGGAAGATTTGATCGTCGGGTCATCGTTCCTAAACCAGATGTAAAAGGTCGCCTTGCCATATTGAAAGTTCACGCTAAAAAGTCTCCTCTTGCTGATGATGTCGAACTAGCAAAAATTGCTCAAGGGACACCAGGGTTTTCAGGTGCAGACCTGGAAAATCTTGTGAACGAAGCTGCGCTATTTGCCGCTCGCCTTTCCTGTGAAGCAATAACTATGGAGCACTTTGAGCTTGCTAAAGATAAAGTGTTAATGGGCCCAGAAAGAAAATCTATGGTTATGAGTGAGGCTGAAAAAAGAAACACCTCGTATCATGAAGCAGGTCACGCTCTGGTAGGCCTTAAGTTAAAAAATGTCGATCCTGTTCATAAAGTTACAATCATTCCTCGTGGGCAAGCACTCGGTCTTACCGTAATGCTTCCCGAAGAAGATCGCCTTACGATCACACGAGAGTATGCTGAAGAAATGATTATGTATGCCATGGGTGGTCGCGCCGCTGAAGAGCTTGTTTTTGGAAAACAAACCACCGGTGCTAGCGACGACATTCACAAAGCTACTCAAATTGCGCGGAAAATGGTTTGCCAATGGGGTATGAGTGAATCTATTGGGCCCCTCGCTCTTGACAACAGAGAAGGTCAAGAAGTCTTTATGGGCCGAGATTTCGTGCAGGGTAAAAACTTTTCTGAAAAGATTGCCGCTGAAATCGATAAAGAGATTCACCGTATTGTAACCACGGGTTATAAGAACGCCCTTGATCTGTTAAAAGAAGATCGCACAACCTTAGAAAACCTTGCGGAAGCCCTTCTCATTAAAGAAACCTTACTTGGTCCAGATATGAAGAAGATCATCGCCGGTGAAAATGTGGTTACACCTGAAGAAAAGCAGCTGTGGGAAGAACGTCTCGATAAGGCTTCCAAAGCTAAAGACATTGGTTTAGCTGTGGAGGCCTAGTCTCTTGGCTCTTTCTGATTTTAAAATATTAGGCGTCATGAATGTGACGCCTGATTCATTTTCAGATGGTGGCTCACATCAATCTCCTGAGCTCTTTTTAGATAGGGTTCGCACCCTCATTGCCGATGGAGCAGACTATCTTGATATCGGTGCAGAATCTACCAGACCTGGGGCAAAGGCCATATCTAGTAAGGAAGAGTGGACTCGATTAGAAGATAAGTTAGAACTGCTGAAAGAATTTTCTATTCCCATATCCCTAGATACGATGAAGGAAGATGTTGCTATCCAAGCGATGGAGCGATTCTCTATATCCGTCATAAACTCTATGTCAGGCCCTTTTTCCACTTCCTGTTTAAATGAGCTTCTTCGCATTTCCAAAATAAAAAAGCAGGCTCTAAAATTTTGCGCTGGCCATATGCACGGCTCTCCAGAGACCATGCAAGAGAGCCCCTTGCGGGCACAAGATGTCTTTTCTGTTGTAGATGACTTCTTTAAAAAATCCCACGCGACACTTTTAGAAGCTGGCTTTTCAAAGGACTGTATTATTTTGGATCCTGGCATTGGTTTTGGGAAAACGGATCCGGCAAATTTTGTCCTTCTTGAAAATACGGTTTATTGGTCAAATGTATATAATCTAATGATAGGGGTATCTAGAAAAGGTATCATCGGTCGTATGTTGTCCATTTCGGAACCGAGTCTTCGAGATCCTGGAAGTAAAGTTTTAGAGACAGCACTTGCCCTTATGGGGGCACGTCTGGTTCGCACCCATGACGTTAAAGGGCTTGTGAAAGTTAGACAACTTGCGAGGGGGGCATAATGTCGGAAATTGTTGGACTTCTTGGGCCATGGGCCATAGTCGACATCTTGATCATCTCTGCAATAATTTACCAGATTATGAGCCTCATCCGAGGAACCAAGGCAGCTCAAGTGCTGACCGGAATCCTGGTCATTTTGGGTACTTTCCTGTTTTCTAGCGTCGTTCCCCTCACCACTGTCAATTGGGTCATGGGTAAGTTTTATTCCTCTTTTTTGGTGATTATAGTTATTTTGTTTCAGGATGAACTAAGAAATGCTTTGTCAAGGATTGGGAAGAAGCCGATTGTTTCCGCCTCAGAAGGTCAAACACCTTCTCGAATCATTGAAGAGGTCGCAAAATCTGCCATCAGTCTTGCTTCTAAAAATACAGGCGCTCTCATCGTATTTGAAAGAAATATTCTTCTTTCTCGATTTATAGCCGTCGGCACGACGATTGACGGAGTTGTATCGAAAGAGCTTTTAATGTCCATTTTTCAAACGACTTCGCCTATCCACGATGGTGCTGTGATCATTCAAAATGGCAAGATCGCTGCTGCGGGATGTTTTTTGCCCTTGGCAAAAAGCGACGGCCATTCCGCGATTCCAGGCGGCACAAGGCATCGAGCCGCAGTCGGAATTAGTCTGGAAACAGATGCTTTGGTCATTTTGGTATCTGAAGAAAAGGGGACGGTTTCGTTAGTGGCCGATGGTCATATTTATCCCAAACAAACCACGGAGCAAATTAAAGTCAAGCTCTCACAACTCATGCGTATTGATTCCAAAGCAAGTCACGAATCCAACTTGAAAACAGTTTTTGAACGCCTTGGCAGATGGAGGGGTTAAGCAAGAATGAAGACATTTTTAGCTAGATTGACCTACAACCTGAGCTACAAAGCCACAGCGCTTTTGTTAGGATCCATGCTTTGGTACTTTGTGCAAGGAGAAGAGATTGTCGAGGTCAACAAAAAAATTGCTGTAAATATTGTTGTAGATCCGGGACTCGTTGTAAAAGGTTCCAAAGTTCGGTATCTGGAAGCGACTATCAAAGGACCAAGAGTCCTTCAAAGCTATTACATTAGTCAATCCATAGAAGCTCAGTTGATGATTCCCAAAGGCAGAATGGGCGCCCAAGAATTCCGCATAGAAAAGCACATGATCGAAGGTTGGAATCCAAAACTGGACATAGTGATTCATGATCCCATAGTGTCTATTTTTATCGATCAAAAAATATCTCGTTCGATCACTCTTAAGGCGATGACTCAAGGTCTTCCTGGTTCGGGAATGACCGTAGAAAAAATTGAACTAAAGCCAAATAGCGTGATGGTGACTGGTCCGAAGTCTGAAATTGACAAAACACCAGAAATCTCGACCTTACCTTTAGATGTTTCTGGGCTGAAAGCATCACAATCCATGGAATCGGGTCTTATTTTGGATTCAGCCAAAGGATTGACCGCCTCTCCTGAACGGGTCACAGCCCAAATCCAACTAGGTGAAAGCCGCGTTAACCGCCAATTTATTTCCATTCCTTTGTCACTCGAAGGCGCCAGCAAATCTACAGCTTACAGCCCTAAATTTGTAAGCATTGTTTTACAAGGCACAAAGAAAAGTATAGAAGCGGTCGAACGCAAAGAGATTCAGGCTTTTGTCGATGCCAGTGAGCTTCCGCCTGGGTCCCATCACCGGAGAATTCAGGTCAAAATTCCTGTAGATACCACCTTAATTGAAACGATGCCAAGCGAAGCCTTGGTAGAGATTCACCAAAATACGCGCCGCTAATTCTGAAAGGAAACATAAAATGGGAAAACTTTTTGGCACAGATGGTATTAGAGGAAGAGCAAATTCCTACCCTATGTCTCCAGAGTTAGTTTTAAAACTCGGACAAGCCATTGGTACCTATTTCCAAAAACAGCATGATCGCCCCAAAATTTTGATTGGTAAAGACACCCGGCGGTCAGGATATATGCTCGAACAAGCCCTTTGCTCCGGCATGTGTTCGGTAGGTGCCGACGCCCTGTTTCTTGGCCCACTTCCAACACCTGGCATTGCTTATTTGACTCGCGGTCTAAGGGCAACTGCCGGCATCGTGATCTCAGCCTCTCATAACCCCTACTATGATAACGGCATCAAAATCTTTGGAAGTGACGGATTTAAAATCGCGGACAGCGCTGAACTTGAGTTAGAGCAAATGGTCTTGTCACTCGACCTCTCAAAAGAGCTCCCCACCGGAAAGGGGGTCGGAACAGCCCGACGCATTGATGATGCCATTGGTCAATATGCCGTCTTCCTAAAGGAGCAGTTTCCGAAACATCTTACCCTTGAGGGCATGCGAATCGTTTTAGATACGGCCCATGGGGCAAGCTATCGAGTCGCGCCAAAGGTTTTTGAGGAACTAGGGGCCGAATTATTTGTGATCGGAAATCATCCCGATGGAACCAATATTAACCATCAAGTGGGTGCCCTACACCCTCAAGAACTAGCCGAGAAAGTAAAACTTTATAAAGCTGACATTGGTCTCGCCTTTGATGGAGACGCCGATAGACTGGTAGTCGTCGATAATAAAGGAGAAATTGTTGACGGGGATGAGGTTCTAGCTATGTCGGCCCTGCATATGATTCAGGAAAAAAAACTCAATCAAAACACCTTAGTGGCTACGATTATGAGCAATATGGGCTTGGATCTTGCCCTTCAAAAGGTAGGAGGAAAGGTTTTTCGTACTCAAGTTGGGGACCGTTGCGTCATGGACGCCATGCGAAAAGGAAACTTTAATCTAGGCGGCGAACAGTCTGGGCACATCATATTTAAAGATGCAGCCACGACCGGTGATGGCATCTTAGCAGCACTCAAGATTTTAGAAATTGTTTTAGAGCGTGGCAAGTCTGTCCATGAGCTTAAATCGGGAATGAGCCGCATGCCTCAAGTGCTCAATTCTTTTGAAGTAAAAGAGAAAATTGCCTTTGAAAATTTGCCAAAGTTTTCTTCTTTTTTAAAAGACTGTGAAACTGCGCTGGAAGGTGTTGGGCGACTTGTTGTGAGATATTCAGGGACCGAGAATAAGGCTCGGGTTATGGCAGAAGGGCAAGATGAAAAAGCGGTAGAACATATGGTTGCTGAACTCTCGAGTTTATTACTCCGGGAAATCAATGAGACGAGCCGAAAATGAAGCCTCTAACTATGAATGGTCCTAAACAGCTCAACCCTGACATGAAGTGGTCCGGCACCTGGAGCCTATTAATGACTTCAGAGATTGCAGAAGTAGGGCTGACGGAATGGGCGGGCAGAGTCGCTCAGGAGCTGGAATCAAGTCGGCTACATTCAAAGAAGCCTTTTTGCTTGTGGCTCTTAGGAGAAGTTGGGGCGGGTAAGACTACATTTTGCAAACCCTTGTTTACAGAGCTTGGGGTGGACAGAAATATTGCGGTTACATCTCCCACCTATACCTACTTAGCAGAATACAAAACTCAAAGTGGAATTTGGCTAGCGCATCTTGATCTCTATCGATCAGATTTCGAACTCGACATAGAAGACATCGTGGCAGAGGACTTGAGATCTTACGGCGGCTATATCTTAGAGTGGCCTGAAAGGATGGCGGAGTCTTCCAAGCGCTTTCCTACCCATCTCCTTGAAATTGAAACCACTGACTTAGGTAGGCGTTATTCCTTTTGGAGCTACAGATCTTAAAATTAAGGCCTTCCTAAGGTCCACTCATTCTTTGGATTTCGAAAGTGAACTTGATGAGACCCGGATCTACGATCGGACCCTCTGGATTTAATGGGCTGAGCTATCTTCAAGTGAAGTGTCTTTTGCGAATTCTGCTTTAAAGGTAAGTTTTTGCTTTACATAGATGAGATCGGCATCTGCAATAGATTTTTGATTCATGGCATAAAGAGACTTCCAACCTCCTTGCGCCCCATAGATCAAGGCCGCAAGTTTGGAGAGTGAGTCTCCTGGCTGTACAAAGATGGTGGCAAGCCCATTAGGTTGTACACTAGGATAATCCGTTGTTTTCTGGAACACTATGTTTCCATAGGCTTTGGAATACTTTTTAGAAGCTTCATTTTTGACTTCAAGAATCAGCTTCTGCCCTGGCTGAATGCGATTTGCATCCTTAAGGCCATTTCTTTCTGAAATGTCTTGCCAAGAACCTTCGGGGCCATAGACCTTAAGGGCTACTTTGGAAAGCCAGTCCCCCTTTTTTACCGTGTATACAAAGGAATTTCCACTTTTCTTAAGGGCTTCTGGTTGCTTGGCGCTAGGAGCAGAGACTGACTGTTCGGAAGCTACCTCACTAGATACAGCCGGACCGCTGGCCTCTGCCGACGAGGTTTCCGACTCTGGTGCTGCTATCTCTGGAGACTTGGTTACAGAATCCGCTGAAAAGCCTTCTGCTCCCTGGTAACCATCTGTTTTCGCAGCATCCAATGCAGGAATGTTTTGGGCTAAAGCACTATCTACACTGAGTTCCTGTGAAGGTTCAGTCATGGTTTGCCCAGAAACAGACAGCTCTGCAGTTGATTGCTCTGCAGTTAGTTGCTCTGCAACAGGAGTCTCTGCAACAGGAGTCTCTGCAACAGAAGATTGCTCAGCCACAGTTTTTTCAGGAGCAGGCTCCTCAGAGACGGAAGGACCCGTTGTAGCTGCGGCAGAATCCATAGAGGCCGAAAAGGACTCATCGACATTGGCATCAGATAAACTGCCTTCCTCTAGATTTGGATGTGCAGCATCTACAGTAGAAACAGGATCTTCCAACTGCTCATTAGACGAAGAGCAAGACAAGCTTAGGGCCACTATTGCGCCGCCCAAAACAATCCCGAATCTCGTTTTAAAGTGTCTCAAAATCATTTTTTTCCCTTTCAAAAGATCCACATTTTTGACGCGGAAGTCTTTCGGAAAAAAGCAAAGAGTCTTTAATAAAAAAAGCAACATGCCAAGAATATTCTAGAAATTGCCGGTCATTACCCAACCTACTCATGGGAGTAGCTCGAGTGCTGAAGGGATTTAAAGGGGCTAAATATTCGTATAGGGTTCGAAATTTTCTGTAGAAATGAGGTTTTTAAGGGATCTTTCCAAACCCAATTTTTCTGCAAAAAGACGACGTTTGCAGCTTATTCTTCGAAAAAAGACCGATTCATTTTTTATGTAAGACTTCAAAATAAAAACCATTTTTGGCTCTATTTTATGTCGGCGCTCGTTCGTCCCAAAAAAAATGGTCCGTCATTACAGACACTCATCAAAAAAGCAACTTCTATGTCGCCTACAAGTCGTGAAAAATACGGCGCTAATTTTGATATCTTCATTAAAATTCTTTTCCAAAAATAGTTCCCCATTCTTTTATTGATGGTAGATGGGATGGCTCACCTATCTGGATGCCAAAAAATCTCCGTTTACCTTCGCCCACATTACTTAGAAAGATCAAATAAATGATGGTACTTACATGGCTGGATAGGCGATATTTATGGTGCTTTTGGCACCGTAAACCTCACTCCTTACGCTCGCCAGTGGGCGGCTTAAAGCTACCTTTTCCCCTTAAAGCAATGAGCCGCCTCAGCGGCAAAGCAATGATAGGTTTGATGTTTCGAATATTTGCGGCTTTTGTGTGAGTCGGGGAGGTGGTGTTTCTCTAAGACATAACTATCTAAAAAGCGCGAGAATTTTGGAGGCGAGCACAAAATCAGCGAGTTGGTATCCATGTAACCCCTTAAATATTCACTCGTATCAAGAATGGTTTTTAAACTTCCCAAGTATTTGGACTCAGCTCTATCTGAAAATCGCTTCCTCCGTGGTGAAGAAAAACCCAAAGGCCTTCATGGCTAGCGCAGTAAAAAACAAAGTTGGGAGCCCGTACTTGAATGGCGGAAAGAGGTGAGCCCAAGCTCTCTCGACTCCAGAAGTGTCTTATTTAATCGCGACAAAAGAGGTTACGAAAACCAGCCCCTATGCGGATTGTATGTCTGGCAACTTGACCGCCGGTTCTGGCAAGTGTTAGGACTACCTCGCTTTCTAATACAAGGTCGATGCGTGTCGCTTTCAGAAATGTCCCCTAAATGAAAAGGTTTTCCATGTCCATGAAACTCGCGATCTGTCTTTTTTTGTTGGGCTCAGTTGTAAGCTGTTCTAAATCCTCAGGCAAAAGGAACGGCTCTGGCAATGGTCCCTTGACCGATCAACCCAAGACCCCCGATGAGGCTCTGGCAAGGCTTTCGCCGGAGTACCGTCAAAGTTATGACGCTTGGAAAGCTAGCATTGTAAAAAGCTGCTCTGCTAAAGAAGCTTTTTCAGATTTCAATCTTGAGAAATTAGAGAAAAATCAGGACAAGAGTGTCGGACTTGATGGGCTTTTGCTCCTGAGCGGGAACTCTGGATCTTTAGTTTATTCCGATGGAGAAAAGTCGGCGATAGTCACTTCCTATCAGACTGACTATTCAGACGAAGTTAGTAAGTTGAGCGAATTGGTGACCGCTAACGGAGTGACCACCCAAATTGAAGCTGAGGCCCATCGCCGAGGACTCGATTGTGAGCTTTTTGTTTTCGGACAAAAGGTTTTTGAAACCAAGCTTGCTGCTAGTTTTAATATCGGCGTCGGAATAGGAGATAAAACTCCGTCTCCATTAGAAATCAAAGGCTCACCTACCGTAAGTGCGATTGGTAGGGCCGGACTTGGGGAATTTAAGAGTCCAGGTCTGAGTCCCGCACTCGAAAAAGAATTGGCGCCCCTTGAGTCCACAAGGACCTTGGTAGCAGGCCAGCTGGGCATCCCTCCAAACCTTGCCAAGAGACTACTTACACTTAAGCCTTCATTGAGCTCTTGGTCTTCACTCAGAATTGCCGGTGACAAGGCAGCTCTTTGGACGAGTTTTATCGATTCGTCCATCATAGCTCCGTTAGATTCCATAAGAGACCTTGTAAACTTGGATACGGTTAGGCTTGCTTACGAGGTTAGAATACCTGTACCCATTCTGGCATTTAGCAACGGTGCGAGCTCAAAGAGCCGTGGAACACTTCCGGTAGCGCTGGAGTGGGAAGTAAAGAAGGGTCCTGAATCCTACTCTTATTCGGTATATTCCGCCAAGCCGGCTGAATGGAAGCCCTATGACGCAGACGAGGCGAGTGGGTGTGCATTAAATAGAGGTTACGGAATTGTCAAAGACTCGGCTCTAACGAATCAAATTACACCCTCTGTGGATTATATGCTGGCACCGTGTCAGATCCTGTTTGAAAACTTGGACTTAACTTTACTAAGCAATGGCGTCTTTAAAACATTAATTCCTACGATATTTTCTGGTGTTAAGCCGTCGAGTTCATTTAGCTATATGGGCTGGGACCAAGTTCTTTCAGACCTTGCCATAAAAGCAATTAAAGAAAATAAGAATCTCGTCTTGGAACTTGACCCCCAAAGCAAAACAATTTTAGTTCCAAACTTATCTGCCATTTCAAGTCAGATGAGGACTCCTTTAGAACAGTCTAAGAATTTGGCGCCTGAGGCATCTACTCTCTTTCTCATGGGCATGAACTGGGCCTTTAAAGACCTTCCCGTATCCCAGTCTTCTCTAGATGAGATGATCCGGGCATTAGACAACGCCTATGTGACATTTAAACAGTCGACCCTTACTTTGATTCAAGCTTTAAGAAAAAATCCAAACACTTCTTCTGTCGTAATATCCTATGCTCTGGCTCTAGATGACTCCTTAAAGAACGAGGCAACCAAAGCACTCAGTCTTTCAAAAGATACGGGCTATCTCGATTTTGAATTACAAGTATTTAATCAGACCCTACAACGGCAAGTTTCCTTAGATCTTTTGCGCGAATGGTCAACAAGACTTACTGAAATAAAGACCGCCCTCAGCCCATTTTCAGGTCTCGTTTCCATTAAGAATAGTCTGGTGGGTGCGACTGTTGCTTGGCTCGACACCAAGTCCGTGGAATATAGCGAGCTCCCGCAAATTTATGCCGCCTTTAATAATGTGTCGGAAGCATTTCCCGAAAGTACAAAAGATCTTTTGGAGTCCTTGAAGTCTTCACCAAAAGCTCAACCTGAAAGTTTAACCTACGCTGCCAACTTTTCTCAAGAAATGAAAGACTTAGCTATTTTCATTAAAGACCAGAGCCTAAGCTTAGACTTAGATTCTTTTGGGAATAGCTTTTATAACAGCATCTTACAAAAGAAGGTTTCTTTAGAGGAGCTGAAGCAACTCAAAGATGCCCTTCAAGCTGCCAAGGAGTTTAAAGTTCAAGAAGCCGCCCGGGTTAAGGATCATGCAGAGCAAGTAAGTCAAAATGATTCTGATTTAAAAGAACTTATCAAAGTAGCCGTTATTGAACTTTGGTCAAAAAAGGACTTTGAAGACCTTGTGGTGATGTCTGAACTGGCTCAGGCAACAAGTTGGTCCTGCGAAAGACTCTTTGGCGTCAGCTCTCGCCTAGACTGCGTGGGCCTTAGGCCTATTTCCAAAGCTCCTGGCAAATTACTAAGCCCTACATTTGGATCGAGATATCCCAACTTGGCCAAGAATTTTCTGGGCTACATTCCGGTACTTTCTGAAAAATTTTTGTTAAGTAAGGGCCAAGTTTTAGCCTCAACGTTTTTCTCAGATCCCATTTGGTCAAAGTGCGATCAAAATGCCTTTTCTGAAAAATTTTCTGGCGTGGACCAAGCCATGAAGCTTATTGCCAAGGAAACAGACCGATTCAAATTGTGGGACCTCGAAAAACAACTGCAAGGTCATCTAGAAGACTGCAGATAGGAAAGCCTGCTTTTCAAGTTTCAATGACACCTCTTTAAACTAAAAGCGTCTACGGGCTCGGTTAAACGGGCCCGTAGACGCATGGAATTTACTTAGAAATCTTACTCAAACTTCCGCGATAAAGGATGGAAGTCACTGATATTTAATACCATTGGTATCTATTGTGCTTGGATTTTGTATTTACGGAGGCCTAAAAAGTCCAGGTTAGCACATCGCTGCGGACCCCGAAAAATTTAGCGAACTTGGCAGCCCTTAAGATCCAAGATGATATCATGCTCTTCTACTATCAGACGGCCTTCTTTAAGTAAAATCTCTGTTTTATTTAAATGACGCTCGGTCACTTTGGCATCAAAGTCGGACTTGAACTCGCCGCTAGAAAGCAGAAAGTAGGTCAATTTTGGTTCGAATACGCTTTTAAAGTCCCTATCTAGAACACCAGTGATTTCCTGACTGCCTAGTTTCTTCTCGCCTTGCGTCTCCACTGTAAATGTATAGACCAGTTTAAATTGATGAGCATCTTTAACCTCAAATGAAGCCTTTTCCGTAATTAAGGAATTGCCTTTTTTGCTGGTGACAAAGCAGCTTGCTGAAAGACTAGAAGCCACTTGAGAAGCTGACTTGCTGCCGTCCCCGGCATGAGAGGAATCTAGAGCGCTTTCCATATTTGCCTTTCCGCAGGAAATTCCGAAAAAAACAGACGCAAGTGCCGCAGTAAATAGTTTCATGTGAACCTCATTTTAAACTTTTGGCCTCGAAAGTGAGACTCTGCCTGCCCTTAAAGCAATCTCTATGCCTATGCTAACTACCTGACTTTTAAGGACGACGTCGAATCTCTCTGTTCCCTTCTTTGACAGATGGATACCCAAGTCAGGAGTTTCGCCTCTGAATAGGCTTCTGTCTTTCCATCTCACTCCCGATTTTCCAAGTACCGCTTTTTGGAAGCTTCAAATCTCGAGTTTAGTCCTAACAGTTCTCCGTGGAGTTCCAGAAAGATTTGGGCTGGCCATCTAAAGGTCGCTTTCTCAAGGAAAAGGAGAAACATCTCGAATGGTTTTAAGCATTGCCATGAGTGAGGTTACTTTTAGCTCTTGATAAAGATTTGAGAAACCTAGGATACTTCCTATGGATCTTCTTTTTTAATTTATGGCGCTCTTTTTTTAGGGAAGGGATGGACAATTTTAGCTTTTTAAATGACTCGAAGTCATGAAGCTGTCCTAGTTGCTTTTGGTATTTTGCTACTTGAGGGGGACAATTCTGACATCTCGCTTTAAAAATGTAGACTAAATTCCTGATAGAAATACGAAGGCGATGAAAGTCTTTTTTACTCTTGGGTTGTGACTTTTGCCACTTATAGAGGAGCTTTCGAAGCAAATGATCTGCTGGCTTAGAGGCGGGAAGGGGGCCGTGCTGGCCCCATAGATCCGTCAAAGTCTCAAGTCGACTCAAAATTTTTGGTCCACGTCGAGACAGAAAGAGACGAATCTGTTTGCTCTCCTGCTCACGCAAGGCTTGGATAGGTTTCGTGTTAAGGTGATGTTTCTCGGCCCACTCCAAACCCACATCTAATTCTCGCCCATAGCTCAGAGCGGCTCCCAAATGCTTCATCTGCTTTGCTAATGACTTCAGTTTTTGAGTCTGGGAGGTCTTGTAGTCATGACGCAGGACCCAACAAAAGGCTCTCAATTGCCTGGTACTCACTCTAACTTGATGAAGATTTTCTATTCTATCGCCAGACCTAGCAATGAGGCCATGAATGGCAAGCTTCAATTTCTGAACTTCTTCGGCCAAGTCAGCCCTAATATTCATGCTGCAATGTCCTCCGAGTGAGGAACCACCCTTCACTAAACAGCAAAAATGAGACCAGGCTCTGAGGTGGCACTCAGATTGCAGTTCACTAGAATCTACCTTGCAAGGAGTGATCATGAAAATCAAAAATTTTATGACGAGAGACGTCACTTGTGTAGGTCCTAACGACAATTTAAATAAAGCTTATGAAATTATGTGCGAACAAAAAATTCGCCACCTTCTCGTTGTAGAGGGCGCCAACCAACTCGTAGGACTCTTATCTGAAAGGGACATCCTTCTCCGCGCTGTATACGTTGGCGGTTTTATCAATGTTCCTGAAATCAACGTGGGCTTGGCCATGACCACCGAAATGGTAACCTGCCATCCGAACCATCAAATGCATGATGTAGCCGAAATCATGTTGCATCGACGAATTGATGCGGTTCCTGTAACGGATGCCTCGGGAGAGGTATTGGGAATCATCACATCTGCTGACTTTATCGGAATTGCTGCCAGTAGGGACCGAATGGAACTATCAAATTAAGGAATCAAGATGGGAGATCAAGTTGGGAGACCTAGCCACGAACTCCTCGTTCTGGGACAGGAGTGGATCCGCTTCCTAGGTAACGGCAAACCGAATGGATTGAAATAGAACGTTAGGGTTTGAGGCCGGGTGGTTTGTGACTTTTTAACCTTGTATACTCGAAAGCATCATCTGGCCACTTGCTCCAACCCACATTCCCGCGAAAATTTATGCGCTTCCATATATTTCGCACGCCAAAGGTCCAAATAGCCGGACAATCTTGACTCTCAAGGCGTTCAGGTTGAAATAGGTTGTTCGAGTTTCATGAGTTTGGAGAAGTTCCCTAGC
>CAIMVM010000215.1 GCA_903844895.1 uncultured Pseudomonadota bacterium
GCCGTCTTAAGCGCAGCCGTCTTAAGCGCAGCCGTCTTAAGCGCAGCCGTCTTAAGCGTGACCGTCGTAAGTGTAACTTTCTGATATGGGCTTTTCTCAGAAGGGATAACAAGCCGTTAACAGTTGGTTTTTTGACTTAATAAAGATTTGTTCGAGCCGGATTATTTCAGGACGAAAAGCATTATTAAGAATTCAGATGTTTCCATGTAAGACTTAGTGTTAAACTCAGTCAACTCAAGTCGATCTTCTTGCTGGTGTAGGCAAACGTCTGATTCAATTTTCATGCTCTAGGGTTTGCCTAAACTCATTTTAGATGGAGTTTTTATGAACGAAGGAATCAGACAATCGAAAATGTTCAAAGGGTTGGCTCCCGAGATTTTAAGCTTTCTTGAGAGCGAGTCGACTTGTAGCTATTTTGATAAGGATTCTTTTGTTGCTTTAGAGGGGAGTGAAGCTCACTCTCTTTATGTTATTAAGAATGGAACGGCTAGGCTTCAGACCTCAAATCAAGATGGGACGGACTCAAGGATTGTTGCTCACCTGCATCCGGGCGATGCGCTGGGAATCTCGTTCATGGTAGCGCCCTATGTTTTCGGTCATGATGCCTACAGCACAGACAAGCTAGAGCTTTATGTTGTTAGTGGTTACAAAATAAGACTCTTTTGCGAAGCTAATCCGGCCTTGGGGTACAGTCTTGTCATGCGCTTTCTAAAGAACATGGTTCATAGAAATGCTGACTTTAGAAGCACTATTGATCATCAAGATTCTAAAGTGAAAACTGAGCTAGTTAAGCTTTAACTGATTCCGCTGAGCGCAAGGAGCGAGCTTGTCAAGTGTCTTTCCAAACGCTTTTCATTTAACAAATCTACAAACCAAGCTTTATGATGTTGGCTATGCCGCGCAACTGGAGCTTTAAAAAAGCTGAAACTTTTGGTGTCTCTTCACTCTTGTTAAGCATGAGGCAGTTAAATTCATATGAATTTCAGCTAAAGACTTGGTCTTTTAACTAAGGCGGCTTTTAAAATCCTCATAGCCAAATTCTTTAACAATTCTAAGCTCTGCAGTTCTAGGGTCGTAGGTAGTGATGCTGGGTAGCTTGACGCCATTAAAAGTAGTGGTTTTGACCATGGAATAGTGAGCCATATCCAAAAAAATAAGTAAGTCATCTTTTTTTAGTGGTGCATCGAAAGAATAATCGCCTATTACATCGCCGGAAAGACATGTTAGGCCGGCAAGTCTATAGGTAAATTGTTTTTCACCTGGTTCGCCGCTGCCCAGTATTCTTGGTCGATAGGGCATTTCAATGACGTCGGGCATATGAGTCGTTGCTGATGTGTCAAGGATTGCAATATCAAGGTTGTTGGACATGGTGTCGAGAACGCGTGCTATCAGCACGCCCGTATTGAGAGCCACCGCTTCACCTGGTTCTAGGTAGACCTCGATTCCCGGATAACGGCTTTTGAACGCGCGTATGACGGTGATGAGGTGGTCGACGTCATATCCTTCTTTGGTGATATGATGTCCTCCGCCAAAGTTTACAAATTTACACTTTTTACGGATGAACTCGCCAAATTTAGCTTCCACATGAACCAGAGTCCGTTCAAGGGTGTAGGAATCCTGCTCACACATGGTATGAAAATTAAGACCCGTGATTCCGTCTAATGCCTTTTCATCAAAGTTAGCCTTAGTGGTTCCCATACGGCTCCCTGGAGCGCACGGGTTGTATAGGTCTACCTCTACTTCCGAGTATTCTGGATTAATTCGAATGCTGCATTCCACTTTTTTGGGCGAGGCTCTTACTTGCTCTTTGAATGCTGTCCACTGGGATGGGGAGTTGAATACGATGTGATCAGCTAAATCTAGGACCTGATGAAAGTCTCTTGGGTCATAGGCTGGAGCATACACATGACATTCTCCACCAAATTCTTTGCTGCCAAGCATGAGCTCATGCAACCCCGATGCGGTGGTGCCATTTAGGTATTTCCCGATTAACGGTGCGACCGAAAACATGGAAAAACCTTTGAGAGCTAATATGATTTTAGCTCCGCTTTTTGATATTACCGAATTGAGAAGCTTTAAATTTTCTTCGAGATGCTCTAAATTAACAACAAATGCAGGCGTTGGAAAAATAGAGTAATCGACCTGCCCTAAGGGGGCAGGGTCGCGACTAGATTTTGAATCCGTCATGCTAAAACCGGGGGCATAGCGGGAAGCTCAACTACATCCCAAGGAAGCCCCATGTTGCTAAGAACTTCTAGGAAAGGAACGGGATCCAATTCTTCTACATTGAAGACCCCAGGTTTCATCCAAATCTTTTTCATCATCATGATGGCGCCTACTACCGCTGGAACACCAGTGGTGTAGCTTATGGCCTGGCTTTTTACCTCGTCCCAGCAGCTCTCATGATCGCAAATATTTTTTATGTAGGCGACTTTGTACTTTCCATCTTTTGTGCCTTGCGCGATCACCCCAATGTTGGTTTTACCCTTAGTTCTAGGTCCAAGAGATGCGGGATCTGGCAAAATGGCTTTTAAAAATTGGAGGGGAACAATCTTTTGCCCATTGAAATCAATGGGGTCAATTCGGGTCATGCCGACGTTTTCTAGCGCTTTTAAATGAGACAGGTAGTTTTGCGAGAAGGTCATCCAAAACCGAGCCCTTTTTAGCCCCTTTATGTTTTTAGCGAGCGACTCAAGCTCTTCATGATACATCAAATATATTTCTCTTGGGCCTATGCCTTCAAAGTTAAACGTGTGATGAACGGAAAGGGGTGGTGTTTCGTGCCATGCTCCATAAGCAAAGTATTTGCCTTTGGCTGTCACTTCTCTGATATTGATTTCAGGGTTAAAATTGGTGGCAAAAGGGTAGCCGTGATCGCCGCCATTTGCATCCAAAATATCAATAGTTTCAATGTGATCAAAATGCTTCTTTTGTAAATAAGCCGTGAAAATGTTAGTTACCCCTGGATCAAATCCACACCCAAGAGTGGCCATTAGGCCTGCCTTAGCAAATCTTTCTTGGTAGGCCCACTGCCACTTGTATTCAAATTTAGCGGTATCGAGAGGCTCATAGTTTGCCGTGTCAAGATAGTGTACGCCAGTTTCCAGACAGGCATCCATGATGGTTAGATCCTGATAGGGAAGGGCGACATTGATAACAAGTTCGGGCTTAAATTCCTTTATGAGTCTCACCAAGTCGCCGACATTGTCGGCATCTACTTGGGCCGTCTTTATAGGCCTAGAAAGTTCACTCGCAATTTTATCGCACTTTGATTTGGTGCGGCTTGCAAGGAGGATTTCAGAAAAAACCTCAGGAACTTGGGCGCATTTATGAGTGACAACTCCACCAACTCCACCGGCACCCAAAATCAAGACACGACCCATGGTAACTCCCCGAAAAGCTAGAAAAATAAAATCCCAACTCCTGTAATCTAAGAATTGGGTTTAAGCAAGGAAAAATCATGTAAAAAAAGTCAAATTGCTTCAAAAATGTACTAATCCCGCCAACGTATATGTATGTGATTGTCGTGTGATGCATCGCTAGGGCTTAAATGGGAAAACTCACCTAACAAGACCGGGTCGTTAAAGAGCATACGTGGCGCGCCTCCCATAGCCGTAATCTCTTGAATTAACTTGCGCATCGCAGGTCGGCTATAGCATGAATCCTTATATGTGCCGCAGAAAACTCCAGGTGTATTTCCCATGACCGCTATATCGACATCAACACCCCCAATATGCTCGGCATGAACGCCGCCATTGCCTCCATTTCGGTCTGAAATGTCGCCAATGAAAACAGGATAGCCTGATTTTCTAAAGACACGATTGGCCAGTTCCTTAATGCGCTCAATAGTTTTGGGTGTACCAAACCTCAATTGATCATAAGTTTCATAGCCTATTCCTGATTTAGGTAGTTCTATCAAGGAGCTTGAACCAGACTTGGGACGGAAAGCTCCCGATGTGGCAGGCTCGCCGCAATATTTATTGTAGCATGAGTTATTTCCTTTATTGGCCTTACACTTAGCTAAGAGTTGCTCATTGCAAAATAGTCTATCCGTTTCGACATCGCAGCGATCAAAGCAGGTGCGTCCGGCATTGCTGTCTAGGCATGCCAGTATAATTCCCGGTGTGCATTTGGGGTCTTTAGCATTGTTACCCAAGATGCGTTCGATAGAAGTTGTGCGTGTTAAGCCCTCGCTGCTTTGCTCGCTGCTTTGCTCTCTGGGGGCGACCAAAGGGGTACAAGCCTGTACGATCAAGAATACGCAAATTGTAAGGTAATTGAAAAACATAAAGGCCTCAAAAAAGTAGTTTAATTTCATCTAAAGAATTAAGATATTTTACAATAGACAAGAAAAATTCGCAATGGAAGGTCGTCAAATGCTGTCAGGATACTTAGGAGACACGGTCGGCTCAACGCCTTTGATTAAAATAAAGTCCCTTTCAAAACTCACCGGGTGCGAAATCTACGGCAAGGCTGAGTTTCTGAATCCAGGCGGCTCCGTAAAAGATCGGGCTGCCCTTGGAATGATTCGCGGCTTTGAAAAGAGAGGAGAGTTAAAACCAGGTGGAACTATTGTGGAGGGAACAGCAGGTAACACTGGAATTGGGCTAGCCACTCTCGCAGCTGAGAGAGGCTATCGGGTTAAGATTGTAGCTCCTAATAATCAGACAGAGGAAAAGTACACTTTATTGAGAGCTTTAGGCTGTGAACTCACGCTGGTTCCTCCCGTGCCATTTCGAGACGAAAATCACTTCTATCATCAGGCCAAGAGATTAGCAGAGGCAACTCCAGGGGCGGTCTGGGCCAATCAGTTTGAGAACCCAGACAATGGTAATTTTCATTTTGAAACTACGGGGCCGGAAATTTGGGCGCAGTCCCAGGAAAAAGTCGACATATTTTGTATGTCTGTGGGTACTGGTGGAACTATTTCGGGTGTTTCCCGTTACTTGAAGTCGAAGAATGAAAATATTGAAGTCTATGCCGTAGATCCAGACGGTTCAGGAATTGCTAGCTATCTTGAAAGAAGCGAATTTGTCGCAACGGGGTCCTCGATCACAGAGGGCATTGGAATTATGAGATTAACCGAAAACTTTAAATCTGCCCGCGTCGATTTCCCCCTTAGGGTGCCCGATCAAGACATGATCGATATGTGCCATCATCTTGCTAGAAATGATGGTCTCGTCTTAGGAAGCTCTGCTGCGTTAAATTTGGCCGCGGCTTTAAAAATTGGTTTGAAACATAAGAATTCAAATAAGGTAATTGTAACTATACTTTGTGATCATGGTTCCCGTTACTTTACAAAGCTTTTTAATCAAGACTTTCTAAAAGATAAGAACCTTATCCCGCGTGCAATACCTGGATGATCTTGATTGTGGTCGATAACGTTTAGAGGTCAATTGACCTCCTATCTGCCAAGACTCCAACGGCATTTAGGGTGTTTTTGCCGCAAGAGAAATCGAAGCTTTCGTAAAGACCTCTCAATTTTAATACTGTCGCATTAACTTTAGGAATGTCTTTGATTCATAACCATTGGCATGCGCAAAATATTAGATTCCGCCATCAGCCCTATGGACTTCTATTGAGGGCGAATGGTTCTTTCCTGAAGAAGTCTGGTTCATTTTTAGCTTGTGTCTTCGACAGTTTGCATAGTTAGGGTCTGTCATTTTTTTAGCTTTTCTAAGGCATGGGAGTTTGCATATCACAAATCGACTTAGCGATGGATAAAATCCCCAGATACCTAACTTAGGAGGTCTTGATTGCTTTTTAAAGAGTCGCACTTTGCGAGGGGCTGTGTTTATTGGGGTAGCGCTCGCTTCTAAGAAAAATGCCGCTAAGGCCTCATTCTAGATTCTCTTTGGATGTATCCCAAAGCGAAGACAAATCTAGATGCAAAGAGTATTTCTTAAAGGATATGTTGGAGATCACTTCTAATTGCGCTTGACTTGAGGGGAATCGCATTCCCGATGGAACGAGTCGACAACATTTAACTAAAAAGAGGGTGAATTCTCACAGGAAGTCGATTATGGTTAGTGTGAGAATCACTGGACCTCTTGAAAAAACTATTCGGAGATTATTGTCATGAAGCTAAAATTTTTGGGAGCAGCAAGAACTGTTACAGGCAGTCAAACCCTAGTTTCCCATAATGGCCATAGTTTTTTGGTGGACTGCGGGATATTTCAAGGGCCAAAGGCAATCCGAGAGCTCAATTGGCAAGTGCCTGAGCACCTTAATAAGGTTGAAGCCATTGTCTTGACCCATGCGCATTTAGATCATTCTGGGCTCTTACCTAGGTGGGTAAAATTAGGGTGGGAAGGAAAAGTATATTGTACTCCTGCTACGTTCGATCTGCTTCAAATTCTTTTGATTGATGCAGCAAAGCTTCAGGAAGAGGATGCAAGATTTGCTAATAAAACCAAATATTCGAATCATAAACCGGCCTTGCCTCTCTATGAAGAAAAAGATGCTTTGAGAGCTTTAAGTTGTTTAGAGACAATAGAATATGACGAATGGGCTGAGATTCAGCCAGGTGTTTCCATTCAATTTCTTCGAGCTGGACATATTCTAGGAAGTGCCATACTGCAAGTTGCTTACACCCAAGAAGAGGAATCTAGAATTGTAACCTTCAGTGGGGATTTAGGAGGGGGGCATTCAGAAATTATTAAGCAGCCTTCTTCGTCTCTTGAGTCAACTCATCTTGTAGTGGAATCCACTTATGGAGACCGCATTGTGGATACCAGTCATCGCGACTTAGATTTAGCTTCTGCCGTCAATAAGGTGTGTAGGCGAGGTGGAACCTTAGTGGTTCCTGCTTTTGCTTTAGGTAGAACCCAGGATCTACTTGTTTCCCTCTATCAGCTTAAGGCTTCTAAATTGATAGATGATTTTCCAATTTATTTAGATAGTCCGATGGCAAATTCAGTAACTAAGGTTTACCTTTCAAATCAAAGTGAGCTTTTGCTGGAGCATCAAGACTTGGATTTTTTGAAGGCTCTATCGCCTCCTTTTTTTACGCCAGTAGTGAGCACTGACGATTCCATGATTCTTTGTATGTCAAGGGAGCCCAAGGTGGTTATTTCTGCCTCGGGCATGCTTCAAGGCGGAAGAGTTCTGAGGCATCTTGTTCATAAGTTGCGAGATGAAAACAACGGTGTGTTATTTGTAGGCTTTCAAGGGGAAGGAACCAAAGGACGGGTGTTATTAGAAGGTGCCAAGACAATGCGCATTTATCATGAAGAAATTGACGTAGAGGCAGAAATTTTTAATATTGCCGGATATTCGGCTCATGGAGATCAAAGTGATATTTTAGGATGGGTCGGTTCCTTTCGCTCTGAGCTTAAATCCATATTTATTAATCATGGTGAAGTGGAAGCAGGCCAAGTATTGGCAGAAAAACTAAGAGGTCTTTCTAGTGCTAGCATTTTTACGCCTGTTATGGGGGAAGAATTTAAACTCAGTTAGAACTTAATTCTTGTGTTTCACAGTTCATCTAAGATTAGGGACTATTTTTTATGTGGTCTCTAACAACCTGAAAATAAAATGATGGAACAGGCATCACTTAGATGCCATCTGTCACGCTTAGGTGTTTGTGGGCAAGGCGTGCCTTGGTCAATGCTGCCTCGATGGATTCACCAGTAGATAAGACGACTCCCAGCCGGCGACGAGCCGTGGCGTTTGGTTTGCCGAAAAGTCTCAGTTCAGTATCGGGAACCGAATAGAGGTCTTTGAGTCCTCTAAAATAAGGACTTTTCATCGGACCTGGCGCGCGAAGGGCTACGCTTGCTCCAGGCGATGGACGTGCGATTGAGGTGAATGGCAGTTTAAGAATGGCTCGAGCATGGAGGCTAAATTGGCTCCAGCGTTGGGATGCCATGGTAACCATACCGGTGTCGTGAGGACGTGGGCTGACCTCACTAAAAACTACAGCCCCATTCTTCAAAAGAAAGAGTTCCACTCCAAATAATCCTAAGCCGCCTAGATTATCTGTGACTGCTTTGGCTATGTCTTGAGCAAGGGTGAGCTGATGTTGAGTCATGGGGTGCGGCTGCCAGCTTTCTACATAATCTCCACTTTCTTGCTTATGGCCTATAGGTTCGCAGAAAAATGTGCCGCTAATGGTTTTTATGGTGAGGAGGGTGATTTCGCTCTCAAAGGGCACAAACTCCTCGATGATGACTTTGCCCCTCCCTGCTCTTCCGCTTTCTTGTGACGTATTCCAGGCATCTTCGAGATCTGTTCTAGATCTGACCAAACTTTGCCCCTTGCCGCTCGAACTCATGATGGGCTTGACGACGCAGGGAAGGCCAATTTTTTCAACTCCAGAGACAAATTCTTCAAACGAGTCCGCAAAACTATATTTAGCTGTAGGCACTTTTAAGGTTTCAGCCGCTAGGCGGCGAATCCCTTCGCGATCCATAGTCAATTGAACAGCTCTGGCTGTTGGGACTACAAACATTCCTTGTGCTTCAAATTGGGGTAAGACATCAGTAGCTATGGCCTCGACTTCAGGAATAATCAGGTGCGGGTTCACAGAGGCGACAGCCTGGCTGAGAAGGATTGGATTTAACATATCGAATACCAGGCAATGTTGGGCCACTTGCATAGCGGGAGCGTTCTCATAGCGATCACATGCCCAAACCTCGACTCCAAGCCTTTGAAGCTCAATTGTGAGTTCTTTTCCAAGCTCCCCGCTTCCCAGTAGTAGTGCTCTGGTCGCTTCCGTAGTGTAAGGTGTGCCTATCATCTACAAACTCCCCATGTTTATCTCTATGCGTTAAAGGCCATCTTCTGCAACACGCAAAAAATGGCCAGCTGACTTCTGACAGCGCGCATGTATGCTCTCATCGAGGTACATGCAGATTCAAAAGAAACTATAAATCTCTATAATTGAGTTGGCCTAAATAATCGCCTTTGCCGATTTCTAAGCCGTTATGTCTTAAAATGGCATATGCAGTGGTTATATGAAAGTAGAAATTGGGAATCGAATACTCCCAGAAATATTCGTTACCTGGAAGAAATTTACCCTTGACCCAGGGGCTAGTTGTTCTGATGTCATCAATGCCTTTAAAATCGTCTTCTTTGAAGCCCGAAATATATTTTATGGTCTTCTCAATGCGCGCTTTAAGCTCAGGAATGGTCTTTTCTGTGTCTTCAAAAACAGGCGGAGTCTGTCCAGATAATTTAGCAGCAGTGAATTTGCAGGTGTCGGAAGCTATTTGGATCTGTTTGATCAAATGGAATTGGTCGGGAGCTAATCTGGAATTGAGGAGTACGGCCGGCTCGATTTTCTTTTGCTCGGCAAACAATTGCGCTTTGTCTAAGATGGCTGACAAATTGCCCAGAACTTTAGCATACTGTACTAGCGTTTCTTTAACCATTTGTAAATTCCCCTAAAAAAGTTAGACTCGATAGCACCGAGCATAGACGTGTTTTTAGCGAATAGCAATTGATAGATCTGACCAAGGGAATGTGACTCAGCCTTATTATCGCCTTTTGACTCTGATTCCCTGGGGATTTAGTCATGGCCAAAGTTTTTAAAAGTCTGATTGTGGGGGCTAGGTATGGATGAGACTTTAATAAAAGAAAGAAAGATTAGGGAAAAGGCCTTACGACGAGAGATGTATCTTTCTGCAAAAGAACGGCTAAAAAACGATCCTGTCCATCAAGCGAGGCTGCTGGAACAAAAACTACGCATGAAAGCCTATCGAGCTGCGCAAAATCAGAAAAATAAGGATAAGATAAAGAAAAAAGCCCGTGCCGACAATGCGCATGAAACTGGCCACAAAGGTGAAGACCTGGTGTTAGGTCAATGCTCACCTAATCCTCTCGATCTTCTCATCCAAACGGCCTCTGATCCCACAGTCAGGCGATTGGGGGAGATTATTTCTGTAGATTTTCGCAGTAGGAATAGGCTCAAGATTGAAGAGTAGTATGGTTTTCCAGTCCTTTTCAGAGGTGGACCATGGACTCTCGAAATGCCCCCTAGTGATTCTTTTTAATTGAAAAATAAATCCTTAGTTCCCTCGGGCCAAGGGCCAGGCTTCTTTGTTTCTTTCAAGATGCAGGTAAAAGTAAATTCGCATTTAGAAAATAACTTTCCATCTTCACTGCTCATTTTGCAAATTACCTTACATTCTTTTTCATGCCAGGCGGAGACATAGGATTCAATATGAAATACGCCATCTCCTTGAATCGATCTTAAAAAGTCGATCTTTAGATCTTTTGTGACAAAAACTAATGGAAGTTGTTCTATAGCTTTTAAATCTAGGCCACTTTCTTCCCGCATTCCAGTAAATCTATGTTCAATATAATGGGCAAGATAATAAACAGTATTCATATGACCAAAAGGGTCTAGCTCAATAAACGAACAGCGGTGGCTGGTTTTGAATATTTTGGGAGAAGGGTTCCTGTGGGGCATGTTTTCATTCCTTTTCGATGCTTGCGCCTTTAAGATGCTTGCGAGTTTAGATGGTCATGCCCTATGCAGTAGGGCACCTAAATGCTAACTTCTAAATTGTTTTTGGATTATGGCATATTCTTTTAAAAAAACCACGGATAAGTCCCTATGGCAGTCATCGGCAGATGTTTTTTATCGATTTGTTTATTTTTTGGAGCTATAGAACTCAATGTGACCACGCTTTTTTTGGAGTCCTTCTTATGTCGCTTCTAGTTTGGTTGGTTTTGCTTTTGTTAAATTCCTGTACTTTAGGTTCTTCTGACGACAGTTCAAATGTCGCATCAGGGGTGCGCCTTTTAAGTGAGTCACAAATGAATAAAATGGGAGAGCAATCCTACCAAAGTATAAAAAGCAAAACAAAAATCTCCAGTGATCTGGTCATGAAAGAGAAGATTCAGCGCATTGGGAGGCGAATTGCGCAAGCCAGTGGCAAGAACTATAATTGGGAGTTTGAGCTATTTGATGAGCCCAAAACAGTGAATGCTTTTTGTCTTCCTGGTGGAAAAATAGGCGTTTATACCGGGATTATTCCCATAGCAAAGAATGAAGCTGGACTTGCCGCTGTATTAGGTCATGAGGTAGCCCATGCCACTTTAAGTCATGGAAATGAACGTGTGAGTCAAGGTCTCATTGCTTCTATTGGATTTGCTGCTATCGAGGCTGTTTTGGGCGATTCCCGCAACCGCGATGTGATTTTAGGGGGGCTAGGAATAGGCGCCCAATTTGGCATTCTCCTTCCATTTTCAAGAAATCATGAAAGCGCAGCAGATCGAGTTGGAACTCAATATATGGCTAAAGCAGGTTATGATCCAAGGGAGGCGCAAGAATTATGGAAACGCATGGCTGGAACAGGTGGCAAAGGACCTGAGTTTATGTCGACTCATCCAGACCCCTTAAGGCGTGCTAAAGCCTTAGAACAAAATCTATCTGAATTTCTTCCCATTTATCAAGTGTCGGAGAAACAGCCTTCTAGGCCACTTTGAAACCCGTCGAGGCGAGGATGCTGCTAGGATATTTTCAAATCGTTTAAGTTGCCGTGATCACTTCGTCTAGATTAGGGCGCGGTCTCATTTGACAATGTTTGAGCTCGTCGCAACGAAGACAGGAAGAAGCAAATTCATCGGTCAATAATCGTTACTAAACAACGAGGTTTCAAGTTCTAGGTTTTCAAGGTTTGTCTCAATTTCGAGCGAGGCTTTGGAGCCAAAAAAATTGAGAAATCATTTGAATCGCCTCATCAGAGACGTCTAAAGAAGCAGTTCTTCATTCTAATGCTTCAACTCCGCGCTATTAGCGTCGAGTCTTCGTGGCAAAGCGCTACTTTTACTGTCGTGCTTCAATTCTCTCGATAATCATTTCTGTAAACGTTTTTGCAGTTCTCCGCCTAAGATTTTCTCTCGGAGATCAGCAGGTCCTCCTATCAAGATGGAGTTAACGAAGATCTCAAGCTATGTTGACCCTCCTGACCGTTCTGACCATATCTTTGTGGCCAGCGTTTGTTTCCACAGGAAAAAATGCTACCATACGCTAGAAAAGTATAGGAAATATTTTGCTCGTCTAAAAGTTGTATGGCCTGCTTCATAACTGGTTTTGTTTTATTCAGACGACCCTAACTCGGTCTTGCGCTATGGGTTCTATCACCACTTTGGTGATGTCGCGATCAAAATCCCAAGTACCCCTCCAAGTCGTTGTTGGTCAGGACCGTTTGGGGTGCCAGCAACCACATGGCTTATTGTTAAAGGCGTAGCTTGAGGGTCAATGAATCTTTTTAATCTAGGAAAGATGTTAAAAAACACACAGCATTCTATCCGAGAGGTAGCTTTTGTCTGTGCTGCTGAATCCTTGGAGCTCCTACTTTACTATCTTCTATCTTCTATCTTCTAACTTCTAACTTCTAACTTCTAACTTCTAACTTCTAACTTCTCATCTTCGAGTATTTTTGGTCCTAGAGGTCGATGATTTGCAAAGATCGAGGCAAATGTCCGTGTGATCCATTTGAACAAGCAGAATGTAAAGAAGGTGCTCATTCTTAAAGAAGTTGGTCCTTAACTGCCATAAAAGGATGTCCAAAAAGTGGATCCTTATGTCTAAGTCACGCATTTTGTTACAGGTTAGAATGTCCCTTGGAGATTTCTGGATTGCTATGATAGTAGGAGTCTTGATCGACTGTTCGATTATTCGACTATTCGACTATTCGACTATTCGACTATTCGATTGTTCGATTGTTCGATTGTTCGACTATCGAAGACGCTAGAGTTTTCTTATTAGAGGGCAGATAGTATAATGATGGGAAGGAGGGGGCATGAATAGACTTCAGGAATGTTTAGCAATGCAAAAGAACTATTTTGCTACGGGGGCGACTAAGACTATAGAGTTTCGTGTCCGCCAACTTAAAACTCTTCTGCTCACTATGAAAGATATGGAAGCGGAGATTTTTGCGGCACTTAAAATAGACCTCGGTAGATCAGATCTAGAGAGTTTTGCTGCAGAAGTAGGTTTTGTCTATCGCGAGATTGAGCACACCATAAAAAAGCTTCCTAAATGGAGTAGGGTGGAAAGAGTGGGTACTCCCATTGTACTGGCTCCCGGACGTAGCTATAAAGTTACAGAACCTAAAGGTGTAGTCCTTATAGTAGGTGCCTGGAATTACCCGTTTCAATTGATTTTGGCACCTCTGGTAGGTGCCATAGCCGCTGGAAACTGCATCGTTTTAAAGCCTTCAGAGTTGGCCAAAGCATCGGAGTCCGTACTTAGTAAACTCATTGCTAAGACTTTTCCGCCGGAGTATTGCCAAATTCAATGTGGTGGCGCAGAAGTTACAAGTCTCCTCACGCGAATGCCTTTTGCGCATATTTTTTTCACGGGAAGTACCAAAGTAGGTAAGATAGTGATGGAGAATGCAGCTCAAAATTTAGTTCCTGTGACTTTGGAATTAGGCGGCAAGTCGCCTGCGATAGTAGATAAAAATACCAATATCTCTATCGCTGCAAAGCGCATTGTACATGGCAAGTTCTTCAACGCGGGTCAGACGTGTGTTGCACCTGACTATATATTAGTCCATGAAAGTATTCGCGATGTGTTTTTGAGTGAATTGGAAAAATGGACTAAATTTTTCTTTGGTGACAACCCAGAAAATTGTAAAAACTATGGGCGCATTATCAATGACAGTCACTTTGAAAGAATTGTAAGTCTTATTTCTGATGGAGCTGTATATTTTGGCGGCCAATACAATAGAACAACACGCTTTATTGCTCCGACTCTTTTAAAAGATGTTTCTCTCGATTCGAGGTTGATGCGTGAAGAGATTTTTGGCCCACTTCTTCCTATTATTACCTATAATAAAGTGGATGATTTGCTAAAAATTGTTGAAAGAAATTCTCACCCATTGTCGTGTTATATCTTCACCAAAGACAAAAAATTCTATAACCAAATCATAGAGAAACTTCCATTTGGTGGGGGGTGTATTAATAGCACTCTCATTCATCTCGTCAATTCTGATTTACCTTTCGGTGGAGTCGGCGAAAGTGGCATTGGTGCCTATCATGGGGAAAAGAGCTTTAGGATCTTTTCTCATGAAAAATCGATTTTAAAGTCCTATTTCTTCTTTGATATTGACCTGCGCTATGTACCTCATGGTGGGACATTGAAACTGATAAAGCTGATTTTTCGACTCTAGTGCATCAATAGGACTTTACGCCAGGAGCATTATGCCTGGGTGCGCTGGCGGCCTTAGTCTATTGGTACCCAGAGTGCCAGGTAGGCATAGGGTGGCAGCCCACCTTAGAGATTTGAGGCTGCCTCAAAGAATACAAACTAACTTTCGGACCTAGTCCTGAGGCTATTGAGTCTAATCACAAAGTCTAAACTAGTGTTTTACATTTTGGTATTTCTTCCAGTTTGCGCTTAGTTCTGCAAAAAAAACGCCAGTTTGCATCCACCAAGAAAACACAAAGCGTAAAGTTTACCCAAGGGATTACCGAAGTAACTAAGGGTAAGCTTTCTATCTTTGAGAATCCTATGCGAGTGCTTGGATCAAACGGAAAGCATGAAATTGACTTGAGATTGGAGAGGCAGGGTGGCGGATTGTTCCAAAAAGTATCAGGATCGTATCGACGCAATCCTAACTAAAATAGACGCATTAAGACCTGGAAATGAGCTAAATCAACATTCCGACATTGACACTTCAATTGATAGAAATAATTGGGATGAAGTTTACAAGGAGCTTCTATTTCTTAAGACATTTATGAATGTCGGGAATCAGACTGAAATTACAACTAAGAGTGAAAATGGGTCTAATAAGGCGAATTTAGAAAATAGACGCTACAATAATTTAGTAGCTTGTTACGTAGACCTGCAAAAAAATACATTAGAAAAGAAAAAGCCTTTTTTGGCTTTAGCGAGTCATTTATTTCTGAGTCCAAACTGCACCTTACAAGAATTCCTTGATACTAGAAAAATAGTCGGGTTCAACGAATTTTTAGATGCTGCAGGCAAAGGTATGAAACAATGTCTGAGCATTCAAAGCGCATCTCAAGATATAAACAAATCAAATTTCACCCTGACTTCTCTCCCGGACTACTCGATAGACGATAAGCTTATGGGATATTACTTAATGTGTGAGGATAGTGAATCTGTTATTCAAGATAATTCTTACCAAGTTGTCATGGAAAATATGAATGATGGACTCGTAGTGCACGAATCTAGTGGAAGAATTGTTAGATTCAACAAATCTGCCCTTCGTATCTTAGAATTGAGTGAAGACCAATTTCTTGGAAAAACATCAATGGATCCACAATGGGGTGCCATTACCCAAGACGGCTTGCCTTTTCCAGGCGAACTACATCCTGCAGTGGTAGCCCTGAAGACTGGAAAGCAAGTTGCGAATGTTTTGATGGGCGTTAAGGCATTTGCGAAGAAGGTGCGTTGGATTCAAATTACAGCGACGCCGTTTGTGGGCCAAAAAAGTACAGCAGTACCTATAGAAGGAGTGCCAGAGAATCTAAATGTGATAGTTACTTTTACAGATGTCACTGATTTAATTGAAGCTAAAGAGCTTCTGGATCGGCATTTTGCGGTGTCGCCAGATATGATATTTGTAGCAAATTCAAAATTTGAATTCAGTTCTATGAATCCGAGCTTTTCAAAAGTTTTGAGATTTAAAGAGAATGAAATTGTCGGTTCAGATTTTCTAAAATTTGTACATCCCATTGAATATTCTCAAGTCAGAAAAGAACTAAATAAGCTTGATCACGAAGGTGTTTCTATCGAGTTTTCAAGTCGATTATCGACATTCGATGGAGAATGGAGAGATGTTTCCTGGGTGTTGAAAAAAGATAAAAGAAGCGACCAAGTTTTCGGTATTGGAAGGGATGTGACTGAATCCAGGAAGTTGGAATATGGCTTTAGGCAGTTGGTGTCAGCGCTAGAGGAATCAGCATATGTAGTGACCTTAGATTTAAAGGGAAAAATGGTCTCTTGCAAGGATAGCTTTAGTGAGCTTCTTGGAATGTCTCAAGATGAATTTCAAGGCCAATCCATGGACCTGGTTCGTATAGATATCCATGGTGAAGAGACCTACAAATCCTTTTGGGAGCATATGAGAACAGAGAAAGTGTGGTCGGCCGACTTAAACTTTCCCGTTAAGGCTAACAGTGTTGTATGGCTTAGAACTGTTGTTACTCCTATCTTTAACAAGGATCGTGTTGTCGAAAGCTATTTGGCAATACAGTTCGATATAACTAAAGAAAAAAAGGTTGAAATTGAGAATATATCCCTAAAAATTGGCATTGAGCAGGCATTAAAACAGGCACAAGAGAGCCAGATAACACTCCAGGCGGTCCATGAAAATGCACCAATAGGTATACTTGAAAGTGATAACGATCTTAAGCTGATTTCTGTCAATCCAGGAATGCTAAATCTTTTAGGAGCCAATAGGGCAGACTTGAGTTTTGCACCTTTGATGAATGTCATTGTTGAAGAAGATAGACTAACTGCTCTTGAATTCTTCAATCAAGTCAAGTCAAGCCCAAATATGAAAAGATGTTCTCTACGATTTAGACATAGTTCTGGTGACATTATTGACGGGGTCGTGGTTTCTAAATTCGTGCCAGCAACTTATAATAGAGATGGTAGATTCTATTCAGTCGTTGAAAATGTTACGGCATTGGTCGAGGCGGAAAAAGTTTTAAATCAGACTCGTCAAACTCTGGATTTGGAAAGAATGAAGAGTCTTCGTAATGCCAAGTTAGCTTCCTTAGGCGAAATGTCAGCAGGTATTGCCCATGAGATTAACAATCCATTAACTATAATAAGTGGCAATATAAGCATCATTGAAAAATTTCTGTCGGATCCCGAAAAACTTAGGGCGAAGCTCAAGATAATAGCAGACTCTGCTGAGAGAATTGCAAGAATAGTTAGAGGTTTAAAGAAGTTTTCTAGAAGTTCGGATGCGTCGGAAAAGAGTGTGTTTGACCTGCCGAGTATTCTTCAAGAATGCGTCGTGTTGACACAGTCTAAGGCTAAAGTGGAATCTACGTCGGTTAGCTTGATATGCGACTTGTCAGCAGAGGTCTACTGTGACGAAGTTGAAATGGAACAGGTGTTTGTCAATCTAATTTCTAATGCCATTGATGCCACGCGTGGGCTAAAGGAAAGATGGGTGAAGGTTTTAGTGACGACTAAGAATTCAAACATTGTCATCCAAGTGCAGGATTCAGGCGGAGGAATTCCAGAATCGGTTGCGGCTAAAATATTTCAGCCATTTTTTACGACGAAGCCTGTGGGTAAAGGAACTGGTCTTGGTCTTTCTATCGTTAAAGGGATTTTAGAGGACCACAATGCTACCATTGAATTGCTACCGAATCAGCCTTCTACCTGCTTTGAAGTAGTAATCCCAATTTATTCGAGGGCAAGCTAATGGGAATTAGGGTTGTTTATGTCGATGATGAGCCAGATATTTGCGAACTTTTTGTGGATATTTTTGGGGACGCCGAAGTTTCAATTGAGTCTTTTTGTGATCCTGAACTGGCGATAAAGCATATTCATGAAGTTATGCCTGACCTTGTGATTGTAGACTTTAGAATGCCGCATACGACGGGTGAGAAGCTTGCTGCTAGTCTTCCCGTCGGTATTCCAGTCGCCTGTGCTTCTGGTGACTTGGACCTTCAGTCGAAATACCAGTTTGTCAAAGTATTGAAAAAGCCGTTCGAGGTGGATTGTGTCAAAGAATTTATCGATGGCTATCTTGCTCCTAAAAAGTAGATTCAATAGGGATTTTGATCGATCAATTTGAATCTACAAGATTGTGAAGTTGACACAAATTGCAGTTTTGATTCTAGCTGTCAAGAAGTGTTCCTGCATTTTTGGGTTAGGTTGATTGTGATTGTGATTGTGATTGTTCTGTCATCAAAGGTTGTTAATCTCAGGCAATTTTTTGTTTGTTGATCTTTTCCTATGTCGCGGCAGCTGTTTTTGTTTGCGAATAAATGGATGCCTGGCTGTTAATATTTAGGATAGCCAAGTTGGTAAAATTACCACCTAGCTAAGTCAAATGGGCTTTAGCATAAAGACGGTACTTAGAATCTATGCGCTGGCCAAATAAAGGTATTTGGATAGAATCTTGTCTAAGTACCGAGTGTTTGATTTTTAATAGTTGTCCAGCGACTAAATTTATCGAGATAAATCTGTTGCTAGTTTTGAAAAGTTTGAAATAGAACTTTCCACGCTCCACCCTCCTTCTGGGAATTCTTTAAAATGTTCATTTTTATGTCGTGAGATCACAGAGCTCTATGCTTTATGGCTCTTCTTTTCGCTTTTTGAAGATTTTTCTTGTCTCTTCTCTGATTTAATACTTTCTCTTCTCTCCGGGGTACTGCTCTGAGCTACTGCTTTATTTTGCGTTTTTTTCCCTGAATTAGATTGTTTCTTGGCTTGCTGTTTAGGTGAACTTGTATTCTTTTCAGAATTTTGGTCTCTTGGAATATCCTGAAGTTTTTTGGCTTCAAGAGAAGCGGCATGTTCTGATAATAGGGGTACGTTTTCCTCATATGGGCCATAGTGTGCTACGTCTCTATGTTCGCTTAGAGGGGCGGATAGCCACTCCTTTCTGGCCGCTTCGGCAGAACGATTTAAGTGTACTTTGTCGTCGACCTTGTCTACCCAGCTTAACGGAATAAAATGTATTTCGCCTCGTTCATCCTGTTTAAGTCTTATGGATTCCCTACCATCCATTTGATCTACTGCGCCAAATGGCTCATTCATAGATCCCACTACCACGAAGTTTTGTTTGATTTGATTGCTGTTAATCATGAAAGGACTCCTTTTAGAGGTTATTAGTCGCGAACATTTTCGGCTATGCATAACCCGTGCCTTATTTGTTTGGGGTGTTTCCTTCTTACGCGGGTAACAATCGTTTTTGCAGGGGAATTGATCTATATCCGTTTGTGTCTGAGAGGCGTGCTGGCTCAAAACAATGATTTTGCTAACCTGTTAATTTTGTAAGAACGTTACCTTTCTCTTGGCGTACGCTCATTAGGCGCGGGGCGCTATTATTCTCGGGCCATCTTTCAGGCTGGGCTGATAGGGATCTAACAGTCTCACATGCTAATAAGTATTGTAGAGATTTCCTAGGTAAGAGAGCATTAAATGCGAACAATTAAAGTGTAGCTACTCTTTGGATTCAAAGACAATCGTGCTCATTTGGTGATGGAGTGGGATCCTATAAAAGGCAGCTCGTCAGCAACTATCTAAGGGCTTTAGATGACAACAAGAAGCAGTTTTTAGCTACTTTTCTAAAAATAAAATCCAAGTAAGCCTATTCAAGACTAGGGTCCGGGATAGTCCTACCTAAGAATTTCAGGCATGGAACGTTTTCGTTTCAATTGTTGCTTTTAAGTACATTAAGAAGTTTTCTAGGTGCACCTAAATTTCTGATGGTAATTTTAGCATTATTTTTTGGCGTTTCGTGGGAATGTCGCGTTTCCATATGAACTCTTCGGACAGCTACTCCTAAAAAGTGAAAATGGTTTAGTGATATTGATGCGGCACGTTCTTTGTGGGATACGGCTTGGTTTGGTCTTGAGATGATTGAAGGTTCCTGCTCAGCCAAAGGTAACAATCTTTGAGTACTTAGACGGTTGGATCGGCACCAGGGGGTTTCGGCGCAATGAATCGACTCCTACATTTTATGCTGCAGAAGAAAGTTCCCTTTAATGCAGTTTGGCGGCGTCATTTCACGCTCAATTTTTAATTCTGGCATTTTTCCCAGGTCTCAGTCAGCCTCAAAATATCTCCAGGATGGTAAATGATTGGTTTTCTTGCAATGGAAATTCCCTGCGAAACCAGCTAGTACTGCGTTCGTGCTGTCGGAGCGGTATTATCAAGGGATATTTTAAATTGTGGATTTAGAGTTTTGAGGTGGTTGTTTTTTTACTTAAGATCTAAGACTATGAAATGAAAACAAAAAAAGTAGGATGTGTCATTGCTGATTTCCATTTACGCAGCATGCCCTTTACAGCCAGATTTGCACATTTCATATTATGTCTCAAGTAAGACCGTTTTAAAAAAAAATTGTAGTTATTAATTTTGATTGGCATATGAGTTGCATCGCTTTTTATTCAAGATGACTAAATAGGTTAGCATCCAGGAATGATATATGTGAAAAGGAACAAAGCTATGGCGAACCAAAGTATAAAAAATGCAGATAGATATTTAGGAGGTTCAGGTTCTAGCACTGTCTCTGGCGCAGTACATGCTGCTAAAGAGGTGTTAAGTAGCGTTGAGTCAGCAATTGGTGCCACAGCCAACGCATTAAAGACAGAAGTTGATGAAATTTCAAAAACAGGCGGAAAAGTAGTCGAAACGACTAGGGCTGAAGTTATTAAGCACCCGCTACTTTATACTTTAGCGGCTGCTGGTGCAGGTCTATTTCTAGGAGCTGCCTTAGTAGCTGTCTTTGGATATTCGCGGAGATAGAATTTTTTACGCAGATCATTTTGATCCTTTATGAGCATTATTGATTCTATTTTGTGCCAAGGTGAGACGACCAACCTCACCTTGTCTTTTGTTGGCGCCTAGCGGCTGATTTTTGTTTTCAGACGAGACCAGAAGTGGCATCTTGATTTCTTTTGTCTCCAGAAAACGGAGTCTTTTTGCTGACAACGTTTGATTGTTGTTTTGGATTTGTACTTGTTATTTTGGGCTTTCCATTATCCTTGAATAAGGAAGTCTCAGTGTTAGATAAGGTCATTTAAATAAGCTATTCTGTTTACTGTTGGTTGCTGTTGGTTGCTGTTGGCTGCTTTTTTTCTTTCTTGGGTAACCTTTCTGTTTGTTGACATTAAAATAGATGCTGATGATTTTTGAGTGAGTAGCGCTTATGGGAGCTATTGTGTCTTCTGCAAGGCTAGCGGTTGCGTGGTCCAATTTGTGGATAAAGCAGCGACATTGAAATAGGGGATAGTTTGGTTTTCCATAAAATAGCCGATGCCCCCGAAGATGGTTAATGAGTTCAGCGCAAATCAGTTCTGTGCAAAAAATAGAAATCACTACTCGTAACTGTGCTAAAACACTGGTCTATATAGAAATATCTGAACTCCGGACACAATGTTCCGATAGGGAAGTATGGTCAGCAACCTGTAGGAGATAAACTATGAAAAAGATTCGTTTGCAGCTCAGTATAGTTCTTATTTTAAGCGTGTTTGCATTTTCAGCTTGTGAAGATGGAAAAATGAACGGCGCCGCTAGAAAAGCGACACCCGCTAAAAATGGGCTTGCCAATGGCGGATCCGATGGCTCGGGGACTGGCTCAGGCGATGCAACAGGTGCAGGTTCAGGAGGTTCCGAGACGGGCGATCCTAATGGAGATAATAATGATGGGTCCACTTCGGCCGATGGCTCAACAAGTGGCGCTCCAGGAAGCACCACTGCGGGAACTAACGGCGCACCCTCTATTTGTGTAGGTGGCAAAAGAGTCTCTTTAGATGGTATGGGCATGAGAGTAAATTCAGAAAACGCGTCTGATTTGGCTAACCGGTCATCTGTAGGACAATGCAATACATCATGTCACTTGCAGTACCCAGGTCATCATGGTGGGTCTTTCAATGGTCGCTGTGAAGATTCAGATTGTCGCATTCCTGGTACAAAGAATGATTCTCAATGTAATCGGTGTGTTTACGATGAAGCTTGCTAATTTTCGGTGAACCGTTTTCAAACTTTACAAATAGCATTCACTACGATTAGGTGCTTTTTATAGGCACCTCTTCGTTTTTTTGTGTGGACATGCCGGTAGCTGAGGTAAAATCCTATCGAATAGGAGCATGTATAAAACCGGAGCGTTTACCAGAAACGATTTTCCCAACAAAGCTTTCTTGCAGAGTCGTCGCATGCATTAGGCATCATAGGGTTTGCTGGGTAAGTTGTTAACGACTTGTGGTAACGTAGGTTGCGCCCAATGCAGCTTAAGTCGGAATTTGAGCTGGCGCAGAATTTCTAGCCCTAAACGTCGAAATTCATTTTGTAAGCGGCTAAAATAAAAAATAACCAATACATACAGCGCGTTATGGCGGCTTCGCTGGGGTTGCGTCGACTACATCTACCATAATGGTCCATTTGTCTATATATACAAGCCTCAAAACATCAGTGGGATGGCACGGATCCATGGAAATCAACGTACGCTTTTTAGAAAACTTGAGACTTGAGGCCAAATTTGACGATTTTTGTATTACTACAGATCAGCCAGTTCGCTATAAAGGCGATGGTTCAGCCCCCAGCCCATTCGACTATTTTCTAGCTTCCTCAGCTCTTTGCGCGGCTTACTTCGTAAAAGTTTACTGCGTGGCACGTAAAATTCCCACTGAAGATATTCGCATTTCACAAAACAATATAGTAGATCCCGACAACAGGTACGACCAGACCTTTCAAATTCGCGTGGAACTCCCAGAGAGTATACAGCAACGAGATCGAGAGGGCATCCTCCGTGCCATAGATCGCTGCACCGTAAAAAAAGTCATCCAACAGTCGCCAAAATTCTTGATCGAAGCAGTTACCTCTCTTGCTGAAGATGCGGGCTTAATCGCCTTGGACAGTCCCAAAGAGGGCAATAAGACCATGATTCTTGGTAAAGATCTGTCCCTCGAAGAAACCATCCAAAACATGACTGCAACCCTTTCCAAATTAGGCATTAAGATCGAGATTGCCTCTTGGCGTAACATTGTTCCAAACGTCTGGTCTGTCCATATTCGAGATGCATCTAGCCCTATGTGTTTTACCAACGGCAAAGGATCAAGCAAAGAAAGTGCACTGTGCTCAGCCCTTGGCGAATATATGGAAAGGATCAGCTGCAATTATTTCTACAATGACCAGTATCTCGGTCAAGATGTTAGCGGGCGGTCGTTTGTGCACTATCCCACCGAAAAGTGGTTCTTGGCCGAGAAAAAAGACGGCCTACCCAAGGGACTACTCGATGAGAATACATTAAAAATCTATAACCCAGATGGGCAACTTAAAGCATCTCACCTTTTTGACACTAATTCTGGCCTTACGAACCGAGGGGTTTGTGCGCTGCCTTTTGTCCGCAGTTCCGACAAAAAGACCGTCTACTTTCCGGTCAGTCTTATCGGAAATCTCTTTGTAAGCAACGGCATGAGTGCGGGCAACACACTGGCAGAAGCACACGTGCAATGCCTGTCTGAAATTTTTGAACGAGCGGTAAAGAAAGAAATTATACAACGTGAATTGGCATTGCCGAACGTGCCTAAAGAAATTCTTGCGAAGTATCCCAAGATCATGGCCGGAATCAATGAGCTAGAAGCTAGAGGTTTTCCTATCTTAGTCAAGGATGCTTCCCTGGGCGGCAAATTCCCTGTGATGTGCGTAACCTTGATAAATCCCCAAGTAGGAGGCGTCTTCGCGTCTTTTGGTTGTCATCCTAAATTCGAAGTGGCCCTAGAGCGAAGTCTAACTGAACTCTTGCAAGGTCGAAGCTTTGAAGGACTTAACGATGTGCTAGCCCCAACTTTTAATACCCTCGCCGTGACTGAACCCAATAATTTCGTGGAGCATTTCATCGACTCAAATGGGGTTATTTCGTGGAAGTTTTTCAGTGAGAAGTTTGACCATTCTTTTGTGGAGTGGGATTTTAATGGTTCTACAGAGCAGGAATGCGAATATCTCATGGGTATTTTTCGAGACATGGGTAAAGAGGTTTATGTTGCAAACTACGAATATTTTGGCACTAAAGCCTGCCGAATACTCGTGCCTAATTACTCAGAAATATATCCCTTGGAAGACCTAATTTGGGACAATACAAATAAGTCGATCGCTTACCGCGACAGCATTCTCAACATCCATTCCCTAGGCGACGACGCACTTGTGGATCTTGTCCAAAAATTGGAAGACAGCGATCAGGACAACTACACAAGGATCTCCGACCTGATTGGCATTGAATTTGACGAGAACACAGTCTGGGGGCAGCTTGACATTGGTGAACTCAAGATCCTCATATATTTGGCACTGCAGGAGTTTGAGAAAGCTAAGCCACTCGTAAGCGCCTTTCTCACATTCAATGACAACACCCGACAAAGAAAACTTTTCTACCAAGCGATAGATGCTGTACTCGACATCGCCCTTAGTGATGATCTAGAGATTGAAGACTTCCTAGGTAATATGGAAAGAATGTTTGGCGTAGAAACCATGAAAAATGTGGTTGGTTCGCTTACAGGTGATGTTAGATTTTTTGGACTTAGCAAAACTAGTATGGCGTTAGAAGGTTTAGAGAAGCACTTAAGCCTTATTGAAAGCTATGACAAGCTACATAAAGCACGCAGCCAAATATAGTTGACTTCAAACATATTCATTTGTTCATGATTTGCAACGGTCCTTAATGGGTGCGTTGCTTAAAATCAATGCATTCTATTTGTGCCTAAGAAACGACTCTTCAGTGTGAGTATTTAAAATGACGATTCTTATCGCCGTCGAGCAAATATTCATCCTGCGCTTGCTCGGTGGCTTTAAAAATGTTCCTTCAAGTATCCAATCACCTAGTAACGGCGCTGTTTTGAGATGCAGGATTCCATTTTAATAATATTAGGAAGCCAGCAATTATTGAAATTGTAGAAACCCACACAAGGACACTAAAGTTTTGGGTTTTAGGGACTAAGGAGCCAAGCGCAAAGATAATTAGTGTAGCGAAGCTTGTCAGAGAGACTCCCACAGCATTGATTCTGCCGCGACAATGATGCGGAATATATAATTGTCGCGCTTCAGATTCTCCTATCGAATAACCATAAAGGCCTATTCGAGAAAAAAGAATCATTACCAGAAATACATAAAGGGAGCCCGAAAAACCAATTTGTAACATAACAGAACCCGCAACGATACAAATTGTTTGAAAACCCAATAAGAGCTTCGATGTTTTCACAAAGCCAAATCTATGAGCCATAATAGGATAGAGAAACGTTGGCACCATGCCAAAAAAGGCCCCCAGTCCACGAAATATCGAGATTTGGAACTCAGACATCCCAAATCCGTCCTTAAGATACCCTGCCAGTAAAACTCCATGCGGACTCAAAACAGAAATCCAAAGACATGCATAAGCAACCATTGGAACAACATAATTCAAATCTTTAAACTCGTTAATTCCAGCGCGAAATTCCTGAATTGGATTGACGTACAAGGATGAATTTTTGTCTTTTTGAAACTCGCTTATAGCTTGAATCGATGACAAAAGAAAATACTCTGGAATAAAGGTTAACAAATTGAGTGCCGCTACAATCGTAAAGCCAGTATTAAAATTGAGGCTTGTTGGAATCAACATTAATAGTCCAGCACAGATCGGGGCTACAACTTCAGTAAATAGGTCAACCCGCTTTAGGCGGCTATTGAAAACTGGGAGATCGCCTTTGGGTACCTGATCAGCAGCTAAATCATAGCCGACACTGATCTCCATTAATGTGGATCCTAATGAACCAACTATTCCGATGGAACCCAAAAATAAATAGACAAGCCAATAGTGAAGATCTTTCTCTGCTCCTAAAGCGCCGAGAAAGTTTGTTATGAGTATCCATGTCAGGATAACCGCAATGGTTTGCGAACCAATTCCAAGCTTATAGACTGATTTTCGGGGTAAATGATCAATCCATCTCAATACCAAAGGGTTAAGAAAAAACTGACCTGCTTTTGTGATTAAAAAATAGCCGGCGACATTTTGAATCTGGCCTGGGTAAATGGATATCAAGACTAACGGAATAACAAAATCCCAAGCTTGATCACCAAAACGTGTTAGAAAGCGGCTGAGCAAAATTTTGCTAGTTATTGACAACACATCCCCCTAAAGTTACTATCTTGCACTGAATTTCAGAATTAAATCATACAATCATTGAATCTTGTATATGCTTAACTAAGTAATTAAGCGATAAAAAAGGACTGCGGATTTTAAATTGAATAGGACCAGAACGTTCGGCTTTTTTTAATGAAGTTCCAAGTCGTCGCTAACGTCTACTTGTAACGCGGAAAGTTGAACCATAGGATGTTTTCAGTGGTGACAGTGCAATCGCGCTCTCAAATATGGGGCCATAGCAAAGTGAAGGAAATAGTATATTCCCTATGAGAAGCCTATTTTCATATTTTCTTATTTTTTTATGGTTAGTGATTGGTCAGCAAAAGTTACTAGCAAGAGCCTAGCCGAAAAGGTCTAAACATCGGGAGTTTGACGCTACTATTTGGATTTTCCACCGCGAAGAAAATCTGAAGCATTTTTTTTCTAAGGATTTTATAAATTTCTAATATATAAATCCGATTTTGGACGCA
>CAIMVM010000216.1 GCA_903844895.1 uncultured Pseudomonadota bacterium
TCCCTGGCATAAAAACAAAGATGAGATAACTATTTCTTAGGGAATTAGGTTAGATAATTACGACGGCATAGGAAAGCGGAAATTCTACAACCTATTGAAATTTATAAAAAATAGGGTCGTCTGAAATCAGCCGCACCCAAATCTTTTAATAAGATTTAATACCGTTTTCTACATCTGGATCGTCTTTTTACTTCCGAAATTTTGTTTGGATTTTTCTAATATAGCCCCAGATGACTTTGCGAACCAAAAAGAGGTTTGGTAGTCGGTCTTGCTGAAAGCATCGGAACTTAAAGACCAAAGTTTAGGTATGCCATAATTAAAATATCCAAATTAAAACAAGTTCAAATTTGATCTCCCACGAGTCTCTGATTCTTAGCCGAGATCCGTATTTTCGCACCTCAAGTTGAGGCAAATCTCAAAAATGTTGTTTTTTTTGAAAGTGAAAAGCGTAGCCACATAAATGGCTAGTTATTTTTCAGCATCCTCACCCAACTAGGCACTCATTTTTTTGAACTTCATCTGCCCAAGACACCCTTCGCAGCCTAACAAATTCACAATCCTATCGAGGACCGGAACTAGAGTTTTTGATCAGAGTCCGCATGTGATCGACGCGCCGCATATAGGAAACCTTCTAGAAGAGTACGGACACTCTTGAAAGACCTACGCCGAATCTCCTGCAAACGACTCTTTAGGGACTGAAACTGGCAAATACGCAAGACGCCATGTTTGATTCCTTTGTTGTAAACTATGCAAGTGAATCCAGAAAGGTTTGGCCTGACTCTGTCGGGAGAGTTGTTTAAGGCAAAGATTGAAGGGGAAAGGGAAAGAAAAATTGAAAGTTTACCGACGGCCTCATGATAGACACCAGGCCCTAACAACCCTGAGCAAGACAGGGGAGTTTCCTATGCCTCTATGTGTGCGCACGCCATTTGTAGGTGCCTAATATCTAGTTCTAAAAAAACTTGCGCTCAATGCTCTGCAAAAATGTTTTTTTGAGCTAAGCGCCAAATTTTTTGGTCGAGAGATGACAATAAAAAACTCTCCATATTTTTTCGTTTCACCCAAATGCCTTCACCTTGAGGTGCCTCGAGAGAATGTGTAAAAGTTGCCGTTATCTTATATTTGGTAATATTGTGCTTTACAAAGTGCTGGGAGCGAAGAGGTTTTTTTTGAATCTCTTTTATGGGAAATCCTATTGTACCTTTCAAAAGAAGTGAATCTTCACTTCTTTTAATTAAGAAAACTTTATCTCCATCAGTATGTAAGGTTGCTAGTAAGGACAATTTCAAGAATTCTTTAGGTGCTTTTGGCTTCGGGCACTGGGATTGGGTTTGGTTTTTGTTCGCTAAGCAAAAATTTGAAATGGGACATTCGGAACAGTGAGGGGATGAAATGCGGCAAATGGTTTGCCCTAATTCCATAACAGACTGATTGAGATCCCCTGGGTCGCCAAGTTTAGTGAGCCTAGACATGAATGAGAAAAAAATAGATTTCCATTGAGGCGTTGCTACGATCTCTTGAATATTAAATATGCGCGCTAAAACACGCTCGACATTTCCGTCAACAACACCGACCGCCTCCCCGAGAGTAATACTCGCCAAAGCAGCAGAGGTGTATGGCCCTACTCCCGCTACATCCTGCCACATAGCTCGGGATTGAGGGTAGCCTTCTTGAGCCACCTGCAGTGCCCCTTTATGCAAAAGCGCAAATCTTCGATAGTATCCCAATCCAGAAACATAGGGCCTAATAGTTTCTTCGTTTGCCTCAGCAAAATCCTGAGCACTCGGAAAACGCTTCATAAATGCTATATATTTTGGAATTACTGCCGCAATTACGGTTTGCTGCAGCATAACTTCACTTACCCAAACGCACCACGGCGACCTTGTCTGCCCCCAAAGAACACGCCAAGGGTGCGACCATCTGTAAGGGGAATACCAAGACTGCAATGCATCAGCCATTTGATTGAGGGACGAAGTAGAAAATCCCTCGATGTTTTGAGAAAGCATAAAACCTATGTATAGATCGAAAGAAAATAAATCTACTTATTCGTGCACTCAGCCTCTGAGCAAAAAAAGCCTTTTTTACTAGCCCCCGAAAGCTTACACAAATCTAAGGCTTCTTTCTCTGCAAGTGCTCGATTGACCCCTACGGCGCTATAAATTTCACCCATGGCCGAAATCTTGCAAATCCAAGTAGGAGTTTTTGATGACTGAGACTCCAATTGAAACACTTTTTGTTGAATTTGCCATACGGCACGCTCCAATTCCCAAACCCTTCTTTTAAGGTCATCTTTAGAATAGTGTGAATAGTCTTTAGAAACTTCAATGCGGTAAACTTCGTCGGAATACGCGCTTTGGGAGACAAAAATGGAGCCACTACATAGAACCAGAAGTGACACGAAATTTGCTCTCATGGGGAAAAAGTATTTCATATGTGATCCTATTTAGTTAGAGTCGGGATTATTCTCCATTTAACACCTAAGAGTCCAGTCATAAAATAGCGTTCCTTGCGAAGTCTAGTTGATATAGGCATTAAAAAAGCTAAGCTCTAAAAGCCTAGCTAAAATCACATGAGGATACCTTAAATCTATACGGGAGTCTTTTTAGGGCGCGGCTTGTTGGCTGGTGCTGCCTTCTTTGTCGGGGCCTTTTTCGCCGGAGCTTTAGCAGACGTCTTAACTCGTGATGCACCTGTCGTAGAAGTACGCGACGGCTTTTTACCAGTTACTTTAGCTTTTGCGCTTTGGGCTGCTTGCACAATATCTTTTTCAATCTTATCTACATCAATCCCAACTCTCTGTGCGTTGTCTCTCAATTCTTTTACAAACTTGTGAATACTAGGTTCAATTTTCTTGTATTCAGTAATTGCCAATTTTTCTAATTTTTTTGCTTTCTTTTCAATTTCCTTTGCTTTTTTATCAAGACCACTTTCCCCAGCATATTTTTTGACCTTCGCAGAGATCACTTTTGCTTCTTTTTGGACCATAGTTTGTAGGTTAGCTAGATCAGCCTGAACCACTTCAGTAATCTTCTTCGCTAAGTCTGCTTGAAATTTTGCAAATGTATTCTTCATAAATCCTCCAAATAGATGGCAATGCTGACGGCCATTGACACTAGTGTACACTATTTCCCAAATACCCGCCACACTGTCGAAAATTAATTTGTCATGTACTATCTATTCAAAACTAGGGGATCTCTTCTCTAGAAATGCGGAAATCCCTTCTCTCGGATCTCCCAGTGCGAAACAGGCAGCAAACGAGGTCGATTCCGAATTGAGTCCTGCTCGAAGCGACATTTCTGAAGACTCTCTCACCAAACGCTTAATCTCTCGGGAGGCAAATGGTCCAGTAATTAAAATAGATTTCACGACTTTCTCAAGCTCTTCTTCAAGTTGCTCGGGACTGACGAGTCTTGACACAAGACCTAAGGTTAAAGCTTCACTTCCCGAAAGCCTTCGACCGCTACCCGTCAACAGAAGATCCATTGCCTGTGGCAGCCCGACCCTTCGAACGAGGCGTTGCGTGCCACCGAAGCCAGGAATGAGTCCAAGGTTTGCTTCTGGTTGCCCAAAACTAGCCTTGGTCGACGCCACTAGGATATCGCAAGCAAGCGCCAATTCACAACCTCCCCCCAAAGCAAAGCCTTGAATCTTGCCAATCACAATCTGGGGAATCTGCTCCAAGACATTTAACAAGTTCTGACCGACTCGCGAAAACTCCAGGGCTTCTACCGGGCTCATTTCAAGCATCGATTTAATATCTGCCCCTGCAACAAACGCCTTATCCCCAGCTCCTTCCAGGATGAGAACTCGAACGTCAGGATTCATCTCCGTCAGAATCGCTTCAAGCATTTCCTCAATCACGTGTTGATTGAGAGAGTTAAGGGCTTGCGGGCGGTTAATGGTAAGCTTAGCCACTGGCCCTTCTTGGTCAAACAGAATGGATTCATACGCGCTCATATCGATTTCCTATTTATAGTGAAAAACCCCGCGGCCACTTTTCTTGCCCATCCAACCTGCATCCACATACTGAATCAACAGAGGTGACGGCCTATACTTAGAGTCTCCAAGTCCCTTATGCATCACATTCAATATATAAAGACATGTATCAAGTCCAATAAAATCAGCAAGTTCTAACGGCCCCATGGGCTGGTTAGTGCCAAGCTTCATACCGCGATCAATATCCTCAGCCGATGCCACCCCTTCCATAAGTGCAAAAAAAGCTTCGTTGATCATCGGCATCAGGATTCGATTGACAATAAATCCTGGATAGTCGTGACTTATAGATACCTCCTTACCTAAAGTTGCAGCTAACAACTTTATGTTTTGAAGAACCGTGTCGCTTGTGGCCATGCCAGGAATAATCTCCACCAATTTCATAATTGGCACTGGATTCATAAAATGCATTCCAATAACTCGATCAGGCCGCTTTGTTGCTGATCCAAGTCGAGTAATCGATATAGACGACGTATTGCTAGCGATGACCGAATGGGAAGGCAAAATCAAATCTAATCTTGAGAATAGATCTTTTTTTACGGCTTCATTCTCGACAATAGCCTCAATCACAAGATCGCAGGATTTTAAGCCTTCGATCGACTCTTCGAAAAATATGTTTGCTGCTCTTTGCACTTGTTCAGCAGTCAACAAATTTTTTGATCTCAGCTTTTCCGCTGAAGTCGCAATGGATTTTCTAGCTTTTTCAAGTTGAGGTCCATGAGTATCCATAAGAGTTACACTTAGCCCTGATGTGGCCATAACCTGAGCTATGCCGCTCCCCATTTGCCCGGCGCCAATGACGCCAACATGTGAAAATCCTGCTATCACAACAGTCTCCCTGCTTAGTCAAGTCGTTGATGATAGGCAAAAAACTAAAAAATGCAATAAAATGAGCTTAGAAATTTGCTTTTATAAACTTTCTATTCGGCGCGCTCTCTTCAGGCCCATAGAGCCTAGCGCATGATTTACACAGGCCTTGGTCGTGCCATGAACGACCTTTATTCAGTGGGGCTCTGAAGCTTTATTTGGTATCCCAATTCCCAAGTTAAGTCTATAATCTCGCCAAAATCGGGAAGTTCCTGCCATGACACAACAAGCTGCAGCGCAATGGATTCGCCACCTTTCTCAAGAAGGTCAAGTGCTGGTTTTTGGGGGAAGTCATCACTCTGAACTTTTGGTTGCTTCTAAGTTTGAAAGAATTCCGTATAGAGAAGTTAGAAACCTCAAAGTTGGCCGAAAGTCTCCTTGCCAAATCGTTGGGTTTTTAAGTTACGATGACACGGTAGCTCAAAAGTTTGATCACTCTTTCTTCTATCGGGTCCGCGAAGGCTTCTTCTTTGATTTCAGAACTGGCCAACAGCAAATCATAGGCTCAGGCGACAAAAAAGCCTTTCTAGACATTATTTCAAGCCACAAAGATTCGCTTCCTGAATCTTTGGGTAGAAACATTCGTATAGACCTCAAGCCTCTTCAATCTGATGAGACATACTTAGAGGCATGCCATAAGGCGTTAGATTGGATTCGAAATGGGAGGTTCTATCAACTCAATCTATTGCGTTATTTTAATATTTTAGGTATGCGGCGTGATCATTTTGTAGAACATTGGCTTGTAAATTCAGGGAATCAGGGCGCATTACTCATTGACGATGATCGCGAAATCTTTTCTTATAGCCCTGAACAGTTTGTTGTTTCGAGCAACTCTAGCCCACAGCGAAGAGTAGAAACTTTCCCGATCAAAGGCACCAGAAGACGAAGCCAAGATCCTGACATGGATTCACGGCTCAAGGCAGATTTGGAGACCTCCCCCAAAGACCGGGCTGAGCTCTCAATGATTATCGATCTCATGAGAAATGACCTCGCCCAAATCTGTAAAAAAAACACGGTCCGCGTTGACGAACCTGGGCAAGTGTATTCCTACCCCACAGTTCACCATCTGGTAGCGCATGTTAGCGGAGAGGCTTTAGACGATTTAACCTTAGGTCAAATCTTTTCCATATTGCCAGCCGGCTCGATTACCGGCGCACCTAAAGTTGAAGTAATAGCCGCTATATCAGAACTAGAAAACCGCAAACGCAGTTTTTTTATGGGATCTGCATTTCATTTGAACTCCTCAGGCGACTTCAAGTCGACGGTTATGATTCGCACAGCTCTAAAAGTAGGGGATGCATACCAATATGCTGCCGGAAGTGGTATTGTAGTAAAATCCGTTCCAGAAGATGAAATGGCAGAAATTTATGTAAAATGCCGCGTATTATCGGGAGATCAAGATGACTCAACCTTCCACCATATCCAGTAGATTTCGAAGCGCCAAACGGCTGACGCAAGTCATCCAAGTTTTTGCCCATCATGGATTTTGGTCTTTAGTAGAAAAATCTAAGCTTCAGAACTCTTTAACCAAAGTAGAGCAAAAAGAGATCGAGCAGTCTGCTCAAACTGAAGGTCAAAAGGAAGTGCAGCGACTTACAGCAGCAGCTCGACTTAGAATTGCATTTGAAGACCTTGGACCTGCCTTCGTTAAGCTAGGTCAAATTCTTGCCTCACGCGATGATTTGGTGCCACCGCATATTGTCGATGAACTGGCAAAGCTTCATAGCAGTGTCGCTGCCATGCCGTTTTCTGACGTCATGCGAGTCCTTGAGGAAGAACTTGATAAGAGAGCATTGGCATCTATCACTTCCATTGAAGAAAAGCCACTTGCGGCTGGTTCCATTGGCCAAGTTCACTTAGCGCATTTAGACGATGGAAGTACCATTGTGCTAAAAATTCAACGCCCTGGAATATTAAAAGTGATTAAAGGTGATCTAGAACTTATGAGCCAAGTGGCACAAGATCTAGAAAAATACCTCCCTGAACTTCGTCCTTATCGTCCTGCAGTCCTTATTTCGGAACTAAATTTTGCTCTATTAGGCGAACTTGACTATTTGCGGGAAGCTGCAAATACAGAAAAGATAAACAAAAACTTTGAAAAAGATGACAGCATTGTCCTACCAAAAGTTATATGGAATTTTACCACTTCCAAGGTATTGGGGCTTGAGTTTCTAAAAGGCGAAAAAATGCCCTCAACTCCTCAACCAAATGCCGACATCATTATTTCAAAAGGGCTTGAGATGTTTCTTAAGATGGTCGCTGTTGACGGCGAATACCATGGCGATCTTCACCCAGGCAATCTCCTTTTACTTTCAGGGAGTCGACTGGGAGTCATTGATTTTGGGCTTACCGTTAGGCTATCTAGTTTTCAAAGGCTTCTCATCGCCGAAATTTTTGTAAGCTTGATTGAAGGCGATTGCGACCGGTTAGCCAGGGCTATGGTAGAAATGGGAGACCCTTCGCCTGACTTTGACTATGATGCCTATAACTCTGACCTTTTGAATACACTAGGCCCCTATATGGGGGGAAGTATTTCCAATGTTAAGACAGGAAAATTATTATTTGATTTTTCAAAGGTTTCGGCGAAGCACGGCGTTCCTCTGCCAAGGTCACTTTTTTTAGTTTTAAAGACCCTGGCAAGTTTTGAATCTGTAGGGCGCAGACTTGATCCCAGTTTTGACGTCATGCGACTTTGTGAAAAGCATGTCCATGTTCTTAAACTTCAAATCAATCAAACCAAGGAAGTTAAACACCAGCTAGAATCCATAGCAAAAGATCTCGCCTCCTTAGCGCGCATCGCACCCTTTCAGCTCCGCAAACTTCTCAAATCAGCTGTCGCAGGTGATTTAAGGCTGAATATTTCCAATGATTCTACCATGGAGCTGGCAGTACAGATTTCCAAAGCCTCGAGCCGCATTGCCATTAGTGTCATTTTGACCGGCACGATCTTAGCGTCAAGTATGCTGGTAAGCATTTCTGATCAATGGAAACATTTAGGCATCGCAGGATATATATTGTCTGGAGTTTTAGGGCTTTTTGTTGTCTTTTCTATCATTTTGAATCGTCCTTAGTAACGAAGAGCGCAAAAGGCAGGTTCCCTGCGAGACTTCTCTCGCAGGGGGGGTATTTAGGAAGGACAAGAAGATTTAGAGCAAGGCGGGATTTTGGCAATCGATGCCTGACTTGGCTCGATACTGTTTCCTTTATAAAGGCATTTAAAAAATACAGCCAATATCTTAAGCACTTCTTTACAAAGCCCTGCCAGGCAAGGGATTCCAGAGTCGACATCAAGAGCCATCCGATCGAGACGCCTTGTTTCTAAAAGATATATCAATCTAATCAGATTGTTGCCGATTTATCTGCAAGATATAAACCAACCTAATTCGCTAGTGAGCTGTATTATTTTTGTTTTAAATAGCTCAACTAGGGAGGCGCATTCCTAAGTTTTAGCAAAAGAGAATCGACCTTAAAAAGGTTGCGCAACTCCAAGATAGACAGCACAAGTACCCAGTATGATTACTAAAAGAAGCCAAAGAGTGCGTTTCTCAGGCACTCGCTTAATCACTGCGGCGGCACCACCTAAGGCAACCCAAATACCAAATTTAGCCCAGAACCAATTGGGAAAGCCACTTTGAGCAACGACAGAGCCCTCCTCACCAATTCCAGCATCGCCCAAAAATTTGGCCTTGGCCGCCATGCCAAAGCCACCGACTAAAATAAGTACAAGTCCAATCCCGTGAACCATCATGGGTTTAGCGTTTTTGACAGCCCCAGCTACCTTTTCTGACAATTGGCTTGCGAGCATCATTCCAAAGCCAAGAAATAGAGTAATAATTCCAACAAAATGTAAGATCTTATAGAATGCAAATGACATGAAGTGTCCCCTTGGAGAGTTATTGAATCACTCTTTTACTCGAATACTTGATTTTTAAAAGCAAAAAAAGCCGGCATGTTTAGCTGGACATGCCCCTTCTTTGTCAGGTATCAGATAGCCAAAGTGGAGGCCTAGCCTATGGAAATCATTTCGTTCTATAAATTTTTAACTCTAAATCATTTGGAAGACATCAGAGCTGAGCTTTTGAATGTTTGCCAGAGTCATCAAATCTGCGGCTCCATTCTCATCGCGCCTGAGGGGATTAATGGAACGATTTCTGGACGAAGCGAAGATATTTCAGCTGTTGTTGACTATTTCCAGAAAAGTTCTCTTTTCTCACCTATGGAGTTTAAAAAAAGCTTACATGAAACCAAACCGTTTAGGCGCATGCTGGTGAGGATCAAAAAAGAAATCATAACCATGAAGATGAATGGCATAGACCCCAATCATTTGACTGGGAAGTATTTGGCTCCCCTGCAATTAAAGGAGTGGTTGGATCTTCGCGAAGATATTGTACTGCTGGATACTCGTAATGATTATGAGGTTAAAGTTGGAACTTTTAAAGGGGCTATAGATCCAGGAATCAAATCGTTTAGTGCATTTCCTGATTTTATTGATAAACATCTTGATGACTTAAAAGGTAAAAAAATAGTGACGTTTTGCACGGGTGGAATCAGGTGTGAAAAGGCTACTGCCTACATGGTGAGCCAAGGACTAACAGAGACCTATCAAATTGAAGGTGGCGTTTTAAAATATTTTGAAGACACACAACATCTCGAAACCGACAACCATTGGGACGGTGAATGTGTAGTTTTTGATTCTAGGCTAGCTGTAGATAAATCCTTGAAGCCGACAGAAGTTAAACTTTGCTATTCGTGCTTTGATCCCTTAAGCACTCCCTGCCCCGATGGACTTTGTCCAAAATGTCAGGACATTCAAAACTTAGCTGCCCAGTCTCGCGCCAAATCTGGACAAGAAAAGTATCTTAAGAACTTTGAGGAAAGACGAAGATTTTTAGAAAAGTCTAGGCAAGAGAAACACTGGCTACCTAACGAGTCAGCTCATTTACAATAATTAACAATATGTCATGACCTTGAATTGAACCACGACAGGACATTCTTACATTTTAGGTTGTCAATCCTCGTATCCGACTTCAAATATCAGCGCTATTTTTTGCCCATAGGGAATGAGATAGAGAAATTGAGTCGTGGAAAGATCCTGATGAAGAGTGTCCTCACAAATTTTGTAGGACTTTTCAGACAGCCAACTAGCCAATTCCGATTCTGCTTTATTTGTCATCAGAATGGGCACTTCTAGATTCTGATTGAGATCCGATTCCACACGTTTAACCCAAGCGCTCACAGCTACTTGGGTAGACTGGGAATTTGCGAAATTACACTTGATTGGGGTCTTAGGAAACGTTCTCGCCTCTTTGACTTCAAAAAACTCAATCCAAGGGTCCTCTCCAGCTGCCGAGCTGAGCGCATCAAAATAACTCGATAAGAACGGGTAGTTCTTTAGTCTTTCAGTGGTTCGGGCCTGCACTGTCCCTACACATGAAAACGCTCCCGCTAAATAAATGACCTTTAAAAGTTGGCCTTGCCAGGCTCGAAACCTATGCTTTGGACTCATGTTTTTTATCTCCGATTCTCGTGTGATGGCCACCATTTATCTTTACTTATCTGCAAAAGGCAAGGGTTCAAATAATGGAAATCTTGAAGAGTCGTAAAAGCACGTTTATTAACCTCCCCAAGTAGAACGCGGGGGGGGCATTTGGGTAGCTTTAAACATTGGCCTACCGATGGACTCAGTTGCAATTTGTCCTGGGAGTGAACTAAAATTGATGGCGAACAAACTATTTTAGTTTTTGAATGTCTCAATTGTCTGCAGTTCCCGTGAACTGTGGGGGACGAGAAACTTCTGGGGGACTTTTTGTGTCAAATCGAACATTTTTTAGGCTCGTCGCCATTCCTTTAATCTTGCAACTATCTTGTAAAGCGCCCCTTGAAAAAGGGGAATCCGAGTTGCAAATGAGCAAGGACAACATTAAAAAAACCGCTTGTCTAAGTTTTCAAGGAAATGGCACTTACTTTTCTTCCCATATAGGATCTCTCATCGCATTGTTGGAAAGCAATTACGAACCCACTTTTGTTACCGGAGGTTCCAGTGGTGCGATTATAGCAAACATATCACGGGCTTTAGTTGAAAATAAAAGCCTTTCGGTAAATGGAGAATTTGCACCTCAAATGGCTGCAAGAATCTTGGCATCAAGCGCCGGAATTGTTGACTCAGTGCTATTTTTGCCGCGTTTTACTAACCCGCTCATGTTGCTGGATTCATTTGACGTATTTATCTCCGGAACCAGCCAAGGGGTGCTTTTTGGCGATCCAAAGGATGGAATGGTTAATGCAGAATCTATTGTGGGCCAATCTGCACTCGTTATTGATTTCTTTAGAACTGCTGATTTTTCTGAAGCACTTAAACGATCGACGATTGGCGAACGCGAAGCCTTTATTTCAAACCTTTGGAAGTCGTATTCTAAATCTATACTGGTCACACCTGACGATGTCGCCGACGCTATACTAACTGACAAAAAGACCCTCACTTCCCAAGGTCGAAATGATCTCGTTGTGATTCAAGACAGATTTTTCAAAATGTTTCGTAGCAAGCTTGACACAACATTTATAAATTACAAAACTCAACAGAAAGAATGGAATACCGCCTTGGCTCAGAACGCTTCAAGGTTTGGACTAGAAAATCCAGGGAAACGAAGGGCTTTTTTTAAGGCGTTCTTAGGCAAACTAAAATCGATAGAAAGCTTTGATGCTATCTATGTTACACTTTCTGGAAACTTTTTTCTTATGGACCCTGATCTGGTGTGGGGTGCGTTTAATGGCTATGATCCAGTAGGGAAGCGAATGGAAATTCCTTCCAATGTCATCATACACAGCACAGCGAGACGTGGACGCAAGGGAGATGGTAAATTTAAAGAACAGCGGGGGCTCGCTAGTCTTCATCAAGTCTATTTTACGAATCCGAAAATGGCAGAACGTGTTAGAAAAACGCTCTATGATCCAAAATCTAACCCCCTAAAGCCCTCCACACCAGGATTCCAAGCTGCGCTTCCATCTGAGCGAATCGTAGTTAATGCGTCCTATTTAGGTCCGGCTTTGGCGGCTACAACCGGGGAGCCGACAGCCTTTACACGCTATGAAATTAACCTAGATCCTGATGCCCAAAAGCGACTTCCCTGGCTTTCGTCCGGTGATACCTTAATTGGATATGGTGGTTGGCTAGAGAAAAATTCTCTGGGGACCGGACGGAAATTTGCGGAATGCGCACCTGACAAAGTCGACACTTATATGGCTTCAGGAGACGGCGCCAAGGTGACAACTTTTGCAAAAATGGCTTACTTTGGTTTGCTATTAGAGACGCCCCTACGGGGCCTGTTAGCCAGACAGGTGAGCAATCCATCCGACTTGCGCGAATTTATCGCCGGCCGGGCAAAACAAAACCAGATGTTTACTTCTGGACCTGAAGTCGATGAAATCGAAAAAACGGCTAGTATTGTCAAGCAGATCTTTGATGAATCCCTAGCAAGTAAAGGACGTTTAGGCAACATCCCCCTAAATTTCAATGATGTTGCCCCCTCCTCGTCTAACGGTCCAAAGACTGCTGACGCGAATATGACTTTCAGATCCAACCGTCGAGCCATGATTCTTGGTGCGTATGAATCCACAAGAAATCTAATGATTCAATCAGGAAGTCGCGTTCCGGAACTAAATCTGTTTGGCATTCCCGCTAAGAATCTCAACATTTTATCCAAAGGTTCAGATGACGAAGTCATGGCAATAGTTAATTCGGCAATTCCACGGCCGTAAAATGAAATATCTTAGTTCAGACATCCCAAAGACAGTAAAGACCTCTGGAGGCCATTAATGTCTTGAGGACTAAAATGATTTGAATGATGGACTTGAAAATTACTCTAGATCAAGAAACACGCCTTTTACCAAATTAATGTGCTTAAACTAATCAAATTTTCAAAATGCCGATGGACGCCTTTCTTTCATGACCTCTAAAACTAAATGAATGAGATCCTCAGCTGACGGCTTACAGTAATAATCTGCATCTGAAGCATAGGCGCTGCGATGAGCTTCAGCTGTAAGTGTTCGTGGCTTTGCATCTAACCAGTCATAGGCATCTTGATTTTCTAAAACTTCTCGCATCATGTAAGAGGTCGCGCCACCTGGAACATCCTCATCAAAAAAGATTACGGCATGAGTTTTCATAATAGAAGTCCGAATATCACATTTGATGTCAAATGGAAGTAATGTCTGAACGTCAATAATTTCGAGTTCAATTCCCATTTCAAGAAGTATATCTTTTGCTTCCATAGCGATTCGACAGTTTGCACCATAGGTTACAACAGTAATGTCATTACCCTTTGCAAGAATTTCGACTTCTCCAAGAGGAAGGCAATAACTGCCAAGATTTTCTGGCACTGTTTCCTTAATTCGGTAACCACTCAAGACTTCTATGACGAGTCCTGGGTCATCCCCTTTTAGAAGAGTATTGTAGAAACCTGCAGCTTGTACCATATTTCTAGGTACACAAAAGTGAATCCCTCTTATGGCGTTTAGAATCATGGCAATGGGTGAGCCAGTGTGCCAGATCCCCTCTAATCGATGCCCCTTAGTTCTAATTATAACAGGAGCTACTTGTCCGCCGGCAGTTCTGTAGTGCAAAGTTGCTAAATCATCGCTCATCCCCTGAAGGCAATAGAGCAGGTAATCAAGATACTGTATATCAACTATCGGCCTAAGTCCGCGCATGGCACAGCCTAGACCTTGTCCAAATATGGTTGCTTCGCGAATGCCTGTATCGGTTACCCTGAGCTCTCCAAATTTACTGGAAAGGCCTTCAAATTCGAGATTGACACCACCAAGCTGGCCTACATCTTCACCACAAATGAAAATCCTGGGGTCCTCAGATAACTTAAGATCAAAAAACTTTTGAATGATCTGTCTGCCATCTACTTTTAAAGACGATTCTAAAAAACTGGGATAGATAGGTTCCACTTGAAGTGGCGACTTACTATTTTCGACCAATAGGTGAGTTCGATATGCATTACGTCCATATTCTTTCATTTCTAAGAGCATTTCTTTTACGGGGGCCATAACACTCGAATCGATGCCTTGTGCCAACAATTGGATTCTATCCAAACAAGCATGAATCGCACGATTAAACGGGGTTAAGGGGCGCTCTAAATCTCCAAGTAGGCGCTTTGCAGCAGCACCATTTTCCATGGCTGCAACTACTGGTTTAAGAATAGAAAGGGCTTTTTGACGCCGAATCTCTATGGGGTCGATTACCGCCTTCCATGCGGCATTCTTTTCTTGCTCCACATAATTTTCTGCTTTCTTTTCAAGAGTAGCAATCTCCGATTCCGTGGCCACATTGGAAGAAAGAATCCAATGTCGCATTTTACGTAGACAGTCATATTCGTCTTCCCACGCAAGCCGCTCCGTTGACTTGTAACGTTCATGGCTACCAGACGTAGAGTGCCCTTGAGGCTGAGTAAGTTCGGTTATGTGAAACAGACAAGGAACGTGGGCTGTTCTGACCTTATCGATGCACATTTGAAACTGAGTTCGCAACGTCTGATAGTCCCACCCTTTAATAGCAACAATGTCAATCCCGGTTTTTTGATGCGTCGCTTGAAATCCGGCCATCACTTCAGAAATCGACTCTTTGGTCGTCTGAAATTTAGATGGTACAGAAATGCCGTATCCATCATCCCAAACGCACATCGCTAAGGGGACCTGTAACACTCCAGCCGCATTCATAGTCTCCCAAAAATGACCTTCGCTAGTGGAAGCATTGCCAATGGTTCCAAATGCAATCTCGTCACCATGGTTTGAAAAAGACTTAGCACCGCCCCAAGATTTTAGAATCTCAGATTCGCGGTAGAGCTTTGACGCATAAGCCAACCCCAAAAGCCGGGCCATTTGCCCCCCGGTTGGCGAGATATCTGAGGAAGAATTCGGCTGAAGCAGTTGATGCTTCCACGTGCCGTTGTCATAGTAACGGGTTCCAAAATGCGCATTCATTTGGCGCCCGCCAGAATGAGGTTCATTCTCAAGATTTGTATCCGCGAACAATTGAGCAAAAAATTGCCTAATTGTAAGCTGTCCCACTGCTAGCATGTACGTTTGGTCGCGATAATACCCTGATCGCCAGTCGCCGTTTTTTACGCTCCTTGCAAGAGCGACCTGGGCCACTTCTTTACCATCGCCAAAAATCCCAAACTTAGCCCGACCTCCAAGAACCTCTTTACGTCCAGCAAGAGAAGCCAATCGACTAGTAAATGCTATTTCGTAATCATGAAGTATCTCTTGCTTTGAAAATCTAATGCCTGTCAACGAACACCTCAAAATGAAAAGGTAAACTTAATCTTTAATAAAAACGATAGTGACTGCATCTCCACCTTCTTCGGGAAGACCGGGGCGAAAATGAATTCTATAAGCGCAGCTCACTTCAAGCTCTTTTCTTAATGCATTTTTAACTGCTGATGTCCCAAGTCCGTGAACTAGGACGGCAGCTTCTTCTCCCTTTAATACTAAATTATCAATAAACTTAAGTGATCTAGCAACAGCATCCTCCCCAGAAAGCCCGCGCAAATTACAAGTATTGGAAGCTGTTTGGAAGACAAGTCGATCCTCACTGCCTACCGTCTCCTTGGCTTTCCATTTACTTGTATCTCTGGGCTTTGGTGGAGAAAGCTTTTGAAGCAATCTTAACTCATCTAGAGATGCTCTAACCTTAACGATACCGACTAAAATTTCGTAAATCTCTTTTTGCGAATCAGAAATTTTAATAATGTTACCACCTTTTCCGAGTGGAATCACAAACACTTTATCCCCAACACATAAGGAGCCAGGACTTACCTGGTGACCAGGAAGGTCTTTAGACTCTGGCGTGGAAGATAGTGCTTCTTTGAACTCTAAAAGCGCATGCTTCGCTTTAGATTTCTCAAGAACTCCTCGCGAAGTATTACCAGCATCCCGAGCTGCTTGCTTTAAGTCTAGGGTCGCTTGTTCTACTTTCGAACGTTGCTTTTCAAGCTCGTTACCATACAATTCTGTAACTTTATCTACGGATTGCTTTCTCGCCTCTTTTATGAGCTGAACTTCTTGATTCCAACGCGCTTTTTCGGATTCAGCCTCAAATGTCTTCATCTCAAATTCTTTTTGAACTTGCTCAGCTCTCGTTTTAGCAAGCAACAACTCTGAAATCGCCAACTCCATTTGATTGACATTTTCACCTCTTAATTCTTTTGCCCTGGAAATAACCGTGGAAGGCAAACCTGTCTGTTGTGCGAGCTCTAGCCCATAGCTTTGACCTGGGACATCTAAAATGAGTCTATAGGTGGGCGTATACTTTTGCACTGCATACTCCATGGAACCATTGCGAAGCCTCTTATCATTTAATGCAAGAGTTTTAAGGCGTTCATAGTGAGTGGTCACCAAGGAAGTGGATCTCCGATTTAACAGTTCTTCAACGATCGCCTGCGCAATGGCAGATCCCGCATTTGGCTCTGTACCTACGGCAATTTCATCTAACAACACCAAATCGTGACTTTTGCAATTTTCCAATATTGGCTTAAGACCTGCCAAATGGCTGGAAAAGGTCGAGAGATTCGCGGACAAACTTTGCCCATCTCCCATTTCTAAATAGATATTTTCAAACAAGAAAATTTCGGAATGACTTTCTATCGGCAATAGGAATCCCGCTTTTGCCATGAGATGAATGAACCCCGCGGTCTTGAGAGTTACGGTTTTTCCCCCGGCATTTGGCCCTGAAATGACGAGTAAAGACTGCTCTTGATGAAGCAAAATATCATTTGAAACAACATTTCCATGGTTAGGTTTCAACAAAGGGTGTCGAGCCCCATAAAGCTTGATGCATGGCTCGGACGACAGCTTAACAGCTTCGCAGTGCCATTCAGCGGCAATACGAGCTTGAGCAGTAAGGACATCAAGCTCTACTAGGAGAGCCATATTGCCTTTAAGACGATCTAGTTCTTTGCTAGCTAAGTCGCTTAATTCTTTTAAGATGCGAATAATTTCAAGTCTTTCAGAAAGGTCGATATCTGCCAACTGCTGATTGAACGCGACGACACTGGGAGGTTCTATAAATAGAGTTTGCCCCGAAGACGATACGTCAACAATTTGTCCTTCCACCCGTCCACGGCCATCGATACGAATAGGGATCACATACTTATCATTGCGGATGGTGAAGAAATCATCTTGCAGGTACTGGCTGGCATCATTTTGGGCAAGCTGCGCTTTGATTTTATCTAAAATCCGCTGCATCAAATGGCGTTTGTGTCTCCTGATTTGATCTAACTCTTTGGAAGCTTCATCGTAAACATCGCCTTCAGGTGTGATTGCTCGTTCAATGTCTTGAAGAAGCCTAGGAAGTGGATAAAGCTCGGACCGCCACCTTGACAACATCGGCGCTTTAAGAGAGAAATCCGTGGCAAAACCATGAACAAATTTAGTGGACTTTAAGAGGGCTGCAATGTCTCTTAAGTGCACCCCGTCTAATATCTGCGCAATGGCCAGTCCTCTGAAAACCCCTTTTAACTCTGGAATAAAGCCTATGGGAGGGAAGTAATTTTGCTCGCAAAGCTTTTTTAAGGGCAGGACATCGTTCCAACGATTTCGAACCTGATCCTGAGAAAGATCCGGGCGGAGAGATTCTATGAATGCCTTGCCTTGCTCCGTTTGAGTGCGATCTGAAACTTCTCGTAAGAGCTTAGGCCATTCCAGTTTTTCTAACATAGGTGAAGTTGCCAAAGCCTTATCTCCAAAATCTAAGCAGTATTTACGACTCGGCAATGTATCTTAAAGAGCCTGCTATCATCTACAAAAAACCCCCAATCCGTAAGCAAGTTCCGCAACACTACGGGCATGTGCTTCTTGACTCACAACCCCTAGCAAAATTGGCGTCTTACAGTTCTGCGGTGGGGGTCCATAGCCATGGAAAGCTGCTTTAGAAATGGCGCCTAGGGATGAAAGCGGAGGTGAAACTCGGTTTTTCAAGCCCTCATCGCAAGGAGATCGGAAGGAGCAATGCAGCAGGACATGCATAACACCCAGCGCCTGCCATAGGATAGGTCGTAAAGAACGCTTAAAATCTAGTCAGCATTAATTTAGTGTCATGAAAAAACTAATAGAATAAAATGGTTGCATCATACATGAGGGGGCTTGCTTGTTCCAACTGCCTTTTTTTAGTAGCGTTATTATCTGGGCAAAGGAGCCAGTGGCCTGGGCCATGTTCCTTTTAGGCCTCATCTTTGGAAGTTTCTATAATGTGTGTATTTGGCGCATTCCAGATGGGACATTTTGGCAAACTGCTCGAAGCGGCTGCCGCAACTGCTCAGAGCCCATTCCGTGGTATCTAAATATTCCTCTTATCAGTTGGCTCGCATTGCGTGGGAAATCGGCCTGCTGCAAGACGCCCATTTCCATACAATATCCTTTAATTGAGCTCATTACCGCGATTGCCGCCGTCCTCCTTTATGTCAAATTTCCATTCTATTCTATGTGGCAGGGAGAGATCAGAATTAGCCCCACCGAGCTCATTCAGTTTATTCACGCTTTTATCTTTTTTTCACTCCTCTTGATCTCTAGTATGATCGATATCAGGCATCTCATAATTCCGGATGGCATTTCTCTAGGCTTGGTACTTTCAACCCCACTTGTTGTGTATTTCCTGCCAAACTATACATGGCAAGATGCTCTTATTGGTATTCTTTTAGGCGGCGGAAGCTTATATCTAGTAGCGTGGATCTACTGGATAACGCGTAAGGTTACCGGCATGGGAATGGGTGATGTTAAATTATTAGCAGGCATTGGCGGTTGGTTAGGCTGGCAGTCCATTTTCCCAATCATACTTTATTCTTCTGTACTTGGCTCCTTTGTCGGAATCGTTTTAATGCTAGTGCAAAGGAAAAAAGATCTCAGATTTGAGATTCCTTTTGGTCCTTTTTTGGCCGCAGGTGCCTTGATTCATATGTTCTTTGGAAGCAATTTATTAAATCTACTCCTTAATCATCAATCTTAAATCAGGATTTGAAATGGAAGATTTCGAAGATAAAATTTCCCAAGCAACGAAATTTGAGGAACTATTTACTGCGGTACTTAGTATCTCTCAATCGCGTGCCATAGCTGTTCTAAAATTGCAAATGATCGGCACAAAATTTAGAAGAGATATATCCTTTGGATCCGAGGCCTTACTCTCTATTTTAGACGAATTTTCAGACTCCTTCTTTCAGAGCTTTTTGTCCACCAGAATCGACTTCACTGAGCATCTAGCGTCAAATCATCAATCATGGGTCCTATATAAGCTTCCCAATTTTAGTAAAGAAGTAGAGATGATTTGTTTTCCAAAAGGGGATATTCATCTCAAGTATATCAAGCGATTTGCACATGAGTGGGGATGGCATAGAAGACTAGGTAATGCTGAAGAAATGTTGTTAGTGGATGAACTGACGGGCCTTTATAATATGAGGTATTTGGACCGAGCCATCGACCATGAACTTCTTAGAAGCCAGAGATTTAACGCCCCCTTTTCAATTCTGTTCATTGATCTCGATAATTTTAAAAGAGTGAATGATGTCCATGGACATTTAGTGGGAAGTGAACTTCTTAAAGCGGCAGGCCGTTCGATCAAAGATGCCGTTCGCGAAGTAGATAGTGTCATAAGGTATGGAGGTGACGAATTTGTTGCTATTTTAATAGGTGCCAATTCAAGTATGGCCATTAATGTAGCAGAGCGTGTTCGTAATTTTATTAGCGCTACTACGATTAAAGTGGATTCCTTATGCGTATCTGTTACAGCATCTATAGGAATAGCTTCTTACCCGACCCATGGTTCCACTAGAGATAGCCTTTTAGCGGCAGCTGACGCTTCGATGTATAATATAAAAAATACTGGAAAAAATGCTGTTGGACGTCCCAAAATTGAAGCCATAAATAAAGGAGTTTCCTCTGAACAGAAGTTCCACATCTAAAACACCATCCGAGTCTCAAGTTGAAATGACCGAATTGGTTTTACCTCAACACACGAATGCCCTAGGAACTATTTTTGGTGGTGTAGTTCTATCTTGGGTAGATATAGCTGCTGCCATCTGCGCTCAAAGGCATTCAGGGCGCTTAGTCGTTACGGCCGCAATTGACGCCATGCAATTTGTCGCACCAATTCGCTTGGGTTGGATTGTAAGTATAAAGGCTTCGATTAATTTTGCTTCCGTTACTAGTTGTGAAGTAGGAGTGCGAATTACTGCAGAAAATCCCCTCACACATGAACTCAACCATACAGCAACGGCCTATGTTACTATGGTGGCTCTAGATAGCAATGGCCGTCCTGCGGATATTCCCCAGGTAAAGCCCGTAACCGAAGTGGAACATAGGAGATTCAATGAAGCGCAGCAACGACGAAAACAAAGATTAGAGCTCAAGGAAAAGATATCCGAATCTCGAAGGCTCAAAGGAGACTTTTGATGTTGAGGCTCCTGCTTCTGTTGTTTTCCTTCTTTTATATAAACACCACCTCTCTAGCGCGACCCATTCCCGTGCCAAATCACATCCCAACTGATGTCGCTGTATCGGATATTGACGTAGAGCTTTATACAGTAGGCCTAGGACCCGCTCTTTACATGCGCTATGGTCATACTTTGCTAGGTTTTCATGTGAAATCAACGGGGGCGCGACTTATTTACAATTGGGGTATGTTCGATTTTCAAGACCCTCTTTTTCCTATACATTTCTATCTTGGGAAAAGAACGTATTGGGTGGGACAATCAAGCCTAGAAGGAGTTGTGCGACTTTACAAAGACTATGAAGACAGAAATGTTTGGCGAGACATCATAAACTTAACTGAGAAACAAAAAACTGAGCTCATTCGGCTGGTAAATGAAAAGCTTTCGGCAGAAAATATGTTTTTTGGCTATGAGCACTTCGAAAGAAATTGCGCCACCATTCCCAGAGACTTGATAAATGATAGTCTAGGACAAATTCTTTCTAAGAACTTAAAGGCCGAACCTGCAGATCATGATTTTAGATGGTATGTAAGAACTCACTTAGGAATTGTTCCCTCTCTAGGCTGGATTTTAGACATTGCAATGAACAACAAGCTTGATGTCCCTCAATCTAAATGGGAAGAATCTTTTTATCCTATAAAACTTAGAGAGTATGCCGCTTCACTTCCGGCTTACAACGATGACGGAACTCCCAATCATGGTCAAAGTCTTCTTCAATTCGACAAACAATTGGTGAAGGCTTCCAGTGACTGGTTCCAACCCGATCCAAATTTCTATATATATGTGACAGGTTTTCTTTTCGCAGTGACAGTAATTATACTATTTTTTCCCATCCCCGTCCTAACCGGATTAAGCTCAGTTTTCCTTGGAGGAGTCTTTGGCATAATCGGTTTTTCCATGATTGTAAGTTGGGTCTTTTCTACTCACTTTGATATGCATCATAATATCAATATGCTTCTTTTTTTTCCCGTCGACTTAATTTTAATCTTTTTGCCAAAATGGAAACAAAAACCATGGTTCAGGAATTATGTGATTTGCCATTGGATTCTCTTGGGAGTTCATATAAGTGTCTCCCTCTTAGGAATTTCCAATCAAAATGCACTTAGAGTGATTCCTGTCGGTATTGCATATTCCATTTGGATGAGCGTCGCTTCCGGATGGCTTATCTTCAAGGGAAAAAGCTTTCACCTAAGAATCCCTTGAATTCAGGTGTTTTTGTTCCTATTTTTTGGCAGTCGAATTTTCACATGGAATGTTTTGATGATTTTCAGGATCATTTTGTGATGTTCTCCAGCGAGGCACGGCTGACTGCTGTTAAAAATTAATTTTTTAAATTGGCAGCTGCTGGTAATGTTGCTATAGTTTAGTCCTAAATTTAAGCAGGGAGTTTTATTATGAAAAGACTGGTTGGGCTTTTATTGGCGATGTTTTCCTTTTCAGCAGTCGCTTCAGAATCAATTGCAATCATGGAAACAACCATGGGAACCGTTAAAATAAAACTTTTCCCTGATAAAGCCCCTATTACTGTTTCAAATTTCGTTGAGCTTTCCCAGAAAGGTTTCTATGACGGACTTACCTTCCACCGGGTTATTCCTAAGTTTATGATTCAAGGTGGTGATCCCAAAGGAGACGGCACGGGCGGACCTGGGTACGCATTTAAAGACGAATTCCATAAAGATTTAAGACATAGCAAAGCTGGAATGCTCTCCATGGCCAACTCTGGACCAGGCACTAATGGCAGCCAGTTTTTTATTACTGTAGCACCAACCCCACATCTCGACGATAAACATTCCATATTCGGTGAAGTTATTGAGGGACTTGATGTTGCCATCAAGATATCCGAAGCACCTACAGATAACTCCCGCCCTAAAGAGAAGATCGCCATTAAAAAGATCGCCATTAAAGGTGACTTTAAGCCTATGTCTTTCCCCAAAGAGAAAGAACTCACAGAGGCAGAAATACAAAAGCTAACTTCAACGATGGTCGAAAACTTAGTTAAGAAAACTGGCGAAGTTCAAAATTTTGGCAAGTTGAGCACTGCTAAATTTGTTAAAGGCATGAGCAAAGGGGGCATGATTCAAGCCATTTATACCGTTGATTATGAAAAGAAAAAGGGTGTAAAGTCTATGGTCATCGGTAATACCGTCAAAGAAAAGTTTAATCTTCTGCACTTCGAAGTTAATATCGAGTGAAAAATACTCAGACCCGATTGATATCGGGCTCTTTTTAAAACTCAAAACAGCAAAAAACACTCTCTATGTTGAGGGTGTTTTTTTCTTTGTGATCCTTTCTTAATGCAAATCTTCAGCCGGCTGTTTTTAGAAAAAGGGGAGTATTTATGAAGCCCTGATTTTTTGTCTATTCCCAAAAAAATATAAAAAAAAGTGGCTTTTCATTCCCTTAGCAAAAAACAAATTAATTCTGGAAGACGCTTCATTGGCAATTTAGGACTTGGAATACAAGGCCTGCTCGATGCTGCCTCTTAGGGATATGACATAAGGTGAATATTACGGGCTTTTTTAGGCAAATTTGGCTTTTTTGCTGGTAAGCGCCCTTAAAATCCTAAAAATTTATACGCTACACCCAATAACTGGGGCTTCGTTGTACAATAGAGTAAGAATTCTTTATTTGCCGAAAACGGAAAGAGGTTGACCGTGATCGTAACAGCTATTCATTGGCATCGAACAACAGGACTTGCACCAGAATCATTTAGGTTTGCAGGTGGTCGGGGCAACCTGAGACGCACCTGGATTACCTCAAGTGAACAAAAGACACAACAAGAATGGTTTGTCAAAGCTTTGGCTTGCGCTCTGACTGATCAGCCTATGGCTGGGCTCATGAAGGTGACCGTAGAGCTTTCAGATGATGCAGGTTCGAGTTATAAGATCACTAGAAATACTGACCGCGTTAACTGCGAGAAAGATGGCCGCTCCATTGCACGAGAAACGCTTCTCGCTGAGCTTCGCGATGGCTTAGACGTCATCAATAGCTCCCATACAGAATTTCATGAACTGTTTCAAAGCTTTCGGGTTAGCTACGAAAACGATGCCTATCTAGCTAGGCGAGAGCACCGAGACACCCTGGCAACAAAAGATGTTCGCGAAGTAACCCTCGAGATCAGACGGCTTAGCCAAAAACTTAACCAGTCGCTTGGGACCAAGTGGACCCCTTCAAACATAGCTATTCTTGACCGACGACTTAATGACCTGAGCCCCCGAATTTGGGAGGTACGCTCCCAAATAGCCAAGGTCGAGAGCATGGAAGAAAACAAATTTCAGGACAGAAGTCAGGAAGTAGGGCTTTTAAAGGAAATGCAGTCCCTTCTCAATGAACTTGAGGGCAGCGGGCTTCCTGTTTCCGAAATCCATGCCCGTCGCAAGAACCTCGAAGATCAAATCTCAGACATGCGCGTTGATTCGGAATGGGTTGCAACTGCTCAGCGAGATATAAACTGGAAATCTGGCTTTACGTTACTTGGCAGAATTCAAGTGGCAAGAAGAGTCGTAAAGATTTTAACTGACAAAAAAATGGAGTTATCAAACCATTTACAAGGTTCGTTCGAACCCTTGAATGATCAATGGACTCAATTTAAAGAGCTAGATTATGAGCTCATTAAAAGTCTTCAAAAATCACTCACGCTCATGCTGACGGGAACCTCAGTTTCCCTTAGGATAGAAGATAGAAAAAAATCATTAACTTGGTTCGACCGATTTAAGGTTCAAGATGCGATAAAGCCGCCCGAGTTGGCTTTTGAACTCCCTGAGGCAGGATTGTCTGAATTAGCTGAGCAGACCCAAAGTTTAATGAAATGCCTTGATTCCATACGAGACCGGCACGATGACAGGCTTAAAAAAATTCTGGCTTTTAGCGAGACACTAGACACCTTATATGAAGCCTATGTTCTCCGTTTGGACCAGCTCAAAGGCGAGTGGCAAGTATACGCCAAGGGAGCGGGCATCCCAGAAAGCTTGACCCTAGAATCGTTTCCTAAGGCCATGGAAACTTTCTATAGTTTGAAAACCCTATCCTTCGAAGTCGAATCGCTAGAACGAGTAATGTCGGTTAAAAAGAAGGCTGCTTCTAGGTTGGTAGAAGTGATACATGAATGGAGAAAACTCACCCAGAGTCAAAAACAAACGGTCCCCCACAATGTACCCATGATGATTGCCGAAGCCCAGGGATATATGAGGTACCTAGCTAAATTCGAAAAAGAAGATTTAGAGACGCAAGATCGCAAGACCCAGAATCTTAATAATGAAATACTACTTTCTAGGCTAAAAGAGAGGCTTAGAGAATTGGACTTGGATTGGAACGAGTCCTTTACCAAACTAGGGCTGGATGTTGTAAAGGTCGAAGATGTCAGCGCTCATTTGGATCTTACAAGTGTCATTCATTATCTCACCAAAAAATATGATCAAATGCAAAAGGAAGCAGCACTATCGCCTCTTGGATTCTATGGTGCCTTCTTTAATGTTTGGCACTTGGAGGATTCCGAGCAAGAAACAAATACACTGAGCGAACTTACCAAAAATCCCTCTCCCCACGTATGTCATTTAATTGTTGTAAATTCAGAACAGCGTGCACTAGAACTCTATGCCCTGGGAGCGGGACGAATTTTAGAAATCCCGCCAGTAGATCAAATTTCGCCTTCTCAGGCTGAGCGCAGCCCTACGCTCAAACCCATGGTAGAAAGAGCGACCATAGGCAAACCCAGCCCAAACTCAAATTCCAAAAAAGAGCCTCTAGGAACGGCAAACCAAGGAAAGATGCCTCCAACGGAACAACTTCTAAAGACGTTAGAGATGCTGCAAGGCAAACGCCGTTAAATGTAATTGGATTTGCGCCAAACTGTGGGCGAATGTCCCGTTCAGTTAGGCACATTTTCCAAATAGAATTTAAAGTCTTAAGTGCAAGATTTTTCTAATCCAGGTGCCTTGGGATTTTTGCAACTTGCAAGAGAAGCTCAAAGTTATTTGCTTTAGCAATATGGTAGGTTTTAGTAAAACTTCCATGCAGATCGCTTTGCAAGTCATCTGCATGGAAGTTCTTATCAATTTCTGTTCTTCTACAATCCAGGACAGTCATTGGAATTGAAATCCTTAAGGTTTCCAATCTTCACTCCAGCCTGCACCAGACGCAATCTAATGCCAGCAATGATGCTTGGATCTAGTGTTTTTTCTCGTGATAAAATCCAAATCGGTGAGTTGCCCGGAGAAACCACTACAGAGTATTCATAATTCTGACCGACTTCTACCACTACATAATTGACGAAATCCGGTGAAAAGCGCGAGAATTTAACTGTAAGTTGACTTGGGACATCCGGATTACTTATTTTTGCCGTTCCCATCACATCCCTAATGGCACCATTAGGCAAGTAGCATGTATTGAGCACATCAATCTTATTGTCATCACTGGCCGTATATTGCGCTTTAGTGCATTTACAGCCTCTTTGAAAAAAAGGATTCGTACTTTGAACTTGATACCAAGTTCCCAAGTACCGATCTGGCTCAAAACCTTTAACACCTTCCAAATCTACCGAATATCCGACGGAAGAGACTAAAAACGTTACTGCCCAAAAAATGCGCCTAATCATGAGTGACTCCTTTAGTAGGTTCTATCACTATCAATTAGTGCGCATATTTTGTCAATGTTTAGTTAAATAAATCCTGTGCGTTTAGGGTGTCGCATTCGCTCGCCTAAGCTTTTTCTGAAAAACACTGATCAATATAAATACTTAGGCCTTTCCGCGGAATGGCATGTTCCCGAGAGTAAGATTCTAACTATGACCGCAAGCCTTTTCTCCTTAGTACACTGGTCTTAGGAGGCGCCGCGACCTCCTATGCACAAAGAGTCTAGGGGGGCGTAGTTTTGAATTTATATCTCTTCTTGCTGCTTCAGCCCCGTAGCTTGATCTGCTAAGACTAAGCGGACTCCTTAAAATCGTCTGGAGAGGTTTCACCACTTAGGGGCGCTACCTCAATCATAAAACCAGTGCCATACAGGGTGCGAATATTGACTTGGGATGAAAGGTCTTTAAGAATCCGTCGCACTTCATGCAACTTACGATTTAAAGCATTATCGCTGACAAATATTTGTCCCCAGCACCTTCGCTTCATAACCTCCCGAGGGACTACCGTTCCCTGAGCTGATAGTAAACAATTCAACAGTCCCATCTCGGTTGGGGATAGGAAACGTTGTTGCTTATTGGAGTTTAAAATACTTCTATGGGCCCTATCGACAACAAGATCGCCAATTGTATGTACTTCATCTGCCTGCCTTCGCGCTAAATCAGCCATTCTGGTTTGCAGTCTAGCAACTACCTCTTTTGGATTGACTGGTTTAAAAATAAAATCATCTGCTCCTTTGGATAGCGCATTAGAGACCGCGTCATCTTGGCGATCACCGGTAACGACTATCACTGGAGAGAAAGGCCACCGCTCTTTTAGCTTGGGAATAATATCCAAACCATTTTCAGAGGAACCCAATTGAACATCGACAAATACAGCAATGGGCTCTAGGTCAACCAATTGAATTTCCAAATCCATGGCACTAGAAAAGTAGATTGATTTTTTTCCGACAGCACGCTCTAAGAGAGAGCTCATTAGGGCATCACTGTCTAGCGTAATAAAGTAACTTTGCGTGTCTAACGCCATGTCATCTCCAGAATGAAATCCAAGGATTACTATACTAAAATTATAATGCCGATCATGATGATTGCAATGGGTGATAACCCGCATGTAAGTAAGAAGTTACTTTGAGATTTCTTGTAGTTTCCATCGAACCTGTTCAAAATACATATCAAAATTCTTTTCGCCATTTACGACTGCAAACATGACGTCGTGCTCATTTGAACTGTGATCTAAAAGTAAGCCATGTCCCAACTCATGAAATATTATAGTTCGCAAAAATTCTTGATTGCCTCTATTCCTCAAATCAGAAGAAATTTTTATATCGGCACGGAGTTCACTCTTTCTTTGACGAATCCATCCTTTTTTCATAGAAAAATGAGATTTCGAACGAACATAAGTACTAGGCTCACAAAGGCCTACTACCCCGTCTTCCCTAGGACTAACAAACTCAATGACCCCATTACAGTTCTCAGTGCACAAAGAAGCTATATTTGACCCTAAACGCTGATTGAATTCTGCTAAAATTGCGGAAATCGCGGCCAACTCGCTTTCCGGCATGCCGATGGGCTCCAACGCAAATCGAGCTGTCACGGACTCCTTGGAACCGCAGCCGGCCAAGGCTATCCAAGCCGCAAATGGAAAGAGCAATCTCAATTCAACTCCACTCAATTGTAAAAGGCGAGGATTATGCACAACACCTGCACAGATGACAATAGAATTCTATAATAACAAGGACCCGCCAATGAAGGCTTCTTCTGACACATTCGCAACTTGCGATGGAAATCCAAATTTCCGACCTTAGTTTTATTGCATCCCTTAAGTCCGCCGCGTAGGTAGCAATTCCAACTGGCGGGCTGAAGCTCAGCAAACAGTCGTTTAAGTACCTAACCACCTAGGATTGCGTAAGGCCCTGGAAGGACCCAAGTACCTTCAGTCCCCGCACAATTAAAGATTAGCAGGAATGCGATCCATGCCACGAAAATTGAATTTCTTTCCTACAGAAAGCTCCCACAGCTCGACTATGGCTCCAAACTCGATCGGTTTGTCTAATTTATATCTGTTTTTAAATTTATCCGTAAAGGTATCTAATTTGTAGTTGGCGTCCTCTCCCTCTGCATACCAAACAAAATCTGGATGGTAAGTTGCGTGCATTTTGTGATCTACTGCTTGCCCATCTTTCCACTTGCCGCCTATGATTTCGCCTTTTGAGTTAAGCTCTAACACATAATTGTAAGTTGCCATGACCTCCACATTCTTTTTGTTGATCGTGAGTGGCTCCCAACTAGGCATTTCTTCTTCTGCATACCAAACACGCGTGTTGACAAGAGCTGAGGTAGGAGTCCTCGATATAACTCTAGTTGAATATCGATAGACGGGTTGATTCCAGACCTCCGAGTCTCGATCGACATCAAAGACTAAACCTTTCTTTAACCGACCAATCATATTTGTAAGAACCAAGTGAAAGGCCCCAGCATTAGAATCGGAGCAAGCATCGAGGGAATCTTCAGAAAGCCACTTTGGGAAAAAAAGCTCCATTTTTGGGGTCGCGACGTCCTCACATCGCTCACCCAAGATCGCATATTTTTTGTATCGCTCAATAAAAAACTGATGAAGCATCAAGAGCGACTTAATATCTGACGACCCGAACGGAACTACAACGCCATCTCTATTAGTAATGGAGACGGGTGGTGGTTCCGAAAACTTGAGTGCTGCTGTGGACCACCCGTTGCATGTACCCTCCCAATTCTGGTGATTTGGATCCGTTCTTTTGCGCTCGACATTGGTAAGGGGGTATTCATATCGCCCCATCAAAATGTCGAATTTTTCGGCGGGCGACAATAGCTTGAGAGACTCTAGACTCATTTTTTTTAATTCATTTAAAGAATTCAATTTGTACGTCCACATATCAGGGCGTGAAGTGGGAACATCCAAATCCCCCAATTTTGTATCTTTATACCATCTCACTGCTGCGCCTGCCCAACGGTTTGGTAAAAAAGTATCAGACCAGGCCGTAGGTAGGGCAGCATCTTGAGGCAACTCAGAGAGTCGCCGCTCCAAAGTTTTGTTTTCTGACTTGAAAAATTCTCTCTCAAAATACTTAGGATCCGAATTAGAGAGCGGTACAAATGAGTTTTGCAACTGAGACTCACGAGAACTCAAGCAGCCGGAAAAGGAGCCAAATATTAAAAAAGCTAGACTGATTCTATTGACCACAAAAAATCTCCAACCTGCCCATGGCGATGACGTTCTTCTAAAGAAAATTCAAGAGTCCGAGAACTCACAGTATATTATCCAGCATCTACAAACGTTTTTCAATCCGACATATTGCGCACAAATATAGCTGGATAACGCCCCGTCAAAGCTCTAAGATAGCAGCAAACTTTGCGATTCAACTCGCACAGAAAATAAATTTAGGAATACATTGGTGATTTAAATTATAAACCTTAAAGTAAATGAAAGGTTGATTTTATGAAAATTCCTTTTGAAATCTTAGTCGTAGACCCTGGGTTGTCGCTACCTGAGACCGAAGCCTTCAATCGCATGTCAAAAGTTTCTAAGATTCCTCTCACGTATCACCTCCCAAACTTCACTGGTTGCGGGTCACTTTATAGGACCCCGCCAGAAACAATTGCTGGAGTTGTAATTTTTGGCAGCAATGCAAGTGTGCACGACCAAAGGCCATGGCAACTTGAACTTGTAAATTGGCTTCAAAGTCAGATTATAAAACGCAAAATTCCTATATTCGGCATCTGCTTTGGTCATCAGTTGTTACATTTAATGCTAGGCGGGCAGGTGGGCTACGTTCATGAATCTAAAAAAATGGAAATAGGCAAGCGAACGATACAGTTGCATGCAAATCAACGTTTAAAAATTAAGACTTCAAAAGGAGAGGTTTTTATTTATCACTCAGAGCAAGTAACCGCAGCAGGATCTGGGTTTGAAAGCTGGGCAAAAGGAGATTTCATTCCTCATGAGGCTAGTTATCATACTGAACTTCCCATTTGGACTATACAATCTCATCCCGAAGGCACTGCTGCTGACTGCAAAGAGTTTAATGTCGATCCTAGTACTTTTTCAAACCTTTTCGGTTGGAGTATTGTCGACTCATTTCTTGATTTCTGTAATTTAGATGCCTTGGAAAAAACGAGGTCTCTTGGGAATTGAGCAGCCCATCGAGGAGCAGGCTAAACCTGCTCCTAGTTATGAAAATCGCAGTTCGAATCATCTCGAAAAGTCTCAATGAGTCTTACGAGCATATGGGATGGGATCCGCGCTATCAATTCTGAAAGAACAAATAAAACAGAATATATTGTATGATGGAAGCGCTAAGGAACTGCCAGGACGAATGCCAGTCCAGCAGTAACCTCTCGTATAAAACTTGCAAAACGTTCTCTAATTAAAAATTAGGAGGATCGAACTGAATGCCGCTTTTGGAGCGCTCCTCGGAACTAGCGTGATAAATAAATAAGCGAGCACGATTGACTTCTCCAAGTGGCTGATGAGCTGCAATCGTGTTCCAAGGGTGAAATGTAATTCTCTCACAAAGGGCATCATTTTTGGCTAAGTCTTGTTTGTCAAAAGTCACCTTAGCCATCAAGATTGATGGAGTTTCAGATTCTTTCCAAAATTCTTGAGGATTTTCAATGGGCTGCTTATAAGGATCAAGTTGCATTTGTACATAGAAATCATAACATACACTCTCAGAATTCAAATGCTCCTGTAATGACTCCCTATAATAGTTTTCGGTAACTTTTCTTGTGGGACTAAACTGCTTCCGTCCATCACAAGGGGCAACCCTAAACTTCATCGTCTTCGGTCCTATTCGCGATGCACCACCACTCCAAAATGACTCTAGAGCTAAATCTCCAATTTTTCGGGTTACGGAACCCGCTAAACGCTGAAGTGCGATAGGGTGTTTAAGTAGAAATGGCCCTTTATTTCCATCATGTGCTGCTTTTGCAAACTCCATAAAATCGGTAGAATTCTTGGTGCCAAAAGTCGGCACATTGGTCATTGTGAAATCAACAGATCGACTATTAGGCAAGTTTTCGTTTGGCAACTTAGATTGAATGAGCTTCGGTCCCTCGATGTTTAGCAGCTTTAATGCCAATCCTTTCACGTCAAGCTCGGCATCTTTTTCAATGGTCCCTAAACCTGACGAGAATCTTCCCATAACTTCATAGGACGTGCCAGGCATGAAAATACCTTGTTGCAACTCAGATGGGATTTGATCTAAGACTTGAAAACGGCCTAAAGTGCATCCCAATTGCTTGGCATGAAATCCACGTTTAATGCCGCCATTATGTTGGGTTCTCTCAATCTGATAGCGCCGAATAATCTCGCCAAATTCTTCATGCCTCGCTTTTTCTTCAGGGCTAACATACTCCCGGTCAAGTTGAAGCGGCTCCTTGATCCATCCAGCTCCTGCCAATTTATTTTTCTCGTTCAAACCCAGTCCAAATAGCTTTACATCATTTTCTTCAGTTTCTGGCCTCAAAGGCTGACAAGATGTCTGGAAGGTTAAAAATAGAACTCCCGCAGCCACGTAAACGTATTCTGTCGCTTTTTTCATTGGCGCAATCCTCCTAACTAATTGAAATTCGTCAATATTTACCTAGGGCTCGAAATTTCTTACGAACGGCTAGCAATTACATGTTTATAACAATTATATTGCATTCAGAAGACCTTTCCTAGCAGAGCAGAAAAGTTTTTAGGTTTCCAAATCCATGCTGACATAATAGAATCTTAGGACCGAAAGACAAACAAGTGTTCTCTGCACTTCCACGATTCTCCTCCACAAGTTATGCAAAGGCACTTTTGGACTTATAATGCGGCCGTTCACTCAAAATGTGAGAAGAGATAGTCGTCGATCTCTCTAGGGATTTCAGAGCAGCTAACCCCCAGTTCAAACCTAGCATCACAATTCTTCGATGACTCTTTACAGTGCTTGTCTGATCAAACTAGAAACGAACCACATACAACGTTAGACATCCTGGTTCTTTCCATTAAGCTACAGAAACAAATTTTCCAATTCACTGATTTATAGAGTATCTCTTGCAAATTAAAGACAGCTAAGTTGCCTGCTATAATCTTCCTTGCGAGACTTTTGACTCAGTAGAATTTTTCTATAGATTCAAAAATCTTTTGGCCGAACGACAGGTCATTTTAAGCCCGTTGCTCTGAATAAACCTACCTAACGACCGCATCTCAATAAAAGCGCGTTTAGCCAAGCCAAAACTCAAAAATGGCTTTTTATATTGTACTTGAAAAACGACACATTAGACTTTTTGCTTACGTACTCCTTGATAGAGAACGTGACCCCTTTATAGACTTCTTAAAAGAGCCAAGAACTCTAATCTAGAAATAGAGCATGTGTGACTATCAGGCAGTTCCCAATTACTTATTGCATTTCAAGTCTTGATCACTTTTTATAGCGCAACCGAGATGTTTCCAAATGATCGTGCAAACTTTCTGGGAAGCATCTACGGCATACCAATGAAAGTGATGCTTCGCTGTTGCATAAGCCTCGTTGGGTCGCAGAATCCGAAAAGTCACCACATCGTTGGCACCAAATGGATTTACATCATTAAATGGATAAGGTGTTCGGACCCCCCATCCAGCAAAAATACCCGTTTTCTCAAACGTATTCAAAATCGTTTCCCCAAAGGTCCAGTTTTCTTCGGACTGTCCTACGAGGTCATGACCAACAGAGTGCCATCCCGCTCCTGAGGGCACACCCCATTGGCTCTCGGCTTGTTGATTTCTCGCATCAAAGCATGTGTAAAGAATTTGAGTTTTTCCCACTCTTTCTTTAAGAACATAGGTATCGATGCCGCCAACTGCCGTAGGATGTGTCTTCCCACTGGTGTCAGTAAAATTGTTGTGAACACCCGCACCAGCAGTCGCCGCAAAGAAATCTGCCGATTTTGCAGCTTGATTCTGCGAATCTAGCCAGTTCTTAAGACTGATAGATGCTGTTGGATTTCCCGGGCCATTGTACGGAGGAAGAGCAATAGAACGCCCCGAATCTTTAAAAGCACCTTGACCACCACCAAGACTGGCTGCAGCTAGCTCTGCTGTTTGAGAAGGGAAACGAAACAAAACTGGCCAATTTCCGCCTTTACTGACACCATTCTTTGCCACAAATCTCAGCTTAACTCTGGGCCAAGCCCAGCGATCTAAAAGCGAGAATAGCCAGCGTGGCCCTTCCGTGAAAACAGAGGGATAGGCCTCTAGGGTTTTCCACGTCATTCCCGACGCACCTACAATGATACCCGCTCTGTAAACTTGCCGAGTGGGGTCTTTCACAAGCTGAAAAGAGAAAGTTTCACCCTGCTCATTCGACATCTCACCTAAAACTTCAGATAATTCGGCCCCAAAAGTCGACTCCAACATTTGAGTTGATGGCTCAACTATAATCATTGAATGATCTGCGCCGGGCGCCTTGCCAGCCACTAAAGTCAAAGTCAGTGGCGGATCGACATTTTGATCCGACCAATGAAACCAACCCAGAGATGCGTTTTTTTGTCCGTCAGCAAAAGGATGGTTTCGTCCATCGTCATCATTGGAAAGCAGCTTTACAGGAACTGAAACTATCCCATCAATCCATTCGAATTGCGGGGAAAGGCCCGAGATGAATTCTTTTAACTGAGCTGCTTGATTAAGTCGCTTTGCAGCTGCATTAGCTAACTTAGCTTCCACCGATGCAGGAACAACTGGCCTAGGCAAAAGACCACCCCAGTCAATCGGAACACCATTTGGTGCAAACTCAGCTTTAGGGCTTGAAACATCGTATGTCGTTGTGCGGCAGGCGATCCCTAAAGCAAAGAAACAAATCCAAGTGTATTTCGTAAAGATCGCTATTATAGGTCTCAAAAAAGTTTTTAATATGAGGCAAACTAAATAGTAACATTTTTGTATTAGGAAGCAATAGCGACCCTAACCCGTTAAAACACAGCCTCGAAAAGGAGAACGGAATGCGCCGCAAGGAGCGGAACATGCTGTGCTGGCTCCGCAAAATTTCTGTATTCGAATTTCACGTCACTGGCATAGAACCCATTTAGTTCCGCTCAATTAGAATCACCAAAACATCACTGCCGACTTTGAAAAAGCAAAAAAAGGTAGCGTCGGTAGCTCAAGTTATGACCTTGAACGTTTACCAAAACTGCGCAAAAAGCTATTTTTGGTCGCTTAGCCTGCCTTTAAAGAGACCTTTATAGACTCAGGAAATAGATCCTTAGCGGATTTCTAGAAATCTGCAACAATCTTATAAAGTGTTCATGAAATTGAGCACTTAAAGGCACTTAGCCCAGTTCTAACAGCAGCTTCACGACACCACTGCATCACAAAGGGAAATGATCGCTGCTAACGTCACAAAATTACGAGCATTTAAAGCAATCTTAAAGCTAAAGCATAGAACTGCCGATAGGAGTTACCACATGCGGGAGATGCGGAATATGAAACTCTACTTTTTTTTAGCAATGGTCCTTCTTATCGCAAGTGAATCGTCTCTTGCTGCATCTAAATCAAACTCGAGAAAGAAAATAATTACTCAAGAAAAGATGATCAAATCCAAAAAAGGCGCTGCTTCCACCAATATCGACTTTGAAGCAGTCGACATTTCGGGGGAACGTAAACTTCCATTAGGATCAAGTATCAATCAAACTAGAGCCAACAAAGATGGTGGTTTTGTAAAATTACGTACAGAATGGCATTCCGAGATGATACAGAGCGCTTCTTCACTTTAAAATCTAGCAAGAGCCTAGCCGAAAAGGTCTAAACATCGGGAGTTTGACGCTACTATTTGGATTTTCCACCGCGAAGAAAATCTGAAGCATTTTTTTTCTAAGGATTTTATAAATTTCTAATATATAAATCCGATTTTGGACGCA
>CAIMVM010000217.1 GCA_903844895.1 uncultured Pseudomonadota bacterium
GTGTTTTATTGCTGTGGGATTTTAGGTTGTGTGACACTGCCTAGGATCTCTTCGCAAGAGCGGGAATCGATTCTAAATAAATATTCTTCTGACTGTCGAAGCTTGGAAGGGAGTCATGTTGTGAGTTTTTCACAAGGTACTAAGTTTATATCGCTAGATCTTGATTGGATTTCAAAGTCAGATGGCAGCTTTATTGGAAATGTAGTTGATCCTTTAGGGCGTACAGTCGCAGAATGGACCATGAACGGAGCTCAACTTTCATTTGCGACTAAAATTCAATCCCCGCTGGCTATGCTAGGAATCGATAGAGGCGGTTTTTTGACTTTTGACCAGCAAAGTTCCTTTATCAAAGCTGGAGAATTGAGCTGCTTACTTAAAGGGCTTGTGCCTGCGAATTGGCTAGGCCTCACCAGGGGGAGTTCCTCAAACTGGGAATCGAATTATCGAGATAGAGAAAGAAAGATAGTTGTAACAAATGATTCAAAAGATATTTGCGGGTCAATAAGTCCTAGCGGTATAATAGGGTGGTTTGTTAAACCCATTCATTTTTGTACTCATTCTACGAGGGGAGAGCTCTCATGGGGAGACCAATTTCGCCTCGAATGGAGATCTCTTGATGAGCCAGGTTCTTGATTTTTTGAAATCGGAAGGGATATTGTCAGATGTTTCTCTCGGTATTCTTTTAAATTATATGCAAAGGTATCAGAAGGACCCTTTTTTAGCTGCGCTTGACTGCCATGTGTTAGAGGAAGGGTTGTTGGCTGACCTCATTTCCAAAAAAATGTCTATTGACCGGATTTATAGTTTGGTTGATTACCGCATTGATATGCAAGCTTTGATGAAGATCCCTTGGGATCAGGCCGTAAAGCATAACTGTGTAGCAGTAAGTTTTGCCTCAAGCAGGGGAGCCCTGGAAGTTGTTTTTTCAGATCCATCAAATAAAAGTAAGGTAGACCACATTCAGTCTTTATTTGAATTTAAAATTATACCCGTAGTTGCCGAGGCAGGTGCGATCCGATCCGTAGTTTCTAAATATTATCCAATAGAAGTTCAATTGGGCTTTTCTTAGTTAGGAAATCAAATTTCATGAGTAAAAATCTCAAAGTTGTACTAACAGGCGGAGGCACGGCTGGACATGTGATGCCTCATTTGGCTCTTCTGCCAAGAATGAGAGAGCTTCATTGGGACATTACATATATTGGATCGAGTGGTATCGAAAAAGGGCTTATCTTGAGTGCCGGAGTCCCGTTTGTTTGTATTCGTAGTGGAAAGCTTAGGCGTTATTTTTCAGTTAAGAATTTTTTTGATCTCTTTAATGTTTTTTGGGGATTACTTCAGGCTCTTGCCGCCTTAGTTAGAAAGAGACCGCATGTCGTATTTAGCAAAGGTGGTTATGTTACGGTGCCGGTGGTACTAGCTGCCTGGATACTTAGAATTCCCGTAGTTGCGCATGAGTCTGATTATACGCCAGGCCTAGCTACTAAGATTGCAGCTCGATTCGCTAAACGAGTGCTTTTAACGTTTTCTGAAACCTCGAAATATCTTGCCGGCTATCAAACTGATTGGGTGGGGACACCTATTCGAGGCGAATTGGGGCGGGGCAACATGGAACGTGGATGGGCACTCTGCGGTTTTTCTCAAAATGATCCTCGCCCGGTAATTTTGATTATGGGTGGGAGTCAGGGAGCTCAAAAACTAAATCAGTTAGTTTCTAATTGCTATTCCATGCTGATTAAGAATTTTCGAATTATTCATCTTACAGGCAAAGGCAAGGGTAATTTAGACTTGGTTTCAAACGAACATTACAAGTCTTTTGAATTTCTTTCCGGTGAGCTTTCAGACATATATGCCATTTCAAATTATATCGTGGCCCGCGCCGGTGCTAATTCTATTTTTGAATTTCTTTTTTTGAAGAAACCAATGCTACTCGTGCCTCTTGAGGAGGGTAGTAGAGGGGATCAGGTGTTTAATGCAAAGAGCTTTGCGGAAAAGGGCTGGGCGATGGTTTTACGAGAGAAAGAGCTGAGTCAAACTGAATTTTTAGAGTCTCTTTCTCATCTTCGTGAAACGTCTGCCCAGATGGTCCAGGCTCAAGAAAATACTGCCCCAGATATGCGGCTTGAGAGAATAGTTGAAATTTTGTCAGAGTCAGCCAAAGGCTAGCTAAATTTCAAATGACATTTGCGTGAGGACTGCAGATTTTCCAGCACTAGAAATTGTTTTAGTAAGGCTGATCTTGCTGGGAAATGCTAACTGGAAAGTGGCGCCAAAGGTGCGGTACTGCAAGTATGAATTTTCAGCCCTGTTGTCTAAAGGGTCTAAGTTTTTCATGTGATTGTGGCAAACTTCCTGGCTGGCAGTTAAGGAAATGGGTCCTATTCCATAACTAATAACAAATTCCCCAGTTTTAGACTCCAACGTGTAGGCGGATCCGAAGAAGCTTTTTGAATATTTTAGACGGATCGCTGCGCTGGGAAGCTTGGGTTGCTGAAATATCGAATATTGTCCCCAGCCACCTATTTGATGGGCCAGGATCGCCTCGTTTGATGAAAAATGAAAACCTACAGAAAAGGGCCAGTAGATACCTTTAACAACACCAACATGAACCCACTTGCCTTCCGAGTTCTGATAAGCTGGCTGCATGATGCCTAAATGGATTCCGAGGCCTGCTGGGTTTGCGGCCCAGGCTCCCTCAGCTACGGGAATTCTGCCCTCTTCAGCAAGATTCGATTCCCATAGACTTTGTGCATAGCTTAAGGGAGTGATTGCAACTAAAGTAAGTATTATGATAGGACCTAGGTTCATTTGCTGCTCCAGAGGCTTTTTTTGGACATAATTCTTCTAGATCATTATGACAGCTTCAGTGCCAACATCCAAGATTGGCTTGAGAAAGTCGGTTTCAACGTAGACGTTTTTGCCTATGACAATCCGATCATAAAAACAATTCCCTTAGATAGACATGTGGTCATTGGCCCAGGCCCTAAGTCTCCCACCGATGCAGTTCAGTCGATAGAGTTCTGTTTGAGGGCAAGGGAAAAAGTTTCCCTGCTCGGGATCTGCCTAGGGCATCAAATTCTATCCCATATAGCGGGGCTTTCCATAACTAGATGTAGTAATCCACATCATGGATCAACACGAACGATAACTCCCCACCCAGATAGCATATTGCTCAATGGCATTAAGAGAGACTTTAAAGCCGCAACTTATAATTCCTTGCACGCTGTAGGCTCCTTGCCTCCTGACTGGATGATAAGCGCATTCAATGAATTTGGTGAAATTGAGGGCATAGAAACCCATGTTAAAAATGGAATCTTCGGCCTACAATTTCATCCGGAGTCTTTTTTGTCGGAATATGGTCATGAAATAGGTCTTAATTGGTGGCGATTTTTAAAGTCACGTGAAGGATGCTAAGTGCCATTTGTTGATATGGCGTAAATTTCAATATTGTAGTGATATTCTCAAGCCCGCTGAGAAGTGCAAGGTCTCATATTGGCACCCTACTTTGGATGTTTTGACAGTGTGCGCAAATTGATGATTTATAAGCATTTTTAAGAGATAACTTATTTACTAGCATGAAGTAGCTTAAAGGATTTGGTAAGTTAATTTATTTTCAGCTCGGGCAGCTTTGAAGTTGAAAATGTTCCGCTTTGCCGTATCGCTATTCCACCCTTATTAATGCCTTCGAAGCATCTGACTAAAATGTCAGGCTCATGTCTTGAGTTTGAAATAAACTCAGCAATGTTTTGTGCTAAGGATTCTATACTTGTGGAGTCGTTCAAGAGCAATGCTCTGTGGGCGGGGATTTCTGCCTGAAAGCGCCCTTCCTTTGACATATATGACAACTTTAAAGTGCCGCCTTTAGAACCCTTTTCAAATACCTGTGGGCAAGGACCAGTAACTTGTTCTTTCGATACGAGATGGATTGCATTTGAAAAAAGATCTTCGGCAATTGTTTTTTCAAGATCGTGTGCTCTAACGTCGCCTCTAAAAATTTCAATTCTGGATCTGTGTCCATGAAACAGCCGCTGACAGCCGCCGTCATGTTGAACTAATCCATGGGTATATTGGAAAACTCCTTCGGCAGCAGAAATAGACTCTTCCCGGAGAGTTACACTTAATTCCGTGACATTGTCAGGAATATAGGCAGCCATTTCCATTTCTAGAGCTTTAGCTAGCTCTCTTGAGCGAGTAGAGGAGGCAGCCAGAAAGTATACCGCGGCCTTAGGGCATGTGTAGCCCCAGCTTTCGTGATGTGTGGTCGTCATTTTTAATTCGAGATACTCGCCACGTTCGAGTATGGAAATTCCTTCATATTGTTGAGGCACCACTAAAGCATGATCGAGGGTTTCTTTTAAAACCTGCTTAAATTTTTGTTTTATTTTTCCAAAATCAAAGACAAAACCGTTATTGTCAAGTTCACCGGCGAGTTCGACGTCAACATGCCAGGTAGCACCCAATATGCCCAAGTCAGGATCAAAAATGGCGCAATCTAGGTGATCAATATCACGGACAAACATGCGGCCAGTTTTATAGTTTTTGATATTGTCCATAGAGCCGACCGATTCACCTTCAGAAATTGTCAAACATCTGGTAATTGAGACTCTTATATTTAGAGTCTAAATTAGTAGGTCTCTATACCTGGGTAGCTGCGCAGAGTCAATGATCAGCCGCTTCAATGGTGTAACCTACTTAAATTACGGAGTAAATTATGAAAAAAGAGAGAGAAGTTCGGGTTCGCATAGCTCCGTCTCCCACGGGAGATCCCCATGTCGGTACTGCCTATATCACTTTATTTAACTATGTTTTTGCAAAAAAAATGGGCGGCAAGTTTATTCTGCGCTTAGAAGACACTGACCAGGCGAGAGCTAAGCCTGCCAGTGACAAGATGATAATGGAGAGCCTCAAATGGCTAGGATTGGAGTGGGATGAAGGTCCAGATAGAGGTGGTCCCTATGCCCCTTATCGCCAAAGTGAGCGGATTGACCTACATCAAAAACATGCCAAGATGTTGGTAGCGTCGGGGAAAGCCTACTACTGTTTTTGCTCAACGGAGCGTCTCGAGGAGGTGCGCGCTAAGCAGTCTGGCCAATTTACAGGTTACGATAGGCACTGTCGGGACCTAAAGTCCGAAGAGGTCTCTAAGCGACTTTCGGGCGGCGAAGGTGCTGTCATTAGGCTTAAGATGCCTATTGAAGGTGTTGTCGGATTTGATGACCTCCTTCGCGGCAGGATTGAAATCCCGGCTGAACGACTTGATGATACTGTGCTGCTAAAGCGTGATGGATTTCCTACCTACCATTTGGCAAATGTCGTTGATGATTATTTGATGAAAATTAGCCATGTGATTCGAGCCGAGGAATGGATTTCTTCAGCTCCCAAACATGTCACTCTATACGACGCATTTGGTTGGGAGAAGCCAGTTTTTTGCCACATGCCGCTATTGCGAAACCCTGATGCGAATAAAACCAAAATTTCAAAAAGAAAGAGTCCCGTTTCCCTAAACTATTTTAGAAGAAAGGGTATTTTGCCCCAAGCTCTTGTTAATTTTTTAGGCCTTATGGGGTGGTCTTTTGGGGGCGATCAGGATATTTTTAGTGTGGAACAGATGATTGAAAAGTTTGATCTCAGTCAAATTCATCTTGGCGGTCCGGTTTTTGATGTCGGAAAACTTACATGGCTTAACCACCAGTATCTTCAGAAGTTAAACAAGACTGAGTATATAGCACATTTACGAAATGAAGTTTTTTCAGAAGAAGCTCTTGGGGCTATTTATCCTCTTCTTAGAGAGAGAGTGGAATGCTTTGAGCAATTTGTAGACAAGTCAAATTTCTTTTTCACTGGTTCATTAGACTATACAAATCTTGATTTAATTCCAAAAGGAAGAACTGCTGACGATATAAAAATGATGCTGAGTGGCTTACTAGAAAGACTAGACGAGTTGTATACCTGGAATTCAAAAGATATCCATGAAGTCATGGATAAGCACATGGCCGAAATTGCTTTCAAAGCAAAGGACTATTTTATGCCCTTGAGGTTGGCTGTTTCTGGCAGAAAAGACTCGCCTCCACTTGCCGAGTCCATGGAGGTCATTGGAAGAGAAATGGTCCGACATCGTCTTAGGGAAGTGTTGAAACATAAAATTTTAAATGCTGCCGTCTAGTAGGGATTTTGTTTCCGTAAGTTTCTCGAATGTTGAATGAATTTGCAAATTTTAGTTATGTCGTTATTGCTGGAAGTGAATAACTCATTTTATGGGACCGATTTGGTTGCTGAATCAACTAAATTGGTCACATTTTAATTTTAAGAAGGGCTTTCTGGCTGAAGTTCCAACAAACCACTACAAATTGTCTCGTCTAAATTTGAGATGCACTTTTTCAAGGACCTAATTTGTTTAGGTTAAATGACCAGCTCGGCAGCATAGCTCATTTTTAGTTGCGTAATGCAATTCAACTCTGATACTTCCATTAAGGATACTTCACGTAAGATTAATGTGAATGCGGAGAGAAGAAATGAAGGCAACTTACCGACGAGGAATTCTTTTTTTAGCACTTAGTTCAATTTTATTTAATCTTGAGGGCTGTGGAAAAGCAAAGTATGTTCCTGTAGCAAAAACAATTCCTTTTAAAATGGATGATAGATCAAACGATGCTAACCCCTCTAGTCAGGAAGAAGCATCGAAGTATTTTAAAGAGACATTGACTCCGGAAATGAATGTAAATTGCGCTGGTTGCCATAGACCTGGTGGATTTGCGCCTGCCTCTATATTTAATTTTCAGGAAGCATCTGAATTAGCTCGAACAGGAATTTTGTTAAGTAAGCCCAATGGCGAAGCTCATGGGGGCGGAAAAATTTGTAAGGGTGGATCGCCTTGTACTGAAATTGAGGCTTTCTTGCGTTTGGTCAAATCTGCACCGACTCCGACTCCGACACCGACACCGACACCGACACCGACACCGACACCGACACCGACACCGACACCGACTCCGACACCGACTCCGACACCGACACCGACACCGACACCGACACCGACACCGACACCGACTCCAGGAATGGATTTAGCCGCAAGCTTTAATGAAATGGTTTTACCGAAACTTAGGGACAAGCAAAGTTGTGCAGGCTGTCACGGGGTGTTTGCGCCAGAAACTATTTTCGATCTTGAAAAGGCACTTGGTTGGGTCAAGTCAGGTAGCTCCGAAACCGATAATACGTTTGTTAATAAGCCTTTGGGATTGTCGCATGGTGGGGGCGTTATTTGTGAATCAAGGTTAGTTTCTCCGTGCCTTCAAATTGTAGAATGGGGGACGGAGGTAAGGAAGCAAAGCCTTCCTTCTGGTCGTGAAGAATGATGGCTTAGATATTCCTTTGTGGTTAAAATACCGTTGGTTTGCGCTGCTAATCTATATAGAGAAAGATCATCTATGTTCATTCATTATGTATCACCCAAGCATAGCCGACCCATTCATACGGAAGTTCCCGAGAATCGTTAAGGCGCAGTACTTTTGTGCATAATCGTTTAGCTGTTGTGACATTTTTCCTCGGCAATGAGTCAGAACACAACAGCTGTTTCCATTGAATATTTTTTAATCTACTCGCTTAATGGCAGCTCCGAGTTGCATGAGTTTCTTTTCGACATTAAAGTAGCCTCTCTCAACTTGATAAATGTTGTCAATTACTGATGTGCCTTTTGCAATACAGGCTGCCATAATCATGGCCATTCCCGCTCGCACATCAGGGGAACTCATTTTAGAGGAATAGAGTTGGGAAGAGCCGGTAACGACAATACGATGGGGGTCACATAAAACGATATTTGCGCCCATATTGATCAATTTGTCAGTGAAGAACATTCTACCTTCAAACATTTTTTCAAAAAAAATCATAGTTCCAGTGGCTTGAGTTGCAGCGGTAATAGTTACACTCATTAAGTCGGTTGGAAATGCTGGCCAGGGGCCTGAATAAATAGTGCCTATTCGCCCGGAAATATCATTGGCTATTTTTAGGGGGGAGCTTCCATCAATTTCTAGCCAATTTTCACCAACTTCCGGCTTTATACCGATTCTCTCCCAAGTTTTTAATGCGAACCTTAAGTCAGAAACTTTGATATCATTGATTCTTACGCGACCGCCGCCTATAGCTCCAAGGCATAGGTAACTTCCAACCTCCATGAAGTCAGGGCCAATCTGATGGGTTGTGCCATGAAGACTAGCTACTCCTTCAATATCGATGCGATTTGTTCCTACTCCTTGGATTTTAGCACCCATGCTGATCAACATTTCACAAAGTCCCACCACATGTGGTTCGCTCGCTGCATTATGGATCACGGTTTTTCCTTCGCACAAGACAGCCATCATGAGGATATTTTCAGTAGCTGTCACCGAAGGTTCATCTAAAACAATCTCAGCTCCCCTAGCTTTCGGAACCTTTCCCTCAATGATATGATGCCATTCAAGACTCGCGCCGAGTGCTGTAAGGCCTTCGAAATGGGTGTCGATACGCCTTGCTCCTATAACATCTCCTCCTGGTGGAGCTAGTTTCACTCGACCAAAGCGCCCCAAGAGTGGTCCCATCAATAATATGGCGGCTCTTATCTTAGTACATAGGTCTTCACGCGGGCTTGTGTGCTTTATGTTTTTCGCTTCTATACTTAGGCAGTCATCAGAGGTCCACTCCACCCTTCCGCCCATGTCTTTGATGATTTCACATAGAGTCAACACATCTTGAATTTTTGGAACCCGCTTTAAATGAACAACTTCTGAAGTTAATAGGCATGCAGCTAACACCGGCAAAGCTTCATTCTTATTTCCAGCTGGAGTGACATCACCAGATAAAGTTCTTGAACCCTCAATAATATAACTAGACAAAAAACCTCCTAAATATCTAACTTAGTAAATCAATGATATCTTTACGCGACATGGTTTTGAAGAGTTCTTCATCTCTTTCCAGGAAGTTTTTAAATAGGGCTTGCTTAGAAGCAATCAAACGATCTATTTTTTCTTCCAGAGTGCCTCGTGTAACTAATTTCATCACCTGCACAAATTTTTTCTGTCCGATTCGATGGACCCTATCAGTAGCTTGGTTTTCTTTTGAAGCGTTCCACCAGCGGTCATAGTGAATCACGACTGAAGCAGCTGTTAGATCAATTCCTATGCCACCTGCTAAAAGACTTCCTACAAAAACTTTCTTGTCGGGTTCCGTCTGAAATCGTGCTATCACTTGGCCTCTGTTCTTGGTTTGGCCTGTCAAGCTTTCATACCCTATCTTTTGATGGGATAGCCATTTAGTAATGATATTAATCATGCCTACATACTGCGAGAAAATTACTATTTTGTTGTTTGATTCTAGAGACTCTAATATCAATTCTTTAAGTAACTCAAATTTCCCGCTATCCATAGACAGTGGGTCCTGTCCTGGCCTAACTAATCCGGGATGGTCGCAAATTTGTTTTAAAAGCTGAAGTGTGCTGAAAACATGCAAATAGGGAACTGGAGTAGAATCATTTGAAAGTTGATCTATTAATGGTTTTGCTCTTAAAGCAATAACCTCTTGGTACAGTTCAGTTTGGATTTTTGATAGAGAGCAATGACGGATATCTTCCAACTTCGAAGGTAAATCAGTTAAAACCTGATCTTTAGTCCTTCGCATTTTAAATGGGTGAATGAGACGCTGCAAACGTTCAATATTTTCTGGTATTGATGGTTCCGTCATGTAGTGCTTCCGGTAATAGTCGTCAGATCCTAGATATGCAGGAAGTATAAAGTCAAAAATAGCCTTAAGTTCACCTAGGTGATTCTCCATCGGTGTGCCCGTTAAACAAAGTCTCATTTTTGCTTTTATTTGACAAACCGCGCTGTAGGTCTCTGTGGTGTTGTTTTTTACCAAATGCGCTTCGTCTAGTATGACTAAATCCCAATTGATTTGTGAGATGTGTTTTAAGTCACGAAGCAAGACTCCATAGCTAGTGAGTACAACTTTACCGCTGGTAAATTGACTGCTCATGTGTGCCATTCTTTTTGAGCCGTGTTGCTTTACAGAATTTAAATTCGGACAAAATTCATCTAGCTTATCTTGCCAGTGATCAAGAACAGTGGTTGGACAAATAACTAAAAATCTTGGTTTGCCATCGTTAGACTTTGACTGAATGGCTGTCATTAGAGCCATGGCTTGATGAGTCTTTCCTAGTCCCATATCGTCGGCTAAAAGTCCATGTAAGCCGTTTGTATATAGCCACCACATCCATTTCAAGGCATCAGCTTGGTAGGGGCGAAGTGACAATTTAGATTCTGAAATTAGAGGAAAGTCATCTGAATCAATATAGTTCGAACGTTTTGAGATGTGGTCAAGGATTTTTTTTGACCCTGCGATCTGATCAAAATGTCCAACGCTAGCCTGTAGCCTGAGAAGAGATAAACTATCAAGCTTTAAGTGTGTTTTTTCGGAATCCAATTGCCAATTAAACTCTTTCAAAAAGTCAGGAATCTTTATCCAAACTTTATCTTTTCTGATATAGCTACCTTTCTTCTTTTGGATAGCTAACAACAATTCAGAGAGCGAAACCGTCGATTTTCCAACTGAGTACTCTGGCGCCAAGTAAAACCATCCATCCGATGAATCTCTGGCTGCAATGGAATTTATTTCTGGACGTTCAATAACCATATCTGGAGTGACTTTAAAGTCAAACCAAACCTTTCCTATGCCCTTGAAAATGCGAGCCTTCGACGAAAGAAAGAGGGGGACCTCATCTCCCGTAATTACCTTGCTAGGATCGGCCACTTTCCAAGGCCCTTCCGCAGCGAGGGGTGCATAGCCTACTTTTGGGATGTAAACAACTTTATTGCCAGAGGCAATATCGTTTCTATCGAGGCATAAAAAAGTTTTTTGTTCTTCATCACCTTCGAGTGTAAAAAAAACTCCCGAAGAAAAATGTGGATCACTTGGATTTATAAGTTGTGCTACGGCGTCGGGTAAAGCTATGGCTTTAACTACGTGGAGTTCGTCGAAACCAGTATCTCTAACAATAAAACAAGTGTCATTTAAGGTTTCAAAAATCTTTAACTTTGATTTTGCTAATACATCTTTTCTTCTTAGTAAAAGCGCGAATGCTTCCTCTGGATTAAGCTCAATTTGGTCAAATTGCTTCGCCTTAACCTCAAATTCCACTTTTAGATTTGGGCCGCGTCCAGAAATAGCAGTCTTTGTGACCGCTGACTTTTCGATTAAGGTTAAAATAGCTAAGTTATTTCCAATCGGCTCTTTAATCTCAACAGAAGGGGCGTCAGGACCTTTAGGTCGTTTTGTTGGCGGAGGTGGTTTCAGCGCCATTTTCTGGTCGAGTGAGAGTAAAAAGTCCCTTTTTTCACGATCCAAATGCACCAATAGGGAAACAATATGCTCACAATATTGACCATAAGACCTGTTTTTTTTGCACGAGCACTCAACCCATTGTATTACCGTCCCAGAGGGGTGCTTTTTAAGTCTTACTTCGAGTTTTTTATCGCCTATGCCAACAACGTCAGCGGAGACCATGGGGTCAATGAGCCTAACATTCTTTACCCTACCTTCTTGGTAAAGTTCCATGCCCTCATCCCAGTCAGCAGGGTCAATCAGGTTTATAAAGGATTCCAGGCGTGATCGGGATAGTTGAGATTTTTCCACATCTGGTCCAAATAGAAGGTTTTAAAACGATTATTATACGAAAAATTTCCCCAAAAAGCCAATAGTATTGGGGCCTCAAGTTCTTCGGCCTCAAGAATCTAATCCTAGTCTCCGATTGTCCTTTAGATTTTATCCTCAATCTTAAGCCTAAAACAGCTGCAATGGAGAAAGTCAATGGTTCCGAGGGATTTATCTAGTCACCAAATTAAGCAGGAATTCCTGGATTTTCTCGCCAGTTACACCGACATGTTGACGGATCATCTTAAGGACCTCCAAAGAGAGATGGAGGTTGCTGTCGTAGATGTAATGAGACAAGTTGAATTAATAAGCGATACAAGCAGCGAAGAAGCGGGCAACGCAGATAAAATACTTTCAGGTGATAACGGGGAATTCAAGGAAGTAGACGCTAAAGAAAAAATTCAAAGTGAGCTTTCTCGGGTGGATGGCAAGAAGCTTCAAGAACATATGGGCCAGTCCATGCTTAAAGCGGGAAATAAATTGAAGTCAGACATGGCGCTTTTGAGTCAAGTCGATGACAAAATAAAGACCTCAGTTTTTAATATCATCGGGCTGGCCTCAAACGATGATGTGGTTCGACAAAGACTGGAACATGTAGGGGCAGCCGGTGTTGCTTTGCAGGTTCTAATAAAAGAAATCTATACTAAACATGAAAATATAAGCGTCGAATTGGTCGAAAACGAGATCAAGGAGCTAAACGAAAAAGTCCTCAAAAGCTTCACAATGGAAGATGAGCGCGTCGAATTTAGAAAAATATTCTCCTAGAGGACAAAATGAGTAAGGAAATTTTGGTAGACGACGACCCTACAAGAATAAGCCATCCGTTGTCCTCCGTTCTTTTGAAGGGATGCGGTGAAATTGGCAGAGGGCGTGACGGGCGAAATGAAATCTCAGTTTTGAAAGATTGCTTGAGAAGTAGTCGCTACTATCGCGCATTGAAAACGCCACACATAAGCGAGCTAGAAGTGCCAAACGCGACCTGGAAGGATTCCCAATCCCCAAAGTATCCCGACGTTATGTTAACGACTAAACGAACACGAGATTCGATTCAGCTAGACCAGAAAGCGGGCGCTAGAAGGTGCTTCGTTAAGCCATTAAAGTCTGATCGTCAGGTTTCGTTCTTAACAATACGCGCAGTTGGATAGAAAGAGAGGGATAGAATATGGCCCAGCATGAATATTTAATGGCTAGCAGTGCACTGATTAACTATATTAATAAGTTTTGTTCTATGCTTGAGATCCAGTTGGAAGGAATTAAAAGCACTCTTCAGGTTACCGTCACTGGTGTGATGTCTGAAATCGAAACAATCAACGCACTTTCTGCTGACAGCAAAATAGAAGCAGAAAGGTCTCTTGAGGAGTCTTACTTTAACCCAAGCGTTGAAACTAAAGAACTATTCTCTGAAATTCAAAGTATTGCTGATAGGATTTTAGAAGGTCAGTCAGATGAGGCAGGGGATGAAGCTGATATTTATAGTCGCAATATTTTAAGATTTGGTGGGCGCTACGCGAAGCATATGGAAGCCTTAAGTAGAATTGACTCGTCGCTTCAGGGCCCATTGTCGGCCATGATGGGCGCTCTGTCTGTTGATGATAGAGCTATGCAGCGAATTGAACATCTTCTGTTATCTTTAAGGGCCTTTAGGATTTCATTGGAGTACATCCTAGTGGATGCCTCGCGAAGGCTTTCTTCAACACATACAAGCGCGTTGGCAGCGGATTTGTTAAGCTATTCTTGGCAACTCTATTCTATGAACGAAGAGCGAAACGTCTTTTTGAAGCACTTTGAGGTCCCACAAGAAGACAGAGATTCGATGGGTGCTAGCGCTCAAGTAAAATCAGGCGGTTAAGATTTTTGATAGAATTGTATTTTTTCTCTTGACCAAACCACGGCAAATCCATATAAATCGCGTTCGTTATTTTTAGCTCGGCAAAATCACGATCCGTAAAAAGATCAACAATTTAGTTGACTAAGCTGAAACGAGGATGTATAAAGCGTCCACCCTAACCGGGAAGCTCTTTGAAAACTGAATAGCAAACAAGTCATTTAAATATGACGATCGTTGTGCTGGTTTCAGGTATTTTTACCTGTAACCGTCAAAAAATAAATAAGTCAGTAGAACATACTGATGCACGGATTCAACATTAGAGTTTGA
>CAIMVM010000218.1 GCA_903844895.1 uncultured Pseudomonadota bacterium
AGGCGGAAGTCGAATAGGCCGCTCACCTCGCTTTGCTCGGATCACGGCAGTCGGCTTTCACCACCAGCCAAACCCGTCTGGTTCCTCGCTGGCTCGGGACGGGCTATGGCTGGAGTACTTGCCGACAATCCGATAGAAATTAAGTGGGAATTTAGAAGGAGGCAAGCATAGCTTGCCAAAGCACCTGCACTCATCAGAACTTCCCTAAGGGAAAACAGAAAAAGTTTAACAATGTTTTTTAGCCAACTCTCTATTGAGTTGGCTCTTTTCTTTTTGCAAAACTCCATCATGGATTTCAAATTCTTTTTGGTGTTCTAGCCATCAAAAAAGGCTCACTAAAAGAGAACGTTAAAAAATCGAAGTAAACGGAAGTGTCTATCAGATCCAAATGAAGACCAAAGAGCGCGTCCTAAAATCGAATTTAAAACAAATGCCAATGGAAAAGGGCCCTACTCTAGGAGTCTGTCAAAATCAAGTAAACAACCAAGAAACTATGAGGTTACCACCGTTGGCCAAGTGTGAGATAATCCCTACACGGAGGGTAAAAATGGAGCGACGCCTTTTTTTAAAAAACAGTGTCATAGGGACTTCCTTAGTTTGGCTTTACGGTTGTATGCCCAAAGCGACATCCTCAAATGAGAATCCGCATAGAAAGCTGGCCCTTTCCCATCAAAATACTTTAATAGCGCTTCTTCCTAGTTTTCTAGGTTCTAAACTTTTGGGTGCCGATGGAAGCCATAATTTTCAAGGATTTCTTGCTGATTTTGAGAAAACTATTTCCTCTCTACCCAACTATACCCAGAAAGAAGTTTTTTTACTTTTGGATTTACTAGGCAGTAGAGTCACAAGATTTCTTCTTACGGGCATATGGTCTCCCTTTTCAGAGACTCCTCGAGAAGAGCTGAATTCTGCTTTGGTAGAGTGGTCTCATTCCTCCTTTGGGATGAGAAGAAATGCCTATGAAGGATTGAGAGATCTCATCCTAGGCACATGGTATGCCAATCCTATCCATTGGCAAAAAATTGGATATCCTGGAATTCCCATACTGTAAAAGGAATTTTTATGCTCGAAGATCCCATTGGTCCCCATCTTGCGCGCTGGAATGCGACACGTGGCGAGAGTTTTGAAAAAGACACGGTTCTTGAAACTGACTTTTGTATCATAGGCTCTGGAGCAGGCGGAGCTGTTGCGGCAGCCATGCTTTCTGCAAAAGGACACCGCGTCACAATCATAGAGGAAGGTCCTTTTAAGTACCAAAAGGATTTCCATATGCTGGAATCCGAAGCCTATCCAGATCTTTACCAAGAGTCGGCGGCAAGAAAGACCAAAAATCAAGCGATTCAAATTTTTCAAGGTCGCTCGGTAGGAGGTTCCACCACTATAAATTGGGCGACTTGCTTTAGAACCCCAGAAATGACCCTACGTCACTGGGAAACTCACTTTGGCGTTAAGGGGATAGAGACAAAGACCCTTTCCCCATGGTTTGAGCGGGTAGAGAAAGAGTTCTCGATCACCCCTTGGGAGGTCACTCCTAATGCCAACAATTTAATGTTAGCGCGAGGCTTAGAGAAGCTTGGTATAAAATGGCAAAACATAAAGCGCAATGTAAAGGGATGTCGCAATCTTGGTTATTGCGGTGTGGGGTGCCCTGTAAATGCGAAGCAATCCACCCTTGTCACAAAAATACCAGAAGCGTTAGATGCCGGAGCACAGCTTATTTCCGAAATGAAAGCCCTAAAGTTTCATTTCAAGGGAGATCAAATCAGTGAGTTAATTTGTGTACCTATGGTCAAAAATATAGAGAAGAATGTGAAAGTGTTCCTTCGCGCCAAGCATTATATTCTCGCGGCTGGATCGATTGGAAGCCCTGCCCTACTCCTTCGCTCAGAAGCTCCAGATCCCGACAAGCTGATTGGGAAAAGAACCTTTATCCACCCGGTAAATGTCAGTGCTGGACTTTCTGAAGAGGCAGTTTTTGCAAATTCCGGAGCCCCCCAGTCTGTGTATACAGACCATTTTCTAGAAAACAACCCCGCCACTGATCCTGTCGGATTCAAAATTGAAACCGCCCCCATGCATCCTATTTTACTATCTCAAGTAGTCCGGGGACATGGCGATGCTCATTTTGACTTGATGGCTCAATTCCCCTACATATCGAATATGATTGCCTTGATGCGTGATGGCTTTCATGAAGAATCTCCTGGCGGCGAAGTACATCTTAGGTCTGATGGCAGTCCGGTGTTAGATTATCAAATCCCGCCGTACCTTTGGGAAGGATTTAAGCGAGCATGGCTACAAATGGCGGAAATCCAATTTGCAGCTGGAGCCAAATTTGTGCTGCCTATCCATAGCGCTACCCAAGGTTTTTCTAAATGGTCGGACGCAAAAAGAGAGATCCCTAACTTGCCTTCGGAATTGTTTGCCGCCAAACTTTTTTCAGCCCATGTCATGGGGGGCCTTCCGTTTGGCGAAGACCCCAAGAATTCCGTTTTAGATAGCTACGGAAAATTTAGAAACCTTGGAAATCTCACAATAGTAGACGGCTCCATGTTTCCTACAAGTATTGGAGCTAACCCGCAAGAATCTATTTTTGCATTTTCCTTTCGAAATACGGATGCCCTTTTACATAGAATATAACTTTTGTGACGCTCCTCTACTGATCCCTCTCCTTGAGTCCCACAGAAAGGAACTCCCTATGCTCGCGCTAGAAGTAAAGAACCTCATCAAATCCTATGGCGATGTAGCTGCCGTCAAAAATATCAGCTTTCAAATTAGAGTAGGAGAATGCTTTGGATTATTAGGACCCAATGGAGCCGGAAAATCCACGACGATTGAGATTATTGAGCAGATTCAAAAGCAAGATAGCGGACAGGTTTTTTATTTCGGAAAGCCACCGACCGAGGCCTTGCGAGAACAAATTGGGGTGCAGTTTCAGGAGACTGCGCTTCTTCCTCGACTGACCGCACGGGAATGCTTAGAAGTTTTTTCCGGACTTTATTCCGAGCGGATCCCCGTCCCGGAGTTGATAAAACTCTGCCAGCTTGAAGAGTTCGCCGATCGCTACCATGAAAAACTTTCTGGCGGTCAGAAGCAGCGCCTTCTCCTGGCCATTGCCATGTCCAATCGCCCCAAAATTCTTCTTCTCGATGAGCCGACTACCGGACTTGACCCTCAAGCAAGACGCCACCTTTGGGATATCATTACAAACTTAAAGACAGCGGGCGCCACGATCATTTTAACTACCCATTACATGGATGAAGCTGAGGCTCTGTGCGACCGAATCGTCATTGTGGACCATGGAGAGATTATCGCGGAAGGCGAGCCCCGAAACTTGATTCGCAGTCACCTACCAGAAGTCATTGTAGAAATGCCACTTTCCGAAAGAGTCACTAGCGACAGGGTAAAAAACTTGCTCCCCAATGAAAGAGTCCTTATTCTCGGCCAAAGGCTTCAAATTTCTACAAAGAAACTCGATCAGGTTGTACGCGCCCTATCGGATGCTCACATCCCTTTAGACGGCTTACATGTAAGGCAGCCTAACCTTGAGGATCTATTTATTTCATTAACCGGCAAAGCACTCAGGAGTTAATATGAGCTTACGAAGAGTTTGGGTCTTATTTAATTCCCGAAACAAAGAGTTTTACCGTGACCCTGGCTCACTGGGTTGGATATTTATTTTCCCAATAGTGATGGTTATCGGATTTGGCTACCTATTTAAAGTCGGCGAAAGTTCCACTTTTAAGGTAGCAGTCGTGCAAACCCAATTTGAAAGCTCCACTTTTGAAGAAGTGGCTATTCCGAGTTTAGAGGAAGCTTTGAAAAAATTGGAGTTTCATGCCCTAGACCTGGTGATAGCCCCCAACGACTACTACATCAATGAATCCTCTCCGAAATCCAAGTTGGCCGAAGCCGTTTTCTTAAAAGAAACACTTCCATTGGTTTCTGAAAAAACAAAACACATCATCCCAGGACAACGAGTGACCTACGTCGACTGGCTCTTTCCAGGAATTATTGCCACCAACGTTCTTTGGATGGCTCTATGGGGTGTGGGTTGGGTCATCGTCAGACAGCGTAAAATCGGCGTCTTAAAGCGTCTTAAGGCTTCACCTGTCAAGCCCGTGGAATACCTTGCTGCTCAGGCTCTTTCTAGAATGGTGGTCATGGCCTTCAGTGGCGTCTTCGTTTTTGCTCTGGGTCATTTGATTAGGCCCTTTCATACGGAAGGAAGCTATCTCACGTTGTTTTTTATCTACATGCTCGGATGTTTTGCCTTAAGTTCCATAGGACTTGTCGCTGCAGCAAGATTAGACAATGAAGAGCTGGTCAATGGCATTCTTAATTTTATGACCTACCCTATGATGTTTTTATCTGAGGTTTGGTTTTCCCTCGAAGGCTCACCGGAATGGGTAAAGCAAACGGCGCACGTGATGCCTCTTTGGCATATGGTCAAGGGTATGCGTGAAGTGATGTCAGAGGGCGCGACCCTGGCACAACTCTCACCACACATTGCCGTGTTGGCAGGTATTGGTATTTTCTGTCTCTTTTTAGGAGGATATTTATTTAGATGGACCAAAGACTAGATCCTATGGTCTGACTTTAGAGCGGCGCCCCTAAAACCTTATCAGCATCGATGATCCCTGCTCCATATCCAGTTTTTGGCCAGCCTTTGGGGCGACGTACCCCTTCGGTTTCCAC
>CAIMVM010000219.1 GCA_903844895.1 uncultured Pseudomonadota bacterium
TCCGCTGTCAGTGCTCAAGCAGTATATTGAAAATCAGGCGGAAGTCGAATAGGCCGCTCACCTCGCTTTGCTCGGATCACGGCAGTCGGCTTTCACCACCAGCCAAACCCGTCTGGTTCCTCGCTGGCTCGGGACGGGCTTTGGCTGGAGTACTTGCCGACAATCCGATAGAAAAAACTCTTGAGAAAGTGACGTCTCTAGGTGGGAAAATCCTATTTCCTAGAACTGCTGCCGGAGTATATGGGTTTGTGGCAGAGTTTAAAGACTTAGAAGGAAATCGTATTGCCTTGTTTGAAAGTATTTAACAGTAGTTTTCGAAGATAAGCACTGCTTTAGCTCCTATAATTCCAATATAAGCCGCAAGTGCAGCTGAGGTATAATTTAAAGATAATGAAAGCCTATCTTCTCAAAGAGGAACTCTCGCTCTTTTGGGCTTACAATTCTCCTACATGGGCGGGCAAGTTACTCGATCAATGGTGTACAAAAGTCATGCGGTCAAAAATAGAGCCTTAAAGAGTAAAGCCAAAATGTTAAGGAAACATAAGTCCATTTTGATCTGGTTCAGAGCAAAAGGAGAGCTTTCATGAGGGGGGTGGAGAGCCTAAACCTTAAAGCAAAACTGACAGCGAGAAAATTCTATTGTTTTTGGAACCCAAAAATCCAGAAACCTGCCTTATCTCATCAGCTAGGAAGGCTGCCTACGCAAGAATTGACCAACAAATTCTGCGGGACCGTCGGATAATTGGTGTCTCATGATCTGATTTCATGCTAAAAGATCAGAGAAAGAAATCACCAAATGAGCCCGCAAACGTCTGTAATTAAAGTTGAAATTAGACTTAAAGAAATACCTGCCGCAATAGAAGAATTCAAAAAGAACTGTAAAAAAGCGCTTGATCTGTTTTCTGAGGAGATTAGGAAGGCAGTTAGCCATGGTTTTAATCAGCTTTTGAACACTGAGATTGACCTTTTCTTAGGGAATGAAACGGACGCCAATAATAAGCGCAATGGCTATCATCCTGAGCGAGAATATGTCTTAAAGGGAGTTGGTTCCCTTAGAGTTAGAATCCCCAAAGACCGTCTGGGACGCTATGAAAGCAGCATTATTCCCTCCAAAGAGCGTGTAGATCCCCGCATTAAGGCTGAAATGGCCATTCTTCAACTGGCTGGGTTGTCCTCAAGAACTCTTTCCATGATTTCCAAGAGACTTCTAGGCGTAGAGGCCGGAAAAGATAACGTCAACGCCTCCCTGGCCCTTCTTGAAGATGAAGCAAGGAGGTGGCTAGATCGCCCTATAGAGCGCTCCTATTGGGCTCTCTACGTCGACGGTACGCACTTCAAAGTCCAACGTCGTGGTTCCACGGCTAGTGAACCAGCCCTTGTAGTGCTTGGCATCGATGAAACCAACCATCGCAGTATTCTTGCCATAGAACCAGGCACCAAAGACAACGTCGAGTGCTGGAAGTCTGTATTTTCAACCCTCAAAAGTCGTGGACTCATATCCTGCAAGGTTAGGCTAGGCGTCATGGACGGGCTTCCTGGCCTTGAGAGCCTATTCAAACAGGAGTTTCCAATCTCTGTGACCCAACGTTGTTGGTTCCATGCCCTAGGAAATGCCGTTGCCAAATCTCCTGCAAGGCTCCGTGAAGGATTTAAGTTTCAAGCCCATAAGATCATGTATGCCCAATCAGAAAACGAAGCCAGAGTCGCGTTTGAAACCCTAAGAGATGTCATGGGAGATGATGCCACCAGGGCTGTAAAGTGTCTTGAGAAAGGCCTAGATTCCCTGCTCACGTTCTTCAAATTTGACCGCTCACTTTTGGTAGCTCTCCGAACCACTAACGCCATAGAGACTATAAATCGTCAATTTAAACGTAGAACTCGCGGTATGGGAACCATGGGAGAAACTACTCTTGAGAGCGTTCTAGCCTTCACAGCCCTAAAAATAGAGTTTGGATGGGGTCTACATAGAATTGACTCTAAACTATACACAAGACATCTAGAAAGAGAGGAGAGAAATGTTATAGAAAAGGCCGTTGAAGAAGTTGGACTTTTAAACTAGAAATTTACCCCAGACACCAATTTTCCGACGCTCCCGAATTCTGCTGATGAGGCAAATTTTTTAGTACAAGCGAAAAATTCGTCGGAAATATCGTAAAATGTCCAGAGTTGACGCTCTAGTCCACACCCAAAATACCTTTTGGATCGAGAAAAAACTTCCA
>CAIMVM010000220.1 GCA_903844895.1 uncultured Pseudomonadota bacterium
TACAATCAAGTAATTAGGAAGCTTTCGGAACATCACCAACCCGAAACCATAGTTTTTTGGCAATCCCTTCTGGGAGCCATGATGTTTTTTCCTTTTTTCCTTGGATTAGAGTTCCAAAAGTTCGCCGCAGGATTTCCCTATGGATTTTCAGTATGGTCTCAATGGATGCTGCTTACGGCATTAGCTTCCACTTGCACCTTCATAGTCTATAATCGTTCTATAAAAAAAATAGGCATGCTGAAGGCAAATATCTTCGTAAGTCTCATTCCTGCCTTTGCCCTAGTGGCATCCATTTATCTTGGTCTAGACGAATTTAAATGGTTTAAAGTAATAGGACTTGCCTTAATGGTCTTAGGCGTGATTAAAGCCAGTCAAAAGCATCAACCGGAGGCCAGCTGATGAAATTTAAGGGCTATCTATGCGCGCGCTTTGTTGCGGTACTTGCGGCCCAGATTCAAACCGTGGTTACAGGCTGGCAGGTTTATGAAGCGACTCATTCCACATTTAACTTAGGCCTTGTCGGCCTTGCTTTTTTTCTTCCCTTTATGATATTTATGCCCTTTGCCGGTGATGCTTCCGATCGCTTTAACCGTGGCAAAATTGCTGGATTTTCGGGTCTTGTCTTTGGTTTTTTAATCGCCCTACAGAGCTTTTGGCTATCGAGCCACCCGACTGAAATTTTAGGAACTCTTATCGTTCTCTTTGGGCTCGGAGCTGCCAAAGCCTACTCCTCTGCAGCTAATGGCTCCATGATAAGCCTTCTTGTTCCTAAACCTCAATTGATGAGAGCCATTACTCTAAATACCGCTATGTACAATGTTTCAAGTGTCGCAGGACCAGCAGTAGGAGGATTTCTATATGCAAGACTTGGCGCAGTCCACACCCTGCAAATCGCATCCGTGCTTTCGCTTATCGGAGCCATTTTATTTCTATGTATTCCAGTTGTGAGTCTGAAAGCTGAAATCATAGAGTCCAGACTGCAAAGAATTGCTGCAGGATTTCGCTATATTTGGCGAGAAAAAGATATTTTAGGTTCCATTTCTCTCGATCTTTTCGCAGTTTTTTTTGGCGGAGCTATGGCCCTCCTCCCTGTTTTTTGTAAAGACATATTGATGGTCGGGCCGGATGGATTTGGGATCCTTCGAAGTGCCACAGCTTTAGGTTCGATTCCCATGGCACTTTATTTGGCAAGAAAGCCCATACAGATAAACCCAGGCAAAAAGCTTTTTACTGCCGTAAACATTTTTGGTTTTTCCATGATAGGGTTTGGTCTAAGTCGCGTTTTTTGGCTTTCTTTTATTTTTCTAGTTATCTCTGGTGCTGCAGATGTTGTGAGCGTTTATGTCCGCCATGGGCTCCTTCAGCTTAAAGTTTCAGAATCTATGAGAGGCCGGGTTACAGCTGCCAATCAGATTTTTATTGGAGCGAGCAATGAACTCGGTGAATTCGAGTCTGGCATGGCAGCTACACTCTTCGGCCCTGTGGGAGCTGTCGTGGGCGGTGGCATGGTAACTCTTGTTTGCGTGTATTTCTGGAAAAAAGCATTTCCAAGCCTAGCGCGCTTGGAAAGATTAAACCCAGAAGATTAAACCCAGAAGATTAAACCCAGAAGGTTAAACCCAGAAGATTACCCCCAGAAAATGAAATCAACAATACAGCTCCAAGTATAATTCCATTCAGAACGCAGAATATATAAGTCCTTCTAGCAAGAACAAAGCCCTTAAAGGGACACACTTGCCTATTTAGTGCTCTTGGAAAAGATAGGATCCATCCAGAATTACTTAAGGTCGAAAAAAAACCAGCTCATTCGCCGGTTTTTGTTTTACATGCGATTTTAAAGAAACTTAGTCTTCTAATTCATAAATGTACGGGCCTTGAGTAGAACCAGCAACCTGACCTCCGTCTTTGTCATACCAGCGTTCCAAAACCTGAATCGAGCTACGAGTCAGTCGGGCCTCTACTGTCAACTTTACGGCACCACGGAAATTCGAAGCGCACCCCTCTGCAGGGGTCTTTCCCACAAAGTCGCGGCCATCGCGGGTAAAGGAAATACGACACTCGTGGCTCAGCACATCTTCACTACGAGCGGTTCTCATTTCGACTGGTCTATCACACATCCCACGAAACTGGGAACTGTCACGCAATGCTAAATATGTAGCCGTAAGTTCATTTTTATCATTTCGTTCCACTCGCAAAAATTTAGTGCGAGTGAATTTTAAAGTTGGAGTCTCGGCAGACTGATCAATGAGAATGGTCTTACCAGGTCTTTGACTAATCATAGGCACATCGATAAGGCAGTTATTGTATTGTATCGGCTGAAAAGCATCAGGAGCCTTTGCAGATTGTTTAAAAGTGTTCATTTTGCCCGTATACCTAGTAGCCACAGCATTGAGTTCGACATCCGTGGATGCTGGATCCATCTTCTCAAAGTTATAGCCCCCTTTAACAGCTCCCCAAACTTGATTGCCTTCCGCATCCCAACCACGGTCCCAAGAATACATACCTGTCCTGGAAAGCCTTACCTTCGAAGATACAAACTTGGCATCGCCATAGTCATTAGGACACTTGGCACTTTGAGTTTCGCCCACCCAAAGATCATGCTTCTTCTGCATGTAAACACTACAATGAACGTCTTTAAGCTCAGACCACTTCATCACCCTCTCATCAGCCTTCTTTGAGCAGAAATGAAGCACTTGCTCGGGAGAAAGATTGATTTCGTAAATGGAACTCACGACTCCTCTTCGATTCAAGGAATCCGGTGACAATTTAATGACCCGCTGCCGATAAGGGGCATCCAGAGACAAACTAAGAGCCTGTTCCACATAGAGAAATTTACTGGAGCCTATATATCCCGGAGCATCACTTACAGTGATTTGACATTGAGTAACCCTTACATCCACGTAATCGCGATCCAACATAGACTGGCGACTAGAATCGATGGTCCCCTCAAGCCGAGCAGCTACATCTTCAAGATCTCGCAAACGACCTACACCCAACTCTCTCGATAAACTTTGGCCAAAAGAAAAACTTGAAAGACTCAAAGCTAAAACCAACAATCTAACGTCAAACTTCATGTATACCTCTGTCTAAAATTTGCATGTGATTTTTACCATAATAAAACTGCGCTGACCAATAAAAAACCAGGAATAGGCTCTTCCCTAGACCAATTCGAAGTACTTGAAAATCGCAAGGTTCCACCCCTACTTGGCTGTTTGTACTGCCATAGCCTATAAAAATAGCTGCTTATAGACCTATTCGATCGACGAAAAGCAATGAAGAACTTCATAAAGTAAACTTTTAACAGCAATAGTCATCGCCATTTAGGCGGCCCATGGAGTCCTAGGAAATTTGGACTACCGAGCTTCCCTTGGAAACGTAGCTTGGCATGGCAGAATTTCCCAAATTTCCGTTTAAAAAAGCCTGTTTAATAGGTGTAGCCCAAACACCTTCAAATTAGCGGGCATGTTTTGGACAAAAAGTATTCTTGAATGGAATTTTTTTAGGAACAAATAGAGCTAGTAATATAGAGCCAATCTAGGCTGCAAAAGCAGTTTGACCCCTAGTTTTGACTATGCTGACTCATGACGACTAAACTGAAAAGAAACTTTGAGTGAGAAATTTGAATAGATTCTGATTAAAGCTAAAAAAGTAAAAGCAATTAGGAAAAAATTAAAATAGAATATGGGATACAAAAAATTCATATATCGAGGCACAAGTGAGTAAGAAAATAGTGGTGATTTTTGCTCATCACAATTTCACTGATTCAAGAATTCAGAGAAGTCTTTTAAAAGGCATCTCCAACTTGCAAAATGTGGAGATACGAGACTTGTATAAGCTCTATCCCGACTATTTTATAGATGCAAAAAAGGAGCAGTCCGCGCTGGCAGCATCGGATTTAATCGTTTTTCAACACCCCATTAATTGGTATTCGTCTCCAGCAATACTTAAAGAGTGGCAAGATATAGTTCTTGAATACGGCTATGCCTACGGGGAAAATGGAACGGCTCTTAAAGGAAAAGATTTCCTCCAGGTGGTTTCAACAGGCGGCGGCAAAGATGTCTACCAGCCTACTGGAAATAATCGCTTTAAAATCGAAGAGTTTTTGCGCCCCTTCGAAGCCACTGCCTATCTGTGCGGGATCGCCTATCATAAACCATTTGTTGTGCATCAAGCATACAGAATCTCCGATCAAGAATTAGAAGAAAGAACCAAAGACTATGTATCTTTGTTAAAAAGCTATATAGAAAATGGGAACACAGCTCTTGCCACCTTAAACACTCACATTTTTTAGGTCGCCTCATGAATCATGACATACTCCTTTTTTTGGTAGTCGTATTTAGTGCCGCACTCATCGCAGTTCCAATTACCACACGTTTAGGCTTAGGCTCGGTGATTGGTTATTTAGTTGCAGGCCTCATCATTGGTCCAGAAGGGCTGAAACTCATCAGCAATCCAGAAAGCATTCTCCATCTTGCTGAGTTTGGTGTTGTCCTCCTACTCTTCATGATAGGTCTTGAACTTAATCCAAAAAACCTTTGGAAGCTGCGTCGCTCTATTTTTGGCTTAGGGACGATACAAGTTGTATTAACGGCATGTGCCGCTTGTCTTTTGCTACTCGCTATAGGCTGGGATCTTGGACCTTCTCTGGTTGCCGGCTTGGGATTTTCCATGTCGTCTACCGCCATAGTCATGCAAATTGTGGGCGAACGGGGAATAAAGAATACAACTGTCGGAAAAAGTTCATTCAGTGTTCTACTATTTCAAGATATTAGTGTTGTTCCCATAATGGTCTTAGTCTCTTTGCTAGCCGTAGACGAAGTTTCCAAAGGGCCTGAAATTAATCCCTTAGCGGCGATTTTTTCCATTATAGGGATCATAGTTGGGGGGCGCTATCTATCTAGACCTATCTTTAGGTGGGTAGCTGGAACCAAAAGTCGAGAGGTGTCCCTAGCACTCGCACTTTTAATCGTCGTTGGCATATCCTATATCATGACCCTCGTAGGACTTTCGATGGCCCTGGGGGCTTTTTTAGCAGGCGTCATTCTTGCTGAATCCGAATATCGCCATGAGCTCGAGGCCAATATTGAACCGTTTAAAGGAATTTTACTTGGGCTTTTCTTTCTGGCAGTTGGCATGGGCATTAAAATCTCGATTCTACTAGCAAGCCCCCTTCAACTCTTAGGCTTAGTTACAGGATTGATAGTCCTAAAAATCGGTCTCATATCCTTAATTGCTAGATTTTTTGAAGTCGAAGGCCGTGATCGACTTCTACTCGGAATACTTTTAAGCCAAGGCGGAGAATTTGCTTTTGTCTTATTTAGTAGCGCTCTGAACTCCAAGATTATTTCACCTGAAGTCGCGGCACTCTTAAACGGTGCCGTCACAGTGTCAATGCTTACCACTCCTTTATTACTCATTCTCTATGACCGCTGGGCAAAGAAATGCGCTATCGATGACGCCAAACCGGAGAACGACAAAATTTCAAATGACGGACACCCAGTCATCATCGCAGGCTTTGGTAGAATGGGACAAATTGTAGCTAGGCTTCTCCATCTCAATAAGTTTTCCACCACCATTATCGACCATAGTCCCGACAATATTGAAAGAGTAAGAAGATTTGGATTTAAAGCTTATTATGGTGACGCCACACAATTAGCACTTTTAGAGGCTGCAGGCATTCAAGAGGCCAAATTATTTGTAATTGCCATCGACGACCGGGAAAGAATCATTGAAATGGTCGATATTGCGAGAAGCCATTTCCCCAATATACCCATTTTGGCAAGAGCGTTTGATAGAAACCATGCTTATGAACTACTGAAACGAAACGTAACTTACTTTGAGAGAGAAACTTTTGGCTCCGCTCTAAACATGGGCGAGTCTGCTCTTAAAATTCTTGGCATCCATCCTTTTAAAGCTCACCGAACTGCACTCCATTTCAAGAGATACGACGCGGAACTCATTCAAAAGCAATTTGCAGTGCATACCGATGAAAAAGAAGTAATTTCTACATCTAGGGCTGCTCGTGAACAGTTGGAAAAACTATTCATGGAAGATTCCATTCTATTTGCTGACAATAGCTCATTAAACTGGGATTGAGAGTTTCAATATATGGTTAGGAATCTAGGAGTTTCCATGTAGTGACAAGACAGCTACATCTGTTGCATACTGCGATTTCTAGCTAATTTAGAGACGAACCCAACTTTGTCTTTCGAAAAAAACAGGGGCACTGCACCAGTGGTTTCCTTGAAGTCCTGCAGGACTTCAAGCTAGTTCGCAATGCAGAAACCTAACTTCACCTTATGGCATTAATCGCCTCTTGAATCTCAGCAACAGTGGTCATTTCATACAATTTAGCTCTTGAGAATGCGAAGTCTAATTCTTTAGTATTCTCTTTACGATTTCCAAAAGAGTTGATGCGCCGACCATGAAATGCTTGCTTACCAAGCAAGCCTGAAGACATATTTGCCATGGTTTGCTGATAAGATGCGAGCATAAGAGCCCCATTGTCGGCACCTATTGCGCTATTTAACTTTCCAATTGTTTTAGAGTCAACTTTTGCGCGAGAGGGTATGTCAAACTCAATATTGTTTGGAAAATAGAACCGACCTTGATTTCCAACTTTGCTCCAACCACCCACTGGTCCATTGCCTTTGTCTTCTATTTTAAAAACGAGATCATCATCAATCAATGATCGCGAAAAAATGATATTTTGATTAAGCTTTGCAAAATGAGCTCGAGTTTCTAACTCTCCATTAGTCGTTCGCACCCCTAATGCAGACGTGAAATCCTGGAATCCAGAGATAATAAAGTTCCATCCTCTAATAGATGCCCGAATTGCATTCTCTTGAAAACTATTTCCGCCTCCGTCCTTTCCACTCGCTACAAAGTATCTAGCGCCCTCACAACTTTTAAGCATAGCCAAAGTTGAAATCGGTACGTTTTCGCTCCATCCCCCAAACGCCATTAATGCCGATACGGATTCACCTGCCCCTGGTGCACCCATGAGCACAGGTACAGGCGACCTTAAAGTGCCGTCAGCAACCCTAACGTCATTGTACGCAATATCTTCACCGTCAGTGAAGACGGGTTGGCGCCTAAATGGGCCAGGTTCCCCGGCGCTAAATGCCATCGCATGAGCCAATCCACGGCGCCCCTCACGAAATAAAACATTGGCCTGAAGATCATCTTTTTCACCGGGAAGATTTTCTCCACGAGCTTGACTATAGTTTTTGAAAATAAGCACACGATCTGCTGGATAGGCATATCCAAGTTTTTCTATATTTTTGCTAGAGTCCAAATAGTAGGGCAAAAACCCTCGATTTTTGCCCGCTAGGGATCTTTTAATTTTGACGAGTTCCGAAGCTAATTCTTTGCCAGGCTCGTCATTGGCAATATAGCCCTGGTACAGAGCATCGCTTCCAATAGCTTCCGTTGCAAAAATGGAACCATTTCTATCTAATTGAATTTTAGAATTTCGAAATGTGGAATGGACGATAAGGCCTTTTGGAAGAACCATAAAATTTCCTGCTTTTGAAAATCCTCGATAGGCATTCCATACAAGCCTTGGATCTGGCAAATAGAGTTTGAATCCAGAAATATTTGAGACTTTTCCATCTGTTAAAAATGTAAATTGTGGCGATTTGACTAAGGAATTAACGGCTCCGATCAAATGCTTCCACTTACTCACTTCTTTGGCCGAGTCCTTTTGAACAATGTCTTGCTGGAAAAGACGAAAAAATCGATCAGCAATGACCTCTTGGTCCGAGTTTGGTGCGCCATCTATTGCCGAATCAGAAGCGGCATCAAAGAGTGATTTGAGATTTGTCTCTTTGATATTGGCCCATAGCTTCCAAAGTCTAAATGTTTCTGCTCGTCTTTCTTTAAAAGTCTCCTTGGCCAATATCGATCCAAGATTTTGATGCATTAAGAAGTCGGTAAGGAGAACCGCTTGGCCTACTGTCGCCTCAATACTGACGACCCTTGAATCAGATGAACCTGCGAGAACATGGCCAAACTGATTTTGTACTAGAAGTGCCACAATGGAGGGCGTAACCTCAAGGCCACCCATTTTGAGTTCACTAAATGCTGGCACAAAAAGAAAGGAGTTAAGAATATCAGGGAGGGTAGCCATAACGATGCTTGCTTTCTGGGCCTTTGTTAGATTTATCCCCTGAAATGGGATGGAGTGCTCTCCCAAAGATGGATTTTGCAAAAGGCCCATTACCGCTGCGCCTACAATGGAGCCAGAGGAGCCACCCAAAGAAACTGCTGGCGTGATGTCATTTTCCAAAAGCGCAATAAAGGTTCCCACATGGCTCGGAAACTTAATTCCATTTCCCTGCATGCCTACGCAAGCTGTTTCCGTAGAAGCGGATTGTGCTAGTTCTTCTGAAAAATCTTCTTTCTTCGATTTACATCCCATGATTAAAGATATGCACACCATAGCCACCGAGAATCTATTTCTATGAATCATGCAATTTCCCAATTTAGCATTAGCTTTTGGTCAAATTATAGCAAGAAATCACATAAACTGATATACCCGGCCTCACTTGCAACTTACCGGCCCTCGCCAGACATAGAGGTAGGAGTCATTGCCGCTACTTTCCTAGATTTTTTTAGATGTAAGCACTGTCCCAGATGGGATTCGCACCCACCATCTTCGCTTCAGCGCCAGATGTATTCCATTCCTGTTAAACCAAAAGCTTTCCTACCGGGTATTCGATGCTCTCAAGAAATGTTAAATCCTAATCAATCCCAAAGTACCCAAGACCTTGATATTTCGTCTGTTGCGGCTGACATGCTGCCCTTCCGAGGCATATTCCGTTGCCAAATATATTTGCAAAAAAATGGGATGAAAAGCAAAAGACACAAATTATTGCCAGAATTCAGATTGCTTTACAAATAGGGCTTGATGGTTCTGAAGTTAACGGCCCGTTTGTTGCGACCATGTACATACAAATCTTTCCACCCACGCCCTTAGCGAGTTCCTCTTGAGTCAATTCCATCTCAAGGGGAATATCTTTATCGACTTCCTTGGTAATAGTCCTTAAAAGCTCGCCGCCTGATGAAGCTTCGACACCCTTTGTCGTATAGATACGGTAAGTAAGAACCGAAGACGTCGACTTAGACCAGCTCAAAAACAGACCTGACCCTGTCTTTCCAGGTATCTGAGCATTTAAGTCTTTATTTGGATCGGCATTCTTGTCAACGGGTTGAGCCTTTTGATCGCCTTGAGATTTATTCGCACGAATTTGCCCAGAATCGTCACTGCTGCAGCTAAGTGCTAAAAAGAACAGACAAGACAATGGGCTCATATACTTCATCTGACGCTTCATAATTCCTCCGGTTTCTCTTAGACTATCGATGTATGCTAATTTCTCTTCTCAAGTTTAAGTCCTACTGGTTTCTCTGGAGCCGTGGCGCCCACGGAAATATCTGAACACGAATAGTAGAAGCTCGGTGCTGCGGGATTTTCAGTCATAACCTGAATGAGCTGCAAGGTACAATCTATACAGGTTATATTTGGCAATGGCACTTGAGCTGTATACTGATGATTGATTCCATTCGAAACTTGTGTGTTTTGGGTGTCTTGTATCGTAAGCAATGGTTCTGTAAAGCCAGAAATAGGCTGATCTTGTGGACCCAAAATCCTTATTTCAAAGCGTCCTGGGTGATTGATCGTTTCTTCAAATTCCACGGGTATGCTTTGCCCTGGCGAATAGTTTTTTAATGAGGCCGATCTCGCAACTCCACCACAGGGAGCCGTCTTAAGCCCAGTAGAATTGTTTCGAGGAGGAGATAATGTGCTGCCCAGCTTCCACCTTGTATGCGCAAAAGCAGAATTTGTAGATAATAGTGAGCTCATTAAAAATAAAGGCAAACAGAAATTTCTCATAATAGACCCCTTCAATAAAGTTACATTTTGCATTGAAAACGTGTCCCGTCTGGTAAGATCGCACCGCACAGTTTGGCGGAAAACAGCATCTCATCTCTAACATTTGCTTCTACAAGATTAGCACCACTTAGGTCCGCGCCCACCAAGCTTATTACGCTTGAAAGATCAGCTCGCTTCAAATTTGCCCCCATCAGCTTAGCTTTAGAAAGATTTGCACTAGATAAATCGCTTCCCTGCAAGTCGGCTCCCCTAAGATTTGCCGAGGCTAAGTCTAGTTCAGCCAGCTCTGCTCGCCTAAGCAAGCATCCCTCACAATTTTTGTGAATGCGAAGGTACTTCTCAGCTGAAAGAACTCGCACAAACCTTGGTTCGCGCGCATCTGCCGCTACCACAGGAATCGATAGAATTATCAGTAGGAATAGCTGAAATAGATAATACATCATTCGCACACCTCACATCTAACTTCGGCCCAAAAGCACCATTTCTTTAACCTGGCTCTACGAATGGAAATGAGGATCAACTAGCTAGTATTAACGGTATGTTACTTTTCATGACTGTTTTTCATCGCAGGATTTAGATCCGCTATCTATAAGCTAACTATAAGCTAAGTAAATGAAAAATGGACTCTTAGAGTGAGCCTCTAAAACTTAAGGCTCACCAGTTAGAGGCAGCTACTGCACAAAAGAATGCTGGGTCAAAAAAAATGTGGTTTCTGCTAGCGATTTTTCGAACTATAGCCTGTCGCAAAAGTTATGGGACACTTGATATATCTGTGATATAGTTTCTCCATTATTTCCAATGGAGTTTGAATATGAGAGAAGGCGACATAAACTACGATGAGATTTTTAAAAAGAGAATTTTATTTGCCA
>CAIMVM010000221.1 GCA_903844895.1 uncultured Pseudomonadota bacterium
AATAAATGCGGCTTAGTGCTTGATCGGGATGTGAATGCGGCTCTAGTAATCTTAAATTATGCTTTGACAGGCTTTGTCACGGGTCGGGAACCGGCCTCAGGTGTGGAGGAGAAGAACTCTTTTCCTGTGAAACACGAAACTTCATCCCATACCGGAGCAAGCCCCCAGGGCTTGTGAGGATTGGGTGGAGTAGTTCATGCAATGACGAAAGCCCTTCAGGGATAGATTGGCGATATTGAGTCTATCATGGATGACAGTATCAAGTATCTTCAACCATGGTCTGCCTCAAGCTGTTGCCTCTAGTTTAGAAACAGGAAGATAGGCCCGATGGTCCCTATTTTATGTGGGAAGATTCCATTTCTGCAGAATTCTTTCTTTTGCTCGTGATGCGGAACTTCTTTGCCACCGAAGAGCTGTGAATAAGTTGGGGATATGTTGTGGAGTTCTGTTGTATGAGCTGTTTCAACCCTGCCGCTGTTCAAGGCCGGTTGAAGCTCAAAGGGAACAAGGTTAGTCTTCAGGTAATCTTTTGGAATTGGAATTGGGATAGCGTGGAAAAGGCAAAGAATAGCAGTGAAGGTACCATTATTCTTCCTCATTCCCTTGAGGCTGAAAAAGCAGTATTGGGCTCTATTTTTCAAAATCAAGACAATTTGAACGTCATTCAAGATAAATCGGGTCTAGAACCGGGGCACTTTTTCTTCGAGAGTCACCGATTGATCTTTTTATCTATTCTAGATTTGGATAAAAAGAGTGAGCCTTGTGACTTAATCACAACGATCGAACATCTTAAATCGAGCGGGATTGACTCCATTGGACCTGCTTATTTAATCGAACTCATCCAAAGCTGCCCTGTTTCTGAGAACATTGAATATTATGCAAGAATCGTTAGAGATACTTTTGTCAAAAGAAGATTGATTGAAAAAGGCCAAGAGGTCATTCAAAAGGCCTTAACCGCTGAAGGGTCATCTCAGGATCTACTTGAGATTTTAGAAAAAGAACTGTTAGCGATTTCTGCTGAAAATGATCGAAAAGGCGAAGGACTTATTTCAGGCACTGAGGTCCTTCAAGAAACCATTGGAGTTCTCGAACAGAGAATTTTAGCGGACACGTTAATTACCGGCGTCCCCTCTGGATTTACCGATTTAGACCATATGACGGGCGGATGGCAGAAGTCCGACCTCATCATCTTGGCTGCTCGTCCGGCCATGGGTAAAACCGCCCTCTGTCTAAATTTTGCTACGAATGCACTTAAGGTTGGGAAAAATGTTGCAATTTTTTCTCTCGAGATGAGCCGTTCTCAACTTATGGAGAGGGTCTTGGCTAGTGAGGGTAGAGTCGATTCCTCTCGTCTCAGGAAGGGTGATTTGGGCGATGAGGACCAGGATCGACTTATGCACGCGGTGAGAACCGTAAATGCATATGGAGCTCGATTTTATATCGATGAGACACCCGGTCTATCTATTTCCGAACTTAGGAGCCGCACCCGCCGCCACAAGAAGGAAAACGGACTGGATCTCATTATTATCGACTACCTTCAGCTTTTAAGCGGGTCTTCAGATACCAAGCGGGAAGGCAGAGAGCGTGAGGTTTCTGAAATTTCGATGAACCTTAAAAACTTAGCAAAAGAGCTCAGTGTGCCAATTATTGCCTTAGCTCAGCTTAATCGTGGTCCGGACTCAAGGCCTGATAAGCGCCCCAAATCCTCTGATCTTCGAGAATCAGGATCACTAGAGCAAGATGCGGATATGATTTTATTTGTCTACCGAGATGAGTACTACAATCCCAATTCTGAAGATGTGGGCAAAGCTGAAATTATCTTTGGAAAGAACCGTCACGGTAGCCAGGGCACTGTACAGCTCGCCTATTTACCAAACTTTGTGTCATTTCATAACCTTATGAAAGGTTAGAAAGCACATTAATTCTTCGATTGTCACTAACCTTGATATTTTAAGATCCGGCGATCTATCCATGTGGAATCTCATAGGCCTGCTTAGGAGTAAAGCTCTTCTTGATACTGCGGTGGAGTTCTTTTTGGCGTTTCGTGTTCAATGCCGAGAGGCTTGAAGTGGCCCGTTGCCTGAAGCATTAGGAGTTTTTTGAGTTTGGCTCCATAGACGAATTCTACGAAGGCTTGTCCACCATTGATGGCTGACAGCTATGGTTAAGGTGGATCGTTGCTTAAAACCTAAGATAGGCTGGCCTAAACAAAGAAAAGCTCCTTACTAAGCCTTAAGCATCAGCAACTCCAGCACTCTTTTGCCTCAAAACGCAATTAACGGCAGATTCTGCAAATTGAAGCTGGGCCCTGAGTGAGATATTTCGAAAGATGTGTTGGTCTTCCTAGCAACAATGCAGCCAAATACAAAATGCTCCCTTGGATATTTAGACTGTAGAGCGAATATAAAAAAAGAAGTCCCGAAGGGACTTCTTTATCAGTACATTGAGGTATCAATTAAATACCGTAAACTTTCATTTTCTTGCGAAGGGTGTTGCGGTTGATGCCAAGAATTCTTGCGGCATGAACCTGATTTCCACCTGTTCGGCGTAGGATCTGAGCTAAAAGGGGCTTCTCAGACTTGCGCATGATAAGTGCGTGCAAGCTTTCTGGGTAGTAAGTGCCAATTTGGTCTAAGAATCTAGAGATTTTAAGCTCAACAATGGATTCTAAAGAGTAACTATCAAGCTTTGTTACCAATTCTGAATCCATGATGCTAGCATTTCCTGCCACATCCAACGCAGCACCATTCAGACTTGAAGCTTCAACGGCACGGTTCACTAAAGTTGCATTTTCTACGGCCTGTGTATTTTCCACTGCTATACTCCCGATTTTAACCATTTATTTTAAAGCCAACCAAATAGCTCACTAACAATTTCACAATCCATCCAAGCTTATAGAACACTCTTCACTGTTCTTAAAACAGACTGAATCATTGTGGAGGCAGATAATTAGCAGTAGTCCTAAACGCTGTCAAACATTTTATAAAATATAGTGAATTTGATGAGTTACAACGATACCCAACCCGCCGATGAAGTCCAAACCCCTAGGTACAATCTTCCTACACTCTTCTTCGATGGGATTGATAGAATGATTGAGTAGGACATAATAAGTGTTTCCTTTCTTGACATTTACCAGCAGAGAACTATTAAAGAATCTGGGAAAATGTACATATTAGGTCAGGGAGTAAATATTATGACTCAGGAAACAATGGAAGACTCAACATTGCCAATGGATAAGAAAATGACCATCGATTCCTCTACGGAAGACTTCCCAGAAGATTCTGCAGAAAACGAACTGGAGACCATGAAGAAGACCGTGTCAAAACTTCAGGCAGAATTGGATGAGGCTCGAAATGGACTCCTTCTAGCTCGCGCCGACTTTGATAATACAAGAAAAAGGATGGAGCGAGATAAGCAAGAGGCTATAAAGTATGGTCTTGAAAGACTCTTTAAAGACCTACTTCCGTCACTAGATGTTTTAGATAAAGCTTTAGAAAACAGCCCGACAGAAGAAGCGGCGAAGGCCTATGTTCAAGGTTTTGATATGATACGTAATCAGTTTTACGAAGCCCTTGAAAAGCATGGGCTCGCAAAAATAGAGGCCTCAGGCCAGAGTTTTGATCCAGACTTTCATCAAGCAATTCAGCGGGTGGAGTCTACTGAAGTTACCAGTGACACCGTCAAAGATGTGTTTATGACAGGCTTCTCATTCAATGGTCGAGTCATTCGACCAGCAATGGTAAGTGTGTTTGTTCCATCTGGCGAGTGACATGTATACAAGGTTTTTAAAGGGAGCGAGAGGATGTTGACTTAGGTAATAAACGTGTTATCTCATGAAGATTTCAATGTGTTAGCCATTAAGTGTAACAGGGCCTCTAGCTCCTCCCCGAAGTTGATCCCATCAACTGTTTCCTACCTTCCGAATTAAGGCTCCGCAAGGGACTGCCGAAAACAAAATTAGAAATTAGGCATACCTTTTAAGTGGAGATTCACATGGCTACTGACGTTAACAGTGCATCGAAATTCACCCAGATCCCGCTTCTTCCGCTGAAAGACATCGTAGTCTTTCCTCACATGATTGTGCCGGTGTTTATAAGTGAAGATTTATGCATCAATGCCGTTGAAGAAGGCCTCGCAAAAGATAAGAAAATCTTTTTGTCTGCTTTCCAAGTAGCGGGTCAGTCTGGCGAAGGATTGGAAACCAGTTTGCAACCACCTTTTGATGTCTACGATGTCGGAACTGTTTGTACGATCATGAGAACTAGAAAGCTACCCGATGGGCGTATGAAAGTTCTGATCCAAGGCGTTCAGAAAGCGAAAATTCAGCGCCTCGTTTCAAATGATCACTGTCCGATCGTTGAAATTTCCGACGTTAAAGAAATCGTTATGGGTAATAGCTCTTCAGAAGTAGAAGCTATGATTCGTTCCGTCCGAGAAAGTCTAGAAAAAGTTGTAAGTTTAGGAAAAGTACTTTCTCCTGACATTTTAATGATATTAGAAGATGTAAAAGATCCGGGTCGGTTGGCCGACTTGGTAGCAGCTAATATGGGCCTTAAAGTAGAAGATGGACAACGAATTCTAGCAATCAATGATGCCGTGCGACGTCTTGCCCAAGTCCACAATGTGTTGAATCGTGAAGTAGAAGTGTATCAGATGCAAGTTAAGATTCAGTCCCAGGCAAAAGAAGAAATCGGCAAGGTACAGAGAGAACACTATTTAAGAGAGCAAATTCGGGTTCTAAGAAATGAACTCGGAGAAGTTGACGGCAAAGATGAAATGGAAGTTCTTTGGAAAAAAGTCGACGACGTTAAATTGACTGATGAAGCGAGAGAAGAACTTACAAGACATTTAAAACGCTTAGAGCGCATGCATCAAGAAACTTCGGAAGCTGCCTTGACACGAACTCACATAGAAACAGTTCTGAGTCTTCCTTGGGGTACTGAAACTCAAGATTTTCTAGAACTAAAGAGAGTCAATGAAGTCTTGGATGAAGACCATTATGGGCTGGATGCTATTAAAGAACGAATCATCGAGTATCTTGCGGTTAAAAAGTTGAATCCAACTGCCAAGAGTCCGATACTTTGTTTTGTTGGCCCCCCAGGGGTGGGAAAGACATCTCTTGGAAAATCCATTGCCAGATCGATGGGTCGCGAGTTTAACCGCATTTCTCTTGGCGGCGTGCGCGATGAAGCCGATATAAGAGGACACCGTAAAACTTATGTGGGTGCATTTCCAGGACGCGTCATACAAGCTCTGCGCAAAGCAGGGTCGATGAATCCGGTCATCATGCTAGATGAGATTGACAAGCTCGGCAATGATCATCGCGGCGATCCAGGAGCAGCTCTTCTAGAAGTATTAGATCCTTCACAAAATAATAACTTTGTAGACCACTATGTCGGAGTAGGCTTTGATCTATCTAAAATCCTATTTATAGCTAACGCTAACACGCTCGATACCATTCCGGCGCCCCTTCGTGACCGTTTGGAGATTATCGAAGTCTCTGGATATACCCATGATGAGAAGATGTCGATTGCAAATCAGTTTTTGATTTCTAGGCAAATTAAAGATTCTGGCCTAGATCGTTGGGATGTTTCGTTTGAGAAAAAGGGTGTTCAGGCGATTATTGAAGGCTATACAAGAGAATCTGGTCTTAGAAACCTCGAGAAGCAAATTGCGTCAGTTTGTCGCAAATTAGCGCGAAAACTCGCGGAAGATGAAGAAAATGGAGAGAAAATTGGACCGGTGAAAGTATCGCCCGCATTGGTGCACAAGCTACTAGGCGTTTCCAAATATGAAGGTGGATTTTATCATTCCGAACCTTCTGTTGGCGTATCCCTAGGCATGGCTTATACCCAGTATGGCGGCGAAGTGTTGGCTATCGAAACTAATTTAATACCTAGTCAAGGTTCTAAATTGGTTTTAACGGGCCAATTAGGAGATGTTATGAAGGAATCTGCTCAAGCAGCACTTTCCTATATTAGGTCTCATGCCCCTTTATTTGGGCTCACAGATGAGATGATAAACCGCAACGAACTTCATGTGCATGTTCCTGCTGGAGCCATTCCAAAAGATGGCCCAAGTGCTGGGATCACTATGGCGACTTCGTTATTGTCGGCGCTACTTTCCAAAGCTCCTAAAGCCAAGACCTGTATGACGGGTGAGATAACATTACATGGTAAGGTGCTCCCTATTGGCGGACTCAAAGAGAAGGTACTAGCTGCACAAAGGGAAGGCATGGAGCACATCATTGTTCCAGAAAAAAACCGTGCAACCTATATGGCTCTGCCAGCTTCCGTGAAGAAGCGACTCACCGTATCTTTTGTAAAAGACTTTAAAGAAGTATTTGAGACTATGTTTGATTCCAGCGTCGTGCTCCCTAGAGAATTACAAGCTGTAAAAGTCGAAGTTGAGAAAATAGCTAGCTAGTTATGATTCAAATAAGCCCTTGAACAGACTTTTTCTGTTCAAGGGCTTATTTCAAGCTCGGAGAAAAACTATGCAACGATTAGCTTTGATACTTATTAAACTGACGATTCAGTTTGTATGTTGGGTGTTTGTACTGTCCATAGAATGGAAGGGAGTCACTCTCTTTGCAAAGGCCAAGAGCCTTTTGTTAGATAACGTCTATATTTCCTCACTAAAAGCGCAAGCCAAAGAGGCGACAACCGGGGCCGGCGGTCGCGTTGTGGGGCTTCTTGAAGATACAAAGACGAGCCTCGAAGAACGGACTAAAGTAAGATAACCATCTATTATGATTGCGATTATGGGAATCAAAAGGGTCTGTCTCCTAATCTAATTAGCCTAGTAAAATGAGAGAATTTAGTGCTATAACCCCTATGTTTATGAAACTATAGATGGGGTTGTGCGGCATGGCGATTTTAAACGTAGTGGAATGGCCGGCGAAGGTTTTAGAAACCAGAGCCAATGAAGTTGCTGTTTTTAATGGCGAGCTTCGCCAATTTGTAAGTGACATGTTTGATACCATGGAAAAGGCAGGCGGTATTGGGCTAGCTGCCAATCAAGTCGATCGCTTAGTCCGAGTTCTGGTCATTCATATTTCAAGTAAGAATGAGGAACCAGAAGACATTAGAGATTGGCACGATAAAAAATTCGTCTTTATTAATCCATCTATAACCAGCAAGAAGGGTAAAACTAAGTATCTAGAAGGCTGCCTTTCTTTTCCTGAACAATATGATTATGTTGATCGCGCTGCAGAGGTCACCCTTGTTTATAAAGATGAGTGGGGCAAAGATCATTCCTTAGAGGCTGATGGCCTGTTTGCAATATGTCTTCAACACGAGCTAGACCATATCGATGGGGTAGTCTTTACTTCCAGAATGAGTCGGCTTAAATCAGGTCGAATTCGCAAAAAAATGCTTCAAAGAAACCAGATTTCTGACATGGACGAGGAAGGCTAAAAAATGACACCCCCCCTCATCGCCCCCTCAATTCTATCAGCAGACTTTTTAAATTTAGCTTCTGAGCTCAGTGTCGCTGAGAGCTGTCATGCGGATTGGCACCATATTGACGTAATGGACGGCCATTTTGTCCCTCAGCTAACCCTGGGCGCCCCTGTTGTTAAGATGATCAAGGGCAAATCTAAAATATTAGTGGACGTGCATATTATGGTGTCTAATCCGGACTTAGTGGCTAGAGACTATTTGGATGCAGGGGCTGATTTGTTAACCTTTCATATAGAAGCAGCCACCCATGCTCATCGGTTGTGCCAGCAAATTAAGGAAGCTAAATGTAAAGTAGGTATCGCCCTTAATCCGGCTACTCCTTTATCTTCTTTGGACTCGATTCTTGATATGGTCGATGTGGTTATGCTGATGAGCGTCAATCCTGGATTTGGTGGTCAGAAGTATATACCTTCTACCACTTATAAAATTCAAACGCTTTTTCAGGAACTCAAACGCCGTAATCTGCACGATAAAGTGATGATTGAAGTGGATGGTGGCATCAATAGAGACACGATTAAAGAAGCTTATTCAGCAGG
>CAIMVM010000222.1 GCA_903844895.1 uncultured Pseudomonadota bacterium
AAGTTGGAACGTCACGTCTCTTCGAGCTACAACGCCAGCGCTTGCGAAATGTAGCTCTGAAAGCTTAGCTAAATTTAACTGTTTAAGCGGCACAAAGGATCTTGCCATTCGCTATAATATGCGTGTTGTCAATTCACAAAAGACCTCTGAGGAAGCTGCTGTCACTTCAAATGCCCACGTTTTCTACCTAGGCCTTTCTCCTACAACTGAAGTGGATCCAGCGTCTTCAACTTTAAAGCTACAAGATGCTCGGAATAAAATGTTTTCCTCGGGCGCCGTAGGCGATGCCAGTGGCCGCCCAGATTTGACTCCTTACTTTTTGACAGATGATATTCTAGGGACTCCTAACGGATCTACGCAAGAGTCGTTTCAGGCTGTCAGGCGTTATGACACTTCAAAACCTATAGAATTTGTCCTATCTGAAGACACTCCTAAGTCCATGGTTGAGGTTGTAAAATCTGCTGTAAACAGCTATGCACGTGCGTTTGAGGTCATGAACATTCCGAGTGCAGGAATTGTTGCTTATACGGCTGACGAATTTAAAGCCAAGCACCCAGAATTTACGGTCATCGAAGCGGCGGACCCAAGACTCAGCGTTATAGAGTGGAATAACGACGGAACCATCGGTTCAGCATGGGCGACCGCTGCGGCCCATCCATTTACCGGACTTGTAAAGTCCGCAGACGTCTTTATGACGGGCGCCATGTGGGCTATGGCAGGATGTCGCTATCAAGTCCTTCAAACGACTGTCGTCGATGTGAAAGGCTCAAAACTCTACACATCTCCTGAAGTCTTAAAGGCAGCCACTCAAAAGTGTGAACGAATTCTTATCGACATGGGGATCATAGGCCAGAATTCTGCTGCGGCATTAACACAAGACAATCGGTCGACGCCCCAAACACAAAGCTCCTATGAATCCCTTGAGACCTTGGATTTCAAAGTATCTCAGAGCCTATCTACTGGCGTCGAGAGACCGAAATCAGGAGTTGATTGCATTCAGGACATTAAAACGACATTTTCAGACTTTGGTGGACCGATACCTGAAGATTTGTCGCAAATTAGCCCTGAGCTTGCCGTTAAGAGTATGGTGCGCAATGTAATTATACACGAACTTGGTCATACTTTTGGTCTAAGACATAACTTTATAGCATCGCAGTCACCTGCTAAGATTCAGACTCCTGTAAAGACATTAGAGAGCACTGACTCTATTATGGACTATGTGCTGTATGGCTATGGAATCGTCGAGCATGCAAAAGCCCTAGAAACAACCGATGGATATGTAGATCATCCAGGCCTTGGAGTCTATGACTTGATCGCTTTGGCTGTTGCCTATAACGGCGACCTCTCTAAAATTAGAGTGGAAAAACCAACTCAATTTTGTACCGATGAAGATACTGTTGACCCACTCAGCCAATGTCAACGTTATGACTTTGGAAAAGAGGTCAAGCAATCTATACAATTCAACGTAGCCAAAGCCGTAAGAAAGCTTCAACTCGGAGGGTTGCCTGACGACATTCCAAATGCATTAACCTTGATTAAAAATCTTGGAGTCGAACAGGGCAAGCTTTGGCTCAGCCTCCTAAACTCCTACTCTAAAGCTAGCCAGTCGTTAAATGAGAAGAAGCGTTTAGAGCTATTGCCTGAAATATTAAACCTAAGCTTTGGTCAATCCATACAGAACACCGAGCCTTGGTGGGATGAGTTTAAAAAAACCCATGGAGGATCGATCCCAAGTCTACTAGAAAACCTATCCTTAGATGTTTCTAAATTTGAAAATCAAATTGTACCACTAAGAAAAGCAGATAGAGATATCGTCACCGGCTCTTCTTTAAATGGCTTTATATCTGCTGCTGAAACCATACTTGCAAAACGCCCAAAAACTGGCGAACTGTCGTTGACAGCCGTCGTCCCCCAGGGCTTTAGCGTTGCGGAGAAGGACCTCAATTTAGACAGAAAAATGGCGACCATTTTTCTAGATAACATTATCCTTCCAGCAGGAACTCTTGTTGAGTTTAAAAGCATAACCGGAGCGGCCCAAACCTTCGCCTTAAAAGAAGACTTCTTTAACCATCCTTTCAGCATGGCAAAAGTAACAATCGACGGCGTAGAATATCGCTATACAGGCCAAACAAATCTTAAAAACATGGAAGCAAGCGTTAAAGCACTATCACTACTTGCCAATGGCTATCCTACTTCTCCATCTGCATTGGCACTGAGCGAACTTGAAGTCCGCCTTCAAAAAATTAGCAGTGAACTTAATCGTAGTGAAAGAAGTTTTGCACCACTCGTTCGCATGATCAGCTTAAGTGAAACCTTTTCACAGTCGGCAGCTAAGATCGCTCTTTAGAACTTAATTTAGCTAGCTTTTAAACATTACCATTCGCAAATATTAGAGCAAGTCCAGCAGACTTGCTCTAATTGTTTTTATGCACCCGCCTAACAATTATGCCTTCATTGGTTTTTTTTTCAAAATTCTCAAATTTGTAAATTTTTTGGTACTCCGACAATTTAGCGGAATAGTTCATGCGGTTGAGGGTTTTTCCGATAAGTCGAGCATTACTAGACAGGTACGTAATGAAAAAGCACCTCATAGAAAATCGATATGAATGTCTTCGAAAAATTGGCGAAGGCGGCATGGCTAGCGTCTATGAGGCACAAGACAGAAAACTTTACCGAAGAGTTGCAGTTAAAATTCTTCACGAACATATGCAAAACAGCAGAGATCTAAGAAAGAGATTCATTAAAGAAGCTCATTCTGTTTCCAAGCTTCGCCATGCAAATATTTTAGAAATCTATGATTTCTCGGGTGAATCTTCACAAGAACTTTGGGTTGTCACAGAGTTGATCGATGGCGTAGATTTGTCCAGATATCTTAAAGACTTTGAAAATCGCCGTATAAATCCTTATATTGCAACCTGCATCGTTAGGGAAATATCCATCGCCTTACATGAATCCCATAGCCACGGAATCATTCATCGCGACATTAAACCCTCGAACATCATGATTACCAAAAGCGGCAGAATTAAGCTCATGGACTTTGGAATTGCAAAGGACATGGCTACGGGAGACATGACCCAAACGGGAACCTTTATGGGGTCGCCAAGCTATATGTCTCCCGAACAAATTCGTGGTTCTGCTGTAACAAGTTCATCTGATCTGTACTCGCTTTGTGTTCTCTACTATGAACTTGTAACGGGCAGCGTACCCTTCAAAGGCAGTCACGCCGCTGAGATCATTACAAAAATCATTGAAGATGATCCCATGCCTCCCAAAGAAATTTGTCCTGAAATCATGCCCTCAATTAATGAATTCATCTTAAAAGGTTTAGAAAAAAAACCAAGTTCTAGATATTTGAATGCGATGGAAGTAGAAGAAAAACTAGAACAGATATTGAAGTCTGCCGGACTTGGCGACTCTCGCGTTGAAATGGAACAGCTATTTAGGCAACCCAAAGTCTATCAAGAAAAGTTGCGCCGACTAAGTGAAATGGCCATCGTCCCATCGGCCGAAAAAACTACAGAGCCAAGAAAAGTCGACGCACCTAAGACCTTAAGTTCCATGCAACCTGAGACAATTCCCAATGACCGGGCTGCACATCCCCTTAAAGTCGAAAGACCTCCCCATAGAAATATGGCAAAACAGGCTCCAGCAGCCTATGGGCTAAAGAAGGAGTCACCTACAGGTACAAAGCTTGGCGTCATTTTATTAGGAATCCTAACAGCGCTATTGATTCCACTTTTATGGCTTTCCCTAGACAAACTGCCGTCGGGCGTCAAAGGAAACGTAGAAGTTAAAGGGAATAAACCCGTAAAGGAATCCCCGTCAAAATCTAGTTTGAGCAAGGGCACAACGCCTGGCACGGCCCCTTCACCCAAAGTACCTCCTGATGTGTTTTCGAACGAAGAATCTAAGCAAAAAACGAAACCTCAAACGAAGCAAAATAATGGGTCCGACCCTAGGGATACCTTACCCCCTCAAAAGCCAACAACTAACGAGACGCCCCCCATTGTTGCGCCGGCTGGGAAAACAAAACCCAAGGAAGTGAAACGTGCTAAAGCGCTACCTGCCGAAACAAAGGCCTCTGACAGCAAAGTCAAAGAACCGAAAATAGCGGAACCTAAACCTCGCCTGAGTCAGGTGAGTCCACCCAAAGAAAGTGTAAATACACCAGATCAAAACGCATCTAAAAAATGGCCCCCAAGTCCTAAATCCCCCGAAAAAGGCATCTTAAATATGAGTGCTACGAGCGAGGGGCGTCTCTTTCTAAACGGCGTCGACTACGGCTTCATTTCAACCCACGAAAAGTCCATTTCGCTTCCGCCAGGTGGCTATGAAGTTAAAGTTGTCAAAGAAGGGTTTAAATCAGCACTTGGTATGGCCAAAATTGAAGGCGGGAGAACGACCAAACTCCTAAGTCTTAAGCTTGAGAGAGAAAGAGAAAAAGAAAAAGAAAAAGAAAAAGAAAAGGAAAAAGTAAAGGAACAGAAACCTTTATTTAAGCTCACACTAACCACAACCTCACCCCAAGTTCTTATACTCGTTTCCTCTATACATCTTAGAGAAAGTATGAATCTTTCAAATTCCAAGAAAACACTGTCCCTTCCTGGGGGAAGCTATGTTGTAAAAGCGGTTTACAAGGGCAAGACCCTTGAGCGAACTATAATCCTTCCAAGCCCCTATGATGCGGATGGATCCATAACCTTTAACGCGGAATTTGAGTGATGAGCGCTGGCTTCCTACATCGCTTAAAGCACCCTATCCTTCTCTTAGGAGTGATAGTTGGGTTGCTTTTTACGGCAATGGCAGAAGGAGCCGGCACTGATAAGGCATGGCAAAAATTTAGATCAGGCGATCTCATTGCCGCTAAGGCGGAATCGGCAAATGCTCTAAAAGCAGCGACAAGCCCTCAACAAAAATCTGATGCCTTTAAAGTTTCTGGCGTCGTAGCATACTCTTTAGGAAGTAAAGATGAGGCTAGAAAATATTTTGCCGAAGCGAAGAGGTACAATCCGTCCCAAAGTATTCGCGCCAGCGAGGTTTTTGATGCTTCAGTTGTTAGTTTCTTTCAATCGATTAAGCCCTCCGGTCAAACCGCATCCTCCATTGCAAAGCCCTCTGGGATGGCCCGCTCAACATCTTCGAAACACTCTCAATTCGCACCAGCACAAAGCAGAGCGAGCTCCCAACCAACCTCTAAAATGGCAGCGAAATCTCTAGGCGCAACGCCACAGAAAGTTAGTGCCGTTCAAAGGCAAGCCATTTCCCCACAGAAAAAAGGCACTTTCATTCAAGTTCTCAGCAATGTGAAATCTTCTACCATTTCCATCGACGGGATTCTTGCAGGTTCATCATCTGACTTGATTCAGGTCAAGCCAGGTAAAGTTGTCTTTGAAGTTACAGCCGTCGGCTATTTTCCGACCAAAAGTGTCCTAAAAGTAGCCGAGGGAACCACCGCTAAAGCAACGGTAAATTTGCGCCCTGTCAATCCTCCTAAAGTGGCAACACGAAGTTCTCAACCGAAAGCTAATATGTCTCAAAGCAAAATGTCCAAAAACAATCTGTCTTCCACCTCTAAGGGCAAGCCTCAGGGCAAACTGACCAACAAAAAACTCGACATTTTGGGAGAGGATCCACCTCTCGCTCAAGGCGCTCGGGACAACCTAGGAACTTCCTACCAACCCGTAGGGACTCTTCCTGTAAGACAAATGAATCCCTCACCACAAGGTCCGTCGCCGCAACCTCAGGCAAGCGCCAGGGGAGGTTCTGCTGGATCTTACGGGGGCTCTCAAAATGGATATCCCTCCCCTCAAATGCAACAACCTTTGATGCCGCAGCAATATTCTCAACCCTACCCTCAACAGTATGCACAACCACCCTATGCTCAGCAGCTTCCGACGATGTATCCTCAGCAATTTCCGCAACCGTATCCTCAACCCTATGGACCATCACCCTACATGAACGGATATCCTCCTTCAGGCTATCCTAGTGCTCCCATTGTCACTGTTGTTCCCATCTATTCGGGTGCAGGGGCAGCGCCTGCAGCCGCCTACGATCCCTATGCTGCTCCCCCGTCTCCTGCTTTAGAACCTGCGCCAAATCCTCTTTCAGATTCCCCTTCGAGTCCCTCAAGCTATAAGCGGACTTTTGAATCATCAACGCCCAAAAAGAATAAGAAGAAAGTGAAAAAAGAGATTCCCTTTGGCCTCTCGTTGGTGCCTTTCGGTGTCCCGCAATTTGTAGGAAACAAGCCTCTTTTAGGGACCATTTTTGCTGCTGGTCAGGGCGGCGCACTTTATATGTGGTATAAATCTAATTCCGACGCTGACAACGCAGCGAAAAGTGGACAAGCAGAGATTGCGAGACGGGAAGCAGAGGGGGCCGGTCAAACCAACCCAGAAGCGTATCAGGCCGATACAGAAGCCTACAGAGCAACCGTCAAGAAATTTGTGGATGATGCGCGCCTCAACAGCTACATTAGTTTAGGGGGATTTGGTGCTTTGTGGGTGCTTAGCTTCGCTGAAAGTCTTGTCTTCGGCCCCGCACCTATAGCAACGTTAGAGCCCATAAATGAAACGGAAAATATCGCTTCTGTAGAAAAAGATGAACAAAATGTGAAAAGCACCCACTACTGGCAGATTCTACCCTATGAAAAAGGCCTCTCATTAGGTGTCTCATGGAATTTTTGACCGCTGAACACGCTTGTAAACATTGGGGAGTTGCCATAACTGGTGGCATAGGCGCTGGGAAATCGACTTTAATTCCATTCCTTAGAGAGCTTGGCTATACCGTAGTTCAAGCCGATCAGCTGTCTCGCCTTATCTTTGTCAAAAGCCATAAAGGCTACCAAAAGATCCTGGAAGCATTTGGTCCCGGCATTTTGGATGACAATTTGGAAATTGATCGCCAAAAGCTAAAAGACTTAACATTTGCCGACGGGGAGAAAAAGAAACGCCTTGAGTCGATAACCCAACCGTTGATCGTAGCAGAACTGGCGCGAACGCTGGAAGAATCAGGCCTTCTTCAGCACCCCCGGATTTGGTTTTATGAGGCGCCCGTGCTTATAGAAGCCCATCGCCAAAATCAATTTTTTGCCACGTGGCTGATCGTCTGTCCGACATTCATAAGGTATCAGCGCATCAAAGTGCGGGATGGCATGAATGATCAGAGGGCCTTGATGAGTCTAAATGCCCAGCTTTCGGATGCAGAAAAGCAAAAGCATGCTGATTTAGTAATCAGCACCGCCGCAAGCCTAGGCCTCTCCCGGTACCGCATTATTCACGCCTTGGAAGCCTTGTCAGGTATGAAGTTTCCCCGTCCAAGTTAGACTTAACGGTTTGAACTTGCAGCAAAAAGAATACTTAGATATAAAGTCGTGTGGTCATGATAGGTTGTAAGTTCCGTTCTGGTTTCGAGCTTTCTAGGCTCATCAACTAGGCCGGGACATGGGCTTATTTTGTAATCACTGGTGTTCCCAACTTTAATACCAGATTAGGAGAAAAAGATGTCAGTTTCAGGTCGAGCAGAACCGCGTTTTAGAGCTCTTTCCTCAGCCAATGAAAGAGGGATTAGAACCTTTACCCGCCCCATGGATGCAAATGGAGTCGCCACTCGAGTATCAGAATACTTTGGTTGCAATGTGTTCGGCTTTCAGCAAATGAAAAAAGCTCTTCCTACGGAAGACGTGAAACTTTTGCAAGAGTATGCCGTATCAGGTTCCAAACTTACCCTAGAAACTGCCAACAAAGTAGCCTTAGCTGTTAAAGAATGGGCTATTAGCCGCGGAGCCTCTCACTTCACCCATTGGTTCCAGCCTCAAACAGGTTCCACAGCCGAAAAACATGACTCCTTCTTTTCTTTTGATAAAGATGGCTCCGCGATTGAAATATTCAATGGAAAGCTCCTTATTCAGCAAGAGCCTGACGCCTCCTCGTTTCCTAGCGGTGGAAGAAGAGCCACCTTCGAAGCTCGCGGCTATACCATTTGGGACGCTTCATCTCCTATGTTTCTTGTAGAAACTGCCAATGGAGTGACCTTATGCATTCCTTCTCTCTTTGTGAGCTATTCCGGTGAGGCGCTCGACAAGAAAACCCCCCTCCTACGATCCATACATGCAGTTAATGAACAGGCAAAAGATGCTTTAAAGTTGATTGGTGATAAAACGGAATATGTAACGGTAACGTGTGGACCAGAACAAGAATACTTTCTAGTGGACGAGTCCCTTTGGGCCCTGCGTCCAGACCTTGTCCAGTGTGGGCGAGCCCTCATTGGAGCTCATCCCCCCAAAGGACAGCAGCTTGAAGACCACTATTTTGGATCCATCAAACCTAGAATCCTTAATTTCATGATGGAAGTAGAACACGAATGTTATAAGTTGGGCGTCCCCCTCAAGACCAGACATAATGAAGTTGCCCCTGCTCAATACGAATGCGCTCCCATTTTTGAATTTGCTAACTTAGCTTCAGATCACAATCAAATCGTAATGGAAGTTATTAAAAATGTAGCGAAAAGACATCGCCTCCAAGCTCTTTTCCATGAAAAACCTTTTGATGGTGTTAATGGCTCAGGAAAGCATGTCAACTGGTCGCTTGCTACAGCTGAAGGGATTAACCTTTTAAACCCAGGTGACAAGCCTCACGAAAATGTCAGATTTTTGTATTTTTTAGCTGCGACTCTAAAAGCAGTTCATGATAATGCAGAGCTTTTAAGGGCTTCTGTAGCTCCAGCTGGAAATGAGTTTCGCATGGGCGCCAATGAAGCACCCCCTGCTATCATTTCCGCATTTTTAGGCGACGCGCTTTCGGAAGTAGTAGAAAAAATTGCATCTAATTCGACGGGGAATCTGTCAGATCGAGCAAAAACGATCGACATGGAATTGGCAAAAGTGCCAGAAATCGCCAAAGACAATACAGACCGCAACCGCACTTCGCCGTTTGCCTTTACTGGAAATAAGTTTGAGTTCAGGGCTTGCGGAGCGAGTCAATCTGTAAGCGATCCAACCTATTTCCTAAATACCGCTGTAGCCGAATCTCTTCGCCAAATGAATGAACGACTTCGCTCTCTTTCTCCAAAGCCAGATCACAAAACGGTTTTAGCTGTAATCGCCGAGACCTTCAAAGGAGCCAAGGCAGTCCAATTTGATGGAGACGGGTACTCTAAAGAATGGCATCAAGAAGCGGAAAAAAGGGGCCTAGCCCATAACCGAACGACCCCCGCTGCCCTGGCTGCACTATTAAAGCCAAGTGTCATGAAAATGTTTGCCAACCATAAAGTCATGACCGAAGGCGAAACTGAAGCTCGCTACAATGTGTTTATTGAACGCTATAATAAGATTCGTCTCATTGAGCTTGAAACCATGAATGAGCTGCTTTTAAGTCAAGTCTATCCAGCAGCAATTGAGCAGCAGATTCTACTTTCCACAGCCCTTAAGTCCGCAAAAGAGATCACGGGGAGCTATCCGTCTGTGCAACTTGAATCCTATAAAACATTGGTTTCCAAGACGGATAGACTCTTGGTAGAGATTTCAGCCTTAGGCAAAGTCATGGAAGTTGCCAAAGGCACTCACGACGAGTCCAAGGCAGCGACATTCCTTGCAGACAAAGCCGTGCCAGCTATGGCTCAAGCAAGAGCTCTCGCAAGTGAGCTTGAAGAGTGTATTGACGATGCTCTTTGGCCTCTTCCCAAGTATCGTGAACTCCTCCACATCAGCTAACGATACTCACTAGTTTTTTTGAGCACAAAGCAGAGGTTCTCCTCTGCTTTGTTTATTTGTCCAAGTTCTGTGCCTTTCTGAGTCGTTATCGTGATTTTAAATCCGTTTTATGGCAAATATTGTATAATGCTATACATCTGCACTAAGGATACTTATGACTCGCGCCGACGCCACGCAACCTGCAACTGATGAAACTGCGCTTACCTCCTATCAAAAAGGCGTCCTAGCAATTTTGATATTTTTACAATTTACTGTGGTTTTAGATTTTATGGTTTTATCTCCTGTCGGCGCCATTTTAATGCCGACTCTTCAAATTGACACCTCTCAATTTGGTCTCGTGGTGTCCTCCTACGCCTTTGCCGCGGCTGCTTCTGGCTTTTTTGCTGCGGGCTTTACCGACAAGTTTGATAGAAAAAAGATACTTCTCTTTTTTTACATCGGCTTTACTCTGAGTACGTTATTTTGCGCACTTTCTACAAGCTATGCCTCTCTAGTTACCGCCAGGATTCTTACAGGAATTTTTGGAGGGGTCATCAGCTCCGTAGTGTTGTCGATTAGCACGGATTTGTTTCCCGTTCAAAAACGCGGGCAAGTGATCGGCTATGTACAAACAGCATTTGCTTCTAGCCAAGTTTTTGGCGTTCCTTTAGGCCTTACTTTAGCCAATCATTTTGGCTGGCACGCACCCTTTGTCCTGATAGTAGGAATTGCAACTCTTGTCGGCATTTTCATTTTTTTATACCTCCAGCCCATTGATGGGCATTTGAAATTGCAAAAAGACAACAATGCATTTCACCATCTTTTAGCGACCATTCGCAACCCCGTCCATTTGAAAGGCTTTTCTGCGGTTGCTTTGTTAGCCCTGGGGGGCTACATGATCATGCCATTTTCAAGTGCTTTTATTGTCAATAACGTCGGAATCAGTCTAGAGCGTTTGCCACTTGTCTATTTAGCTACCGGAACTGCGGCGATGATTTCAGGCCCACTTTTAGGAAAATGGTCAGATAAAATTGGAAAAATCAAATTGAATCAAATCGGCACTGTCATCACCATTACTATGGTGCTGGTGTTCACAAATCTTTCCAAAGTGCCCATTTATGTTTTAATGGTTACTAATGGACTCTTATTTGTGGGAATCACAGCACGGATTATCGCTTCTCAAGCCATAAATTCTGCGGTTCCAGCGCCTGATTCCAGGGGCGCTTACATGGCCATAAGCTCTTCTATGCAGCAAATATCTGGTGGCATCGGCGCTGCTTTTTCCGGTTTGATCGTCACAATTCAAGCCGACGGCTCCATCAAAGGCTTTGATCGGGTTGGATATGTGGTGGCCATTTCCGCCATTATAACAACAGTGATGCTCACCCGCATGGCTAAAAATCTAACAAACTTTTCAAATATTCGTAAATAGAGAATTCCTTGGGCCCGCGATTACGCTTTTTTAACAAATTCCGATTTAAGCTGCATTTGTCCAATGCCGTCGAGCTTACAATCAATATTATGATCCCCTTGAATCAGCTTTATATTTTTAGCTTTGGTGCCGACTTTAACGACTTGTGAGGAACCTTTGACTTTAAGATCTTTAATAACAGTTATGGAATCACCAGCACTTAAAACGGCTCCGTAGGCATCTTTAACGATCAAGGAGTCTTCTAAATCAGGGGCCGATGGCCCTGCTGTAAATTTAGGCCACTCATGGGAACATTCCGGGCAAATCATAAATTCGCCGTCTTCGTAGCCTAGCGTGGAATGACATTTGGGGCACTCAACTACCATCTAAAAATCTCCTATTAAGGAATAGGGCAAGTTCGCCTAAAACGCAGAGAAGGCCTATATATGAGGCGCGACACTCACATTTGTCTTGGACGATCCAGTCACGGCATCCCATAAAAATCCATCCTAGGCCAAAAATAGGAAAAATTCGAGCAAACTCTTTAGAAAGATCCAGACGGATTGGAAAAAAAAAGTTATCCTGACAGGATCCATCATGTTTGAGTAAAAACTTTTATTTTCTTGGCAGCAATGGGCTCGGGAATTGATAAAGTCTTCATGACTCCCAAGGATGGGTATAATTTTGATTTGCAGTGGGAGCAATTATGGCAAATGGGCATCGGGGATCAAAAAAAGATAAAGCAGCAGCCCCAAATGGAAAGAAATCCTCCATGATTGGTCATCACCCCAACCCTTCTGGACATTCCAAAGCTCAAAGAAAGTCTTCTACTCACGCCCCCCTTCCGTCTCGCAAGTCTGCACGAAGTGAACAGCAAGATCGGGAAACATCAAAATCTGAAAATAAAGGCGCTTTTCAGAAACAAAAGTCATATCCAAGATTTAGCGGCAAAGAGCAAGCAGATCCTGAGTTAGAGCAGCATAGCCACGACTCCGCCTTTATGAAGGCTGCCCGCTCTGCCACTCACCTGGCTTTGCAGGATTGGAAAGTTAAGGCCATGAAAATCGCGGCAACGCCTTACGTCCCACCTAAAAACCCATTTGACGAGCTTGACAGCTGGCAGCGGGAAGCTGTCGATATCCTCTTAGAGGGTGGCAATGTCGTCGTCGATGCACCTACAACAGCAGGAAAGACACGCGTGGTCGAAGCTTTTTTTGCTTACAATATCGCGAGCGGAAATTTTAGAGCGTGCTATACGTGTCCTGTAAAATCCTTGTCTAATGACAAACTGAGAGAATTTAGGGCGATTTTTGGCGAATCGAATGTCGGCATTTCTACGGGTGACGTGAAAGACAATTTAGATGCCCCCATTGTTGTCGCAACATTAGAATCCTATAGAAATTCTCTTTTAGGCATTGAGCCAGATTTAGGACGAAGTCTCGTCATTTTTGATGAGTATCATTATATTAGCGACTCGAGTCGCGGCAGCGCCTGGGAAGAGGCGATTATCTTAACACCCAAAAACTGCCAAGTACTCTTGCTGTCGGCTTCTCTTTCAAATGCAAATGAGTTTGGTGCGTGGATTGGAAAGTTGCAAGATCGCCCGACAAAACTCATTCAAGTAGAGCATCGCCCCGTTCCCTTAGCTGACCTTGTTTGGTACGGCGGTCATTGGATACTAGCGTCTGAGCTCCCTTCAGATGCAGTCTCCTCAGGCCCTCCCCCTAAAAACGCCAAACCACTCAGGCAAGAAAAGATTGCAGAACGCCTCAAAGAATTGGTTGCCTTAGAATTGATCCCTTGTATGGTCTATGCGGGAAGGCGTCTGGCTTGCGAAGAGATGGCGAAAAAAATCTGCGATGAAAGCGTTTATTTGGAAGCGGAACATGCCCAAAGAATCGCCCTAAAGCTTCAAAAGTTTCAAGAAGATTATAAGTCCCTAAACTACATGGACCAAACCCTGAGAAAGATGATTCAAAGTTATGGGGTTGCCTATCATCACTCGGGGCTTCAACCCCCGGTGAGAGTCGCGGTAGAAGGCCTAGTCAAAGAAGGACTTCTGAGATACTGCACTGCGACCATGGGTCTTTCCCTTGGGATCAATTTTTCCGTACGCTCAGCCTTAATTTCAGATTTTGATAGACCGGGAGAAGCTGGTTTTACATCCTACGCTTCTTCCGAAGTTCTGCAGATGCTGGGAAGAGCTGGCCGTCGAGGCAAAGATGCAGTGGGCTATTCCCTATGGCCCGATGTGATGAGCTACCGAAAGTTAGGCCAACCAAAGCGCGAGAGAATTGAGTCCAGGCTTAAAAATGACCCTGCAACCTTTCTTGGCCTAATCGGTCGAGGATACTCCATAAAAGGGATTGAGGCCTTTTACCGAAAGAGTTTTTTAAGGTTCGGCGACTCCAGTGTGGATTTGTCCCTGGTCACTAAAGAAATCCTCGTAAAAAAACTTGGGGTTTCAACCCCATGTTCCTCTCCCATGCACGCCATTGCAGAATGGCAGTTTAAATTGCCATCTCCGTGTGACGACTGTAATTTAAAACCTTCATGCCACAGCTATCTCAAAGCGAGAATGACTTCAGACCTAGCTAGCTTACATTTGCATCTGCATCGCATAGGGGCTCTCGATGGTGAAGAAAAACTGACTCCATTTGGAAATATCGCTCGTTTTTTCCCCCACAATGGCGGTCTGTATCTCACCAGATGTTTAGTTGATGGGGAATTTACGGAAAATAACCTCACTGAATTTGCGGAATTGGCGGCAGGTATGTGCCTTGCGCGGTTTAAAGAAATTCCCGTACCTAGAAATTATCGTTACCCGAAGGATGCCAAAAAAGTTGAAAAGAGCCTTGAAGAGCTTTACCCCATGGATTTATTTCCAGATGTCTATGATCCTGCGCACCCAAGGCGCCCCTACCCTGCTATTCGAGAGTTTAATCCCTCAGCAGGATATATCATTCGAGAATGGATCCGAGGAGCGGATTGGAATACAATGGTGTTACAGTGTACTTCGGAATATTTTGGAGCGGGAGATATTTCCGCAATTATATTTAGAGTGGCAAGTTACATGCAATCCTTAGCTCAAGCCGATCTAGGTACAATGAGTGATCTCGCAGCGGATCTTAGAAAGGACTTGTTGCGCCACCCCCTAGATTACACAATTTGAAAGGTGTTCCCCAATTCAGTATCTAAAATGACCTTGAAATAGGAATCTATAGCCCAATTGAAAACGGCTACAGATCACCTACTTCGTTATTAAGGCCGCAAGGCCTTACAAAAATACCCGTCGATTCCTAAATGAGCATTTCTTAAAGGGGCCCAGGTTTGACACTGTTTTTCGGCTCCTACATAAGGAGTGACCTTCTGCTCGGGATCATAAGAGCAAATGTATCCCTCGGCTCGAACTGAACCAACGCTTTCGACTTGTAGCCAGTCTTTACAAGCTTCCAGGCCGCATAAATTGTTCTCCGGTTTGATTTTACAAAAATACCCATCCACGCCCACCTCTTCGGCGAAAACACTTTCCCAACTATTGCTGCCCACTAAGTAGCTATCGGAAACCGCCTTTTCCGTTGAATTTCTAAACTCGCATTCGCCTTTTAAATCCTTATCTTTAAAAAGCCTAAGGGCCGAAATAAAGTCATCTTCGGAATACTCGATTTCAAAGCGCACCCCAAAACCAATTTGGGCGCCTGGCTCTAGAAACACAATCCGAGTGCCTTCATCTTTTAAAGCTTTTTGGCTAAGATCCTGCTTGAACACCTGTCCAGAACTAAAAGAAGCTTCTAGATGGTAGTTTACAGGGGGTGAAACCTCCGTATTTACAATTATGTAGGAGCACGGTTTCTCACTTTCTGGATCTACACCAGAGGCTTTTGTCACATTTCTTTTGATGATTCGAGACTTAATACTTTCTGTCGCACTTTCCTGAACCTCTTTGACTGCTAGCTCCCCGTTATTTGAGCTGGTCTTTCTAGTCGTACAAGAGAATAAAACGATTCCTAACAAACTTACGATACATTTCATTGCAACCTCCCCGCATGGCACTTTCTAGGACATCTTAATATTAAAGGGAGAACCTTTCGAAGGGAATCCATTTAAACAAAAAATGGCACAGCAAGTCAATAACGGAGCCCAGTCGACCTGACAAAGTTCCGGCAACATATCTAGACATATGGAAATGTCTACCCCATCCACCTTTAACAATTCTATTAAGCCTGGCCTTTGGACCATAAGTCCTGGCCGAGACGAAACCTCCCCCATGCGACACCTGCAATAAAATACGATTCGCTAGTGAGATACGGATGACTCTCTCACATAAAGCTTTGTGCTTTTCTATAAAGGCATTAAAATTATGTATAACTTTCTTTATTTTGGAGTTTTAGATGCTGAAGTGGATTTCTATCATTTGTGTGAGTGCATATTTAGGTGGCTGTAAACAGAGACCTGAAAATTCAGATTCAGAGACTTTAACAGCCTCCTCCATAAACAATACTTCTCTATTAAGAGAAGGTGATGAAATGCAATGTTCTATTGCGGAACTTGGCGCAGAAAATGTCAGCCGCTGTGAAGATATCGCAAATGATTTTGCACGATCTAGCGAGTTAAGAAGTATCAACTTTCTGATCTCTTGCGGAGGTGAATTGTTTGATGTTCAAATTGAAGGTGGTAGGAAGGGGACAAGAACCTATAACTCAGTAGAAAAGTGGCAAAAAGACGGATTGGTCCAAGCTGCAAAGCGCAATGGACATAAGTGCACGGTTAAAGTGGCGAACTAGATTCTGATTCGAATCGGCTGCAAGGACTCCGTGAAAATGGAATGGACTTGCAAATTCGCTCAATCCATTAGTTACGCTCATAGATTCTAAATACTGGTGAGAAGCTCTAGCCATAAGAAATAAAAACTTATGAATTCTCTACTTTTTACCCTAAGGGAACCAAGGATGGTCCCCTTATTTTTTTCTGCCCCCCCCGCAACTCCTCAGAAGTTTGAGTTGAAATGCCCCAAATAGGTAGAATCACCCACTCAACCGTGTCCCTGAAACGTTTAAAAGCCATGCTACCTTAAACTTTTATGACCATCTGCCGAAGGAGAACTCATAGGTGAAAGACCTAGAAGAGAGAGGCAAAAATGGTAAAGATTATGGGAATTCTGCTGGTGAGCCTAACTGCGGCCGTTACCTATGGGTCTGAGTTTGAATACAATCGCTATAGGTCCCCTGCCGCCCTAGGTCGCGGCGACACAGGAATCGCCTCATCGCGCGATGAAGATGCCCCTTTCTACAATCCAGCCCTTATAGGCTTTGGAACAGGAATTTATAAAAAACTTATTTTGGGATCCATCGGATTAGATGTCTCCATGGCAACCAGGGACGCCATTAGGGAAATTTCTCTCCAAGAATCAGATTCCATAGACACACTGCGTAAATCTATTGGCGTTCCCCAGCACATAGGAGCGCATGTACTTGGCCCAAGTTTAATTTTAAGACGTGCCGCCATTTCTACGTATTTAACTTCTTCAAACCAAGCGATGATCTTCAAGTCTGCTAGCTCCAGGGGACTAGAGTCCGTCGCCATTGACTCGGTTACGTCTGCGGGGCTTGCTTTTACAATTGCTCAAGACTTCGCAAAGGACCACAGCGTCGGTATGACCGCTCGATATGAAACCAAAAATCAGGTGGAAGTGGAAGTCAATGCTACTGATGGTGAAAATTTAAAAAGCCTAAACGGCGATGAAGCGGGACGCTACGTTATGGCAGGCCGCGGAATTCCGATTGATTTAGGTTACGCCTTTAAGCTTGGAGACAAAATGAATACCTCTTTTGGATTCACGGTAAAAGACGTATTAGCGACCGCATATGTCCCCACTAAAGACACCAACCTTAAAAAGGAAGATCGCGCTTTAAAAGATGGAAAGCGCACTGTAAATACCGGTTTTGCCTTTGAGCCAGGTACAAAAGATTCGAAAATGAGAGTTCTAGGCGATTGGCTTGATGTTACAAACGCATACGGAGCACCCACTTTTAAGAGAGTTCATTTAGGCAGTGAGATTTCACTTAAAGACTTTATTGGCTTTTCTGCTGGCCTCAATCAAGGATATCCCACTTTTGGAATCTTTGCGGACATAAAGATTTTAAGAATGGATTTTGGCCGCTACACAGAAGAAGTGGGCTCAAAGGTGGGCGAGCGACCTGACACGAGATTCTTTTTCCGTCTATCAGCCGGATTTTAGGGGGAGTATAACTCATGAATACACATCTTCGAAAACTCTCAATTCTATTTCTTTTAAGCGCCTGTGGGAGCCAAAGCAGCGTATTTAACCTTTTCCCTCAAAAGCTTGATCCTGCCGACCGAGCGGCAAAATATCTCGAAGAGGGGCGCCCTGAAAAAGCTAAGACCCTTATGCTGAGTGAGCTTGGCACTGACTTCTCCGACACCTACAACGCGCTCGACGCTACTTCGATTACAGGAGCTTCCGAGGCTCTGGCCCCCTTTGTCACGACTGCTAAACAAGCTACCTTTGCGTCGCTTCTAGCTTCTGCAGAGGCTCAAGCTTCGGGCCTAGATCCGATCGACCTCATGCTAAAATCAAAATCCCTGTCAGATTCCTCTGGCCAATCCAACAATATATTTATCGCCATGTGGCCTATTTTGCCAGCTGCTAATTCGGCCTCAGTGCTTTCAGCCCAAAAGGCGACGGCAGCCCTTGTCGCCATCTCAAGCTTCTACATTAGAGAAGACACACTAAAACTTACTCTTTTTCAATTAGCTGCGACCTCTCTTTCTCTAAAAGTTGCCGATACAAACGGCAACAACATACTAGACGCCTCTGAAATCGCATCTCTCGACCTCGCCACAGCTACTCTCATTCTTTCCCAAATAGTTTCCGCTGCTCAGGCTGCTGCCTCGATTACCGCACAATCCGAAACCAATGAAGCCAAGGTAGCCTCAAAGATATCAAGCGTTGCCACTGCCCTCTCTCAGAGCTCAGGCAACGATGACCAGCAGAAAGTTCAAAGTTGGCTTGGGACGCTTGGAAACTAGGTCACTGGACTGATGTAGGCAAGTCTTAGCTCTTATATAGACACTTTGAGTTTCAAAATAAGGTCTCTACAAGCATGGGATTGAGACTTATTATCAACAAGGCCATCTTTCCCAAAAACTACACTCTTTTTCGAAAAGCAAGACCCAAAAACTGCTTCAAATGCCGCAAAAGTCTGGCAAAATGATTGAGAGCGGTCCTGAGATCAGATACAATATCTGCAATCAGATTTTTGATTAGGAGAACTTATGCTAACTAGACGTCAACTGATCCTAAGAACCGCTCTTGCTGCTCCTTTGCTAACTGTCGCTAACTCACTATTCGCCCAAGGAGCTGCTAAACTGGTAGCAGAAACAGATCCTGTTGCGAAGGCAATAAAATACAATAAAGATGCCACTAAAGCACAAAGAGTTGACAAGCCAGGCACTCCTGCCAAAGACCAGATCTGCGGAAACTGCGTTCTTTACACAAAAGTAGGCAAAGTAGAAGGAAAAGAAGCAGGCAAATGCTCGATGATTACCGGCGGCATGGTAACATCTGCAGGATGGTGCACAGCCTGGGCGAAAAAAGCTTGATCCATCGCCTCTGAGCAGAAATCCTTGAGATTACTTTCCTGTTTCTAAAACTACATGTTTAAAAAAGATGGTTTTGCCCTAAACAGCAGAACTTCTTTTTTTTCTTTAGTTGTGCCAGGCCTCATCCATTCTCAGCAAAGCGTTCAAGCGTTAGCAAAAGCAAAAGCAAGAGCAAGAGCAAGACCAAGAGCACACCTAATGCTTGGGATCTTTTGGACTTACAGGCTCCTCTGCAGAGCCCGGTCAAGCCTCAAAAGTTTAACATGTTAGAACCTATCTTTCTCTTGGCCTTCTATGCGAGGAGCATCAAACATCCTACCTTTGGGAATAGTCCTTGATGCTCCTCTCACGCATGCCAAAATCAGTCAATATTATGCAGCCTTACCAGCTTTCTTCAAAGCACCGCGTTCTTTTGGTACAGATAAAGTAACTTCAGTGCCCTTGCCCTTTTGGGATGTGATTTCCAAAAGTCCGTCGGCATCTTTAACCGCTGCTTCTATGGCGCTCATACCCACACCACGTCCCGAAATGTCAGAAACATGATCTGCTGTTGATAGTCCAGCTAGGAATATGAGACGGCATTTTTCATTTTCGCTCATCTTTAGGACATCCCGTTCTGTAATCAAGCCATTTTGTAAAGCTTTTCCTACAACAGCGTGGACGTTGATACCTTTTCCATCATCACGAATGACTACCTTCCAATGTGAAGCGGTATCTATGCAAGAAATAGCGATGGTTCCTTCCTCTGCCTTACCATGCCTCTCATGGGGAAACTCAATGCCATGGTCAATGGAGTTACGCACCAAGTGTACTAGCGACTGCATGATGGGACGCATGATTTCTGGATCCATGCGGACATCTCCGCCTTCCAAACGAATTTTGCAGCTTTTACCTAAGCGAGAAGCCAAGCGCTCCCCGTATTCAGGCAATGCCCCCACTAAACTTCGAGCTGGCTTGTACTGAACCGAATTCGCCCACATGGCAAGTTCTGCTGTCGCTAAATGATCTGCACCTAGAGATCTCTGAACGCGTTCAACAATCGAGTCGAGGTCTGTACGGCTTACCGCATAAATATCACTGGAATCTTCTTTCCAAGATAGACCAAGAACATCGAAGTTGTGATCTAAAAAACCAACAAAAAAAGATTCAATCCGGTCAATCTCAGGGAGATTAATATCTTTTAAATCTTCTATGTCATGAATGAGTTTTGAAATTTCCAGCAGATCAAATGCGGCGGAATTTCCTTTCATTGTATGAAGCTCGGCACGTAGCTTTCTGTCGTTTTGGGAGGTGATAGCTTGTCTAGCTTGCCCTAGTCTATTTCTAGTGTCTTCAAGGAAGTCCTTAAAGGCGTCAACTTCTTTAAGAAGTCTTACCAAGACTTTATGACGCTCATTTTCTTTCTCAACTTTTTCCAGGTTGGTGCTGTCAACAATCGTAAATAGGATAGAAGACACCTCGCGCTCTGGCCCTCTCACTAATGTTGCAATAAGCGACAGAATCTTCTCGCCTATTTGAACTCGAGACGGAATCTGATGCAAGGTCATTTCCTCAGGAAGAAAATCATCAAAGGCTTGCTTTAAAAATTCCTGGACAAGATTTGCATTTCTAGTCTGACCGAGACCCACAGCATTTACAAACGGCATTCCAGCATCTAGCTGAGACCCTAAAAGGTCGACGCAACTATGGCTATATCCAGGCTGAACATTGAGAGACTTATCTACGAGTAGGAACCCAAACTTAACATTATCAAGAATTGTTTTGATCGTAGCCGTTCTTTCGGCAACAATGCCTTCAAGATTTTGATTGATTCCCTTTAATTCTTCATTTTTAGCTTCAATATCGGCGTTTAGTGTCTGAATGTGGCTCGTCATTCCATCAAAGGAACGAGCGAGTTCACCTATTTCGTCTCTGCTTGACATTTTCACTCTAGCATGGAGATCCCCATCGGAAATCTGCTTCGTAATTGTCATAAAATGCCTTACCCTCATCACAATACTTCTTACCATAAAGAAGGCTAGAAGCGAAGAGATGGCAAGAAAGGCTGCAGCCCCCCACAAGTTTTTCCTAATCTGCGCCCTAAAAGTCGCCCTTCTGACCTCAAGAAGTGTATCTAACTCATCAAATGCCATAGTATGGAACTTATATGTCGACTCCATGGCAGCTGCATGAACTACTCTAAAGCGATGAATATCAAAGGTGCGGATGTCTTTAATAGTAGAAAATTCTTTAACTTGAGCAATAACAGGTTCAATGGCTGCTGTATTTGTCTTCATCCCCTCTGAGAGATTCTCTTGAAGAGAGTCGCTCGCGCCATAAAAGTTTTGATCTTCATTGAGTGACGTCTGGGAACTGGCATTGATACGATCCAAATCAACTTCTTTAAGGTATGCAGAAAACACACTGGCTTGGATTCTCTCGTCTTGGCTCATGCGACCTTGTTTAAACATTCTCTCGACAAACGATGCGATATTTTGAAGGCGATCCTGTACGGAAGGAAGCGCAAGTAGAGTAACGTCCATAAGGTAGTAGCTGTCAAGATCAGGGTCAAGAATCAGATTTGATGTATCTCCAGCATGCACGATCATGGTCTTAATATGATTGATGATTTCTAAATGAGCTTTATCAGATTCTTCAAGAGAGACAACTTCCCTACCGGTTTTGAGATTTCCCCATCTCTCTGCTAGTTTTTCCCCCGTGAATTCTTCACGCTTCCTTTTACCTAGACCTTCTGGAGTAAATTGTAGATCTTCACCTACCAAACTCAATGCATCCGCTATGTTTTTCAACTCCTTGTCACCAGCATTCTCAATGGAAATCATTTCCCCTTTAAGTTCCGCCTCTCCTTGAAGAAAACGCTGGGAAATCCAACGATGATAGGATGCCTGACGCAACATATTTTCCAAGGGTCGCTGAAGACGATTTCCTTTGATTTCCCACGTCGCGAAATTAATATCTTTTTGTCTCGCGTCGACCACCGAATATAGCAGATATGCAATCGGCATAGAAAACAACAAACAAACAGCAAGCAGCTTTAAGCTGATGCGGTTAAAGTTAAATTTCTTCATTTTTTTTAATTTCCTTTTTAATTAACAACGTGACTCAATACTACAAAAAACTAGAAGAGAATCGAATCCCCCTCTGCTGCAGAAGATTCAGGTTGTTTTTCCAGGTCTATATATTTAATAATGAGATTCTTATCCATCACCGCCTGAAAGAAAACGTCAAGCGGCCCGTGCTCACCTACAAACGTCAACTTAAGCATAATCCCTTCTTTGGGCTCGGTAAGTTGCATGGTTCTACCGCTGACGGTTGTAGGGGTACCCATATCGAACTTCACGTCATTGGCAGAAAGAATATTCTTCACCCTTCCTAGGTGCTGATTAGCAACCTCGCTACTCCAATCAGCAATCTCATCGGGACCTACAGGCATGCCCATTTGGTGGTTGGGATGAGTTTTGTCCAAAAAATCTGATTCACAAATAGCAACCAGAGATCCCTTAAATGAGCTGCTGCTAAATCCAATGATGGAAGCAAAACGAACGTCCACTGTTTCCCTATGAACTTCAGGAGAGTCGACGAATTTGTAGCTAGAACCCCCTGTAGATATGATAAAGGCATCAATGGAATGTTCCATAACTTTGACTGAAACGCGCCTATTTTGATCAGACATCAACTCTCCAAAGCCTAAAGATCTAAATCAATTTAGCCGGCGAGCTTAGTGGCAGCGGCAACAAGTTGCTCTGGCTTAAACGGCTTCACAAGCCAGCCTTTGGCACCAGCTGCTTTAGCTCGCTCGATGAGCTCAGGAGTACCCTCTGTTGTAAGCATGATGATGTTGATATGAGAGTAAGAGCCCGCTGCCTTAATCGCTTCTACCATTTCCAGACCATTCATATTCGGCATATTCACATCACTGATAACAAGCGCAACATCCGTATTGGCTTTTAGTTTTTCAATACCATCCTTGCCATCTTCAGCTTCAATGACTTCAAAGCCACCCTTTGCCAAAGTAAAGCTAACTTGTTGGCGAATTGTCTTGGAATCATCCACAATTAAAATTTTCTTTCCCATGATAGATCCTTTCCATTTAAACCGGTTGAGTACACAAAAGGGCGTTAGTCAATTTGTGAAATCGATCATCGGAGGCACTCGCCCCAAACTGAAATGTTTTTTATAAGCTACAGATCTCATTGATCTAAAACTACTTTCACCTACTTTAAGAGGAAGACTCATAGCAATTCCCTAGACGATTTACCAAAGTCAAACCATCTGCTATCTATGGAAATTTCCTGCGATTTTAGGAATAGTACAAAATTCTGAAATTGCTAAAACGAGCCACAATTCCTAACCATCTCAACATGATGTAAGAAGTCCTTATGGGGCCAGAGCTTTCTGTATTTAAAACTTGGAAAAAATGGCCTAGAAACCCATAGCCGTCATCCCACTCGGATCATATTTGGAACTAGCTGGCCTATTTTTATTACATTTCTTAGTCTCAAAGCTGCATTTAAGTCTCTATTCCATGAACGCCACAGCTGTAAACTCTCTGTTATTTTTAAGACTTTGATTTTTAGAGATAAAAAAAGGCATCCCTTAAAGGATGCCAATCTACTTACAAATAGTAAATACGATCTAACCTCTCTGTCCAACTTTACAACCCAGTTCCACCGAGCGCATGATGTCTTCACGGGGAATGAGCTCTGTAGGTAGGGTGGCGCGGCGGATATTCGCTCTTAGAAGACAAGCGCCTCTAAGTTTCGAATAATCTAAATCGGCCCCTTCCAAGTTCGCATCCGTAAAATCGGTACCTTCAAGGTTTGCATTCCAAAGACTAGCATCCCGCAAATCTGCGCCTTTAAAACTTGAGTCCTTCAAATTCGCATAGGCAAGATTTGTTTCTCGCATGTCACAATTTGAAAAATCCATCTTTACAAGATTTGCTTTTCGCATATCGATACCGTGAAGATCCCTTTTTTCGGAAAGCATTTCTAAAACTTCCTTACGACTCAGGGTCTGAATTTTTTCGCCTTTGTCACGATTCATGGGAGACCTCAAATAAAAATATTTTATCCTAGAATATAACGCGCCACATCAAGCATACGATGGCTGAATCCTGTCTCGTTGTCATACCAAGCTAGAATCTTAACCATAGTGCCATTCATAACATCTGTTTGCTCTGCATCAACAGTCGAAGAAGACTGATTGCCATTATAATCGCAGCTGACAAGGGGCTCTTCACTAAAGCTCAGGATTCCTTTGAGTGGACCTTCGGCTGCTTTTTTAAGAGCTGCATTGACGTCTTCTTTAGTCGTTGGTCGTGCCACTTCGAATGTAACATCAACTACCGATACGTTCGGAGTAGGAACGCGAATGGCGATGCCGTTTAATTTCCCTTTGAGCTCAGGAAGCACTAGGCCAATGGCCTTTGCAGCACCTGTTGAAGTTGGGATCATAGACATAGCGGCTGAACGCGCTCTTCTGAGATCTTTGTGAATCGTATCAAGAATGACCTGGTCATTCGTATAACTATGAATAGTAGTCATCAAACCATATTTGATGCCAAAGGTTTCATTTATGACTTTAGCAACTGGCGCCAAGCAGTTCGTGGTACAGCTGCCATTGGAAAAGATTTTATGAATACTTCTGTCTATTTTGGTGTGGTTAACACCAAAGACCACGGTGATATCTTCATCCTTCCCGGGAGCTGAAATAAGAACTTTCGGGGCGCCTGCTTTAATATGCTTTTCGGCTCCGCTACGTTCCGTAAAAATACCAGTACATTCAAAAACAATATCCACCTTTTTTGCGGCCCAAGGGATCTCTTCTGGATTGCGATGTCCGGAGACAGAAATCTCACGTCCATTGACTAAAATCCCTTCTTTGCCGGCTTTAACATCAAAAGGCGCTACCCCGTGAACGGAATCATATTTCAAAAGATGTGCGTTGGTTTTCACATCTGACGGATCGTTGATATGTACGATTTCAAAATCTTTATTTTGGGCGCTCATCGCCGCACGAAATACTGTGCGACCAATTCTTCCAAATCCGTTAATACCCACCCTCATGGTCATAGCAATCTCCTCAAATCTTTTATGAATTCAAAACTATTAATCTCGCGAATCATCGGCACGATCCTAAATACGCTAAAAAAGACTAATGGGGATACAGTTATACCAGCTTATTTGAAAAAAGCGAGTAAGCATTAAACCCGCTGCCCCTAAAACCTAAAGTTTCCCATTCCCGAGTAAACTTCGTCCCTATCTTCTGAACGTAAATCCAAATGGGTGACAAGACGGACAAACCCACGGCCTATAAAGTCAGCACAAATCCCGAAAACCTCGACCTCCCCGACCCATTCTCGATCAAGGTTGCGAGAATCAAGAAAGCATACCATATTGGTGGCAAACTGAGTTGATTTGTCATCAAAGCCAGAGTTCTTTATAGCCTGTACGAATCCATTGGCATGTTGAGGATCGCGGGCCAGCCGCTGTCTATTTTCTAAAGAAACTAGACAAGCTGTAGCCAAAAGACCAAACTGCCGCATTTTGCCGCCCCATCAATCTCTAAGCTTTAGCGCCCGGTCTCTATTCAGCAGGTTCAAACAAAAAACTGCCCCACGCGGAGGCAAACGTATCGGATCTAAGGTCGAAAACACGAACTACTTCTTTTCCCTCTCAGGTCTCCGAAAAGGAATGACATTACTCAAATCGAGATCATTTTTCGCAGTGGCTCCTTGCCGCTCCTGGGTAGATTCGGTCTTTCTTGGTGGAGGTTGCTGAGAATGGGAGGTGTCTGCTTTGACGAATAGAGTGGCCAACCCTTCGCCATCTAACAACCTACCTGCAGCCAGGCCTGCTCTTACCAATTGGGCTGTTTTGGCATCTAGGCCCACTAATTCTTTTAAATAATCGCGTTTCAGAAACTTCTTCGCACGAATCACTACTGCCATGGCCTCATCGACACGTCCCGTATGAAGATAGCAGCGCGTTAAAAGTGTATAAAAGTCAACCAAAAGCACGTGCTCACGTGCCACTTTCCCGCGCTCGGACGCAATGGTTTCAATGGAAACAATTATATTCTCCAGCTTCATGATGGCATCCCCAAAATGGCCCAATCTCCATTCTATCGCCGAACGAATGGCATCAGAAAGTAAGCCCTTAGGAACTAAAACTGCGATATAGAGCAAAAATCGATCTAATTTTAAGGGACCTTTTAAAATTCCTAGAGAACCCAGTAATATCCCATAAACACCGATAAACAATGCCAGACAACCGTCAAACATCGCCGTGCCAAAGCGAGAAATAGATTGGAAATTTTCACGAACAGGCATGGTCTGATTCATAGAGTCTCACTAAATAGTTATTCCGTCCGCATCCTAGCAAAATGCTCGGCCTTTTGCTAGGATGTCATAATATCTACAAAAAGAAACATAATGGAGGATCTATGAATACCTTAACCCGTCTAAAAATTGCCTTTATTGTCGGATTTTCTTTTTTTGCGGCGGGTGCCATTGCAGCAACCTATTTAATTGGTTAAAAATTCACCAAGCCCATCCACCTTCCCGTCCACACGGCCCTATGGGGCCGCATTACAATTCTCCCACCACAATTCGTGACACAGCTCCACCGGGGCCGTTTGATAGCTCCGCCGGAACAGTTTGATAGCACCACCGCCGGAACAGTTTGATAGCACCACCGCCGGAACAGTTTGATAGCACCACCGCCGGAACAGTTTGATAGCACCACCGCCGGAGCCGTTTGTTGCAACAAAGTAACAAATCAGATTGTAGACTTTTTCCAAATCATGGTACGTTTTGGCCATCTGTTCGCACACCAAGTTTTTGTTTCCATACAACCCAAGCTTTTAGAGGTGATTCCTGTATGTTTAAGTCCATTCTTATTATTGCTTTTGCAATCCTTCCACAGATTTCGATGGCTCGAAATTTTGAACCTACTTTTTTAGGTGGCAAGAAACCCGCAACTGCCCTTAAAGGCGCCGTCAGTGATTATCAAGTGGGAGACATCTGGGGCAAACACCCGATTTCTCAACTGGATCAACTCCCTCCTTATGCGGACAAGATTGCTCAAGTAACGGCAAGAGTTGGTGGTGGTACCGGTTGGTTTTTAGGCTTTTTTGGCGGCAAAGCTATCATGGCCAGCAATCATCACGTATGTGATGGAGGCAGGGGATGCCAACGAGGAAGTAAGGTTTTCTTTCCGTTAAAAAATATTTCTTTAACTGTAGATGCCTATTATGGTTCCTGGACTGATACCGATATAGCTCTCTTTTCAGTTACTGTCCCAAGCAAATATATTGACTTCTTTAGAGAAAACGCAAGTCCTCTCCAATTCCAACGCGAACTTACCCTAGATCTTCCTATTATGACTTTTGGCTTTGGGGTTGCTTCGAATCCTAATCGCAGTTTAATGGGCGGATTTGATGAAGATTGTCGAGTTCTATCAGAGGAAATTCGTTTTTTAGCTGATCCCGATGAGTTTAATCCAGGACCCTACAAAGTCTTCTCTTTTGCAAACGGGTGTGATGTTTCCCATGGCGACTCAGGCTCAGCCATGGTCGATAGAACCAATGGCGAGGTTATTGGAATAATTTGGACGGGCCGCATTCCTAAAAACAAAAACGCACAATCGTCCGACTACATCCGCCAAGCAGAAAATGGAAATGCCGAATTTATCTGGAGTGAAATGTCCTACGGCGCTCCTGCTGTAGAAATTAAAAAAGTCTTCCAAAAGGTATTAACCACGACTAAAAATGAAGAATTAAAGACCGTTTTGCAGGACATGTTAGATTAAGAAATAATAGAGAAAAGGCAGCCTCAGGCTGCCTTTTTTTGGTTTACTTACGACCGGGGAAATCTTCCCAGCGCACTAGGGTGCTCAGGAGATGGCCTATCTTTGCAAAAAAGATTTCCTCCTCATGACGAAACCGCTCCAAAATGGGGCTATCAAGATCCAAAACGCCTTTTAAGCAGCCATCCTGATGCAAGGGAATGACAAGTTCTGACTTAGAAGCCGCGTCACAAGCAATATGGCCAGGAAACAAATCGACATTTCCTACCCGCATCGGCTTTAGGGTTCTGGCTGCTTCGCCGCATACACCGCGATTAAGGGATATTCTGGTGCATGCTGGCTTCCCTTGGAAAGGTCCCAGAACTAACTCCCCTCCCCTAAATATATAGAAGCCTGCCCAATTTAGATCTGACATAACATCCATGATAAAGCTGGCAGCGTTGGCCAATTGGCTAATACCATAATCATCAGCCGTCAAAAGAGCCTCTAAGCCCGCATAAACCGTAGACTCCCATTCCTCGGGGGGACAATCTATGGGTTGGAAGGTTGACATAGTTCCTCCTTAAAAGTCCTATTCCAATAATTGCTACGACTTTGAAATAACAGGTGCTATGCTAGATAGGCAAGCTGGAAAGGGTTAAACTTGATTTTTTTTAATCGTGCACTTATGGCCGCAACAATATTTTTATGCAGTTATTGCCGACTCGCGCCTCAGGCTCATGACAAAAATGACCTGATGCTATCTGAAAAATCGAGTCTAAAATGTGGTAAATTAGGGGAAAACCAGGAAGGTCCCTACCTTAAATCAGATGATCAAATGATGGTTGCTATAAAACCCATAGATGATGTCATTGCTAGCAAGCTTAAAAGTCTAAACGATAAAGAAGTTTGCATCATTTCTGATTTTTCAGAAAAACCAGTCCGCTTGACATTTGAGCATCTGATCCAGCCTAAAAATCAAACTCTTTGCGGTAGTATCACAAAAACGGATGATAATTTCTTCTTTAATCCCAAAGAAGATCTGATCACATACGAACTTAACGCAGCCGATGAAAGCATATCGGCAGCCTTTCAGGCCCACCTTAATACATCCATTTGTTTAATTGCTGACTTTCGAGGTCAGGAAGTTAAAATTTCATCTACGAATCAATTTACGGAGGCCAAACCATGAGTTTCATTTTTGACGAGCTTTGGAAAACCTATGTCCATATCAACCCTAAAGTCGCTAACATAAGGCATCTCCTCCTCAATGAGGGCGAAGAGGTCATCAATGACCATATCGCCCTAAGAACCTTTAATGACCCTAGGGTTTCCATTGATGTTCTTGCTAAAACCTTTCTGGCAAATGGCTACCAAGAAAAGAAAGAGTACCACTTTTCAGACAAAAAACTCAAAGCCAAACATTACGACCACCCTGATGCAAAAATGCCAAAAGTCTTCATCAGTGAGCTGGAACTCGAGCATTTTTCTGCGGATTTAAGAAAAACAGTAAGCGCATGTCTCGATTTTGTCACACCTGAAATGACTAGAGATGCCTTGTTTGTAAACTCTGGAAGACCCTGGAAACCGATACTTTTTTCAACCTATGAAGCCTTAAGACTTGAAAGTGAATACGCCGCTTGGATTTACGCTTGGGGGTATATGGCCAATCACTTTACTGTAAAAATAAATCACCTTAAAAAATACAGTTCCGTATCAAAGGTAAATGATTTCCTCGAGAAAAACGGCATAGTACTAAATCATGCAGGCGGTAAGATTAAGGGAAGCCCCGAAGTTTTTTTAGAGCAGTCTTCAACAATGGCCAACAAACAACTTGTAGAATTTAGCGAAGGCAAAAAAGAAATTCCAAGTTGCTACTACGAATTTGCATTCCGCCACAAACTCCCCACAGGTGAAGAATTCCCAGATTTTATCGCCGATAACGCCAATAAAATATTTGAATCCACCAATATGCACTAGTTCTGACAGATATTTAAGAGTCCAGCGCTGTTCATGGCGCTAGACTCTTTCATTTCTTCCAACTCACCTGCCTTAAAAAAGCAGCTTAGGATCTTCTAGAGTCTGCCGTAAAAAGAAACACCTTGGGGATTCCACCAAAACACTGAAAATTGGAGTCTAGTAAATTTGACTAGTTGAAAAAGACGCCTGTAACCTAGTATTTCTAAAGTGCTGGCATTTCTAGAAACGTATCACGTCGCTATCCCCCCCCCAGCACGGATTTACTCAAAAGCACGTGTTCCAAGACTTGAAAGCCTACACCTCCGCAGCTTCAAAACTATTCCCTGAGGAATCAGCCTGAGCACCGCTAGACGTCTCAGAAGAGTTAGCTGTGCCCACGGGGACATCTTTCTGAATGATTTCAAAAGGGCAAAAATCGAGATCTGTTTCGATCCAAACTTTCGTTCCAGGATTTGCTTCCTCTAGGATATGGCCACTTTCTGCATGGCGTAACTCAGGCAAAACGAATGGCACAACTTTGTCTTTTGAAAGATACTCGACCAACATACCGGGCTTTATTTTTCCTCCACGCACATCAAGGACAGCCTTTCTGCCCTCTCTTGACACCACATTTGCTACAAAATCCTTACTTCTGAGCATCTGCCCAGTGAAATTTTGTGAATCTTTATCCAAGGAACCGAGATAAAACCCAGACGTATAGCCCCTATGAGAAACGGCCTCCAACTCACTAAGCCAATTCTGATTAAATTTATACTCACCTTTAAAATAGCTATCAATAGCCTGTCTATAGACTCTAGTCACTGAGGCGCCATAAAACGAAGTTTTCATGCGACCCTCTATTTTAAAACTATCGACCTTGGCTTCGATAAGTCGATCGATAAACTCGATGGTACAAAGATCTTTAGAGTTATACATATAAGAACCAGATTCATCTTCGACAACAGGAAAATACTCTCCTGGATTTTTCTCTTCAACCACTTCGTATTTATATCGACACGCATTGGAACAGGCACCGCGATTGCCATCACGAGAGGACATGTACTGACTGATCATGCAGCGCCCAGAATAAGCCATACACATAGCGCCGTGGACAAACACCTCGATTTCTACATCTGGAACTCGCCGTTTGATTTCAGTGATCTCATTAAGAGTCACCTCTCGGGCTAAGACAACTCTCTTAGCACCCATAAGTTTTAACATCTCAACGGATTTCCAATTTGCCGTAGACGCTTGAGTCGAAACATGAATCGGCAATTGAGAATGCTCTTTTACTAAACCCATCACTCCAAGATCGGCGACAATAACCGCATCTACTCCAGCTTCTTCCAAAAATTTAATATACTGAGGTAAAGCGTTAATCTCTCGATTATGGGCAATGATATTTAAGGCAACGTAAACCTTCTTACCTAAAGCGTGAGCATAGTTAACCGCTTGAACCAGCTCGTCTTTCCCAAAATTATGAGATGCGGCTCTAAGGTTAAATGCCTTACCACCAAGGAATACAGCATCAGCGCCATAATGAAGTACAGTTTTAAGCTTTTCTATATTGCCGGCTGGTGCCAGCAGCTCTACATTATGGCCCATAAAACTCCCTGGGTAATCGTCATTGAGAGCTGAATATGGACCAAAATCATGTTTTTTGCAATTTTCTTAAACCTTCCCATCTAAAAACTACAACACAGCCCTGGGAGCCTAGATCGCCATGATATTCCAGACATTTTGAGGCGGCCCCTTCGGCAGATAGCTCCTATGTTCTTTGCAAAGAAAAAATTAGCGCCAATTCCGTAGGTAACCCGCGCTATATGTAGGTACAGATAGGACCTCTATGGCTTAGGCTTACATTATGAACCTGACCCGCACTTGGCGAGAGATGCTCCTTCTCTAGACCTACCAGCAAGTCTCATCAGAATAGTGAAGCTTCACCTCTAGTCAAAGGTCTTTAGATTTCATTCATGCTCGAAACGTTTCATTTGATCTTCGTAGCTACAAAAATACAAAAAAATTAAGGTAGACCTCTTAATGAAATGCTACCTATATAAGAAAATACTGTTTAGAAAATACTGTTTAGAAAATACAGCCTAGAAAGTACAGCCTAGAAAGTACAGCCTAGAAA
>CAIMVM010000223.1 GCA_903844895.1 uncultured Pseudomonadota bacterium
AGGCGGTATATTGGTCGGCATTGGCATGGCGTTACCGCTCTTATATGAAAGTCAGATTTCAGGAGCCAGTGGCTATGCGGCAGCAAGCTTAAGACCAAGTAATCCAAGCGGAAGAGCCGGGCTTTATTTTGTGGCAGGTCTCGTTCTAGCAGGGCTGATTTGGCGACTAGCAGGCGGCCATCTCAGTGATGCTGAGGAAAGTCATCTTGGATTTCCAGGCTGGATTCTAGCTGGGCTTTTGGTGGGCTTTGGGGCCCGCTTAGGAGGAGGCTGTACCAGCGGACACGGAGTTTGTGGGCTTGGCCGGCTTTCTCACCGTTCTCTAGCAGCCGTACTTATTTTTATGGCTTTTGCTTTTTTAACGACCGCAGGCATGAGGATGTTCTTATAAGTGACACGATTAGCCACCAAAACCTTGTTTGGACTGCTGAAAACAATCGTTAAGCTTTCGAAGATACTCTTCAACTCCACTGAGAATTTCTTCCGCTGCCAAGCGTGTGCCATAATAAATGGGAGAGGAATTGTAGAGCCTCTTATACTCATTTTGAAACTGAATATTTAAAAAATGCTCTATTTTATCCTCAAGATATGGCAAGCCATTAACCAGCAAATAGTTCTGGCTACCATAAATTCGACCGTCCATTTCAACAGCAGATCTAAAAATATTCAAAAACTCCTCACTGGCCATGGAACCGCTTTCCGCCTTGAATTTTTCATATAATCGATGAATATCATAGAAATGGCGTTCTTTTTCTTTTACAGAAAAGCGCGCCTTCCCTTCACTGTGGGAAAAGTAGTTCGTGATGCAAGTCAGCAATGCCAGAGATTTTTCAATCAATGTCCTCTCGTAGGACATTACCCTGACTTGAATAGGATGCAGCCCTTTGTAGCCTTCGTAGGCTTTTGGGTTTTTTTCTTTTATGAAGTCGCCAAGCAATGAACTTATAGGTAGCTGAACAACCGGAAAAGCGTCCCCACGAATATCCAACTCAAGTTGAACATGAGGCTTTAAATACCCATGGACACGGGCATCAACAGCTTGCTCTTGTGCTGGTCGCATATAACTACATGCCAAAATACGCTTACCCTGAGTCTTGCTCACCACATTAACTGAGTCCATCCAGTCAAGATTTCCTATAAACGTTTCAACAGACCTTATCAGGCTGTCCTGGCGCCTTTGCCCAAGTCTTTTTAAACCCGAGCCTTCTTGATTGAGAAATGCCAAATCCACGTCTTCCGAAAATCTATCAATCAAGCGATATGCCTTGGAAAGCGACGTCCCACCCTTAAAGACGAGGCGATCCGATATGTCTTTCGGAGAATCCTCAAACAAGGCCTTTAAAACTCCAAACACGGCGTAATCTTTCCATACTATTTCACTGGAAATCCCCAGCGCATCTGCAGTATTAAAAGTGGCATCATGGATTTTTTCATCTAAAAAAAGTGAGCCAAAGTTGGACATTAGGAACTCCACCCGGAAGATATTTGGTCAATTCAAATGAAAAACAAATTCCAGATTCCTAATGGCTTTCCGCCCCTTCTGACCACCAAGACGTGTACATATATCGCGCAAGCAACTTCGACTTATGAAGTTGATTTTAAGGAAGCGTTTAAAGGCAAGAGCTACCTCATCACTCGATTCATTGCCTATTTTGTCAAGTGAGACGAGTGCTAGATAGGACTTGAGCTCGCTATCGCTTAAATCCTGGTACTTCTCCATGGGCACCGTAACAACCTTCAAGGCTTTCGAATTTCCAGGAAAACGCACTGGTGCGATAAATGATTTCTGTACTGGAACTTGTGTGGTTAAACCCATCTCATAGAAAAGCGTTGCTCCCACGGGTATCAATCGGTTGATTCGAATACGCTCATTCCCAAACGATGCTTGATCACGGGCCCGCTTCTCCAAAAGAAGCTTTTGCAAAACCGCCTCATCCGAAGCACGACTTGGGCCTACCAACGTCTCCTGGGGTAGGTAATACATCCCTTGGGAATAACGCTTAATCTTCGACTGAGCCTCCAAGCGGGAAAGTGCCCGCTGCACTGTGCCTGCCGAAAAGCGGGGAATCGCCACATCCCTCCAGCTGAAAACTGACCCTGATTTAAATTCTCTTATCTTATTGAGTACTTGACGAGAACAGAGACCGCGCATGTCAAATCCCCCTATAACCTAATATATACTATCAGTTACTATCGGTTTTGTCCAAAAATACTTTAACTTGATTCGGACAAAAATTATTATAATATCATAAATTTATTGAGTTAAATTTATTTATTAATCTTTAAAAACTAAGATGCAATCAAAGCTGCACTTTGCCCCATTCATGAAGCCTATTCTTGGGGATGCGATGATTTCATCACGGTGTCCGCAATCGCCTGCTACGAAAGCAAAACCCGATCCTACCTTTATGCATAAATCCATCTCTCCCATGATAAGTGCGCCATTCAGGGATCTTGGAATTGGGTCAAGTTTCATCTATTGATCCCTATAATGTTTGAGAACTCTAAAACCATCTTTTTGTATCCCAGAAACCCTCTCTTCAAAAACAGGTAAAATATTTAGGAAGCCATGGCACTTATAGGAATCTTGTGAGAATCCAAATCCCTAAGTTTTGATGATTTTTTTAGTCATGAGTGGCCCCATCATGACTCCTTCAACATCACCCGCTCGAAAGCTACTATTGGGACCAAACTCTTCTCGCACTCTCTTTGCTCTGCATTGATTTACCATTGGGAAATTCCCCCATCCAAAAATAATAACCCCCATCAAATGTCCTTTCCTCTCACCCATGAACTGACACCCTCTAGAAATACTCACCCATCTGAGCAAAACCTGAAAACTTCATCAATTGCAAACTCCATAGCCCCAAACAGTTTTGCTCGTTTTTTGAGTTTTTATTTCAGAATCGACAGAGCCAACTATAGGGACTATAGTTAGGCCTCGTCCTGCTGTGTCATGGCAAGGGCCTGTCAGAGCTGGCTTTGACTCTAGAAAAAGAGGAGGACTTATTACATACGAAAAAATAAGAAGCCGACTCCGGAACCCGTTCGTTCCCGATAGGAATACCCACGTTAGGTAATAAATTTCAAAATTTTCTAAATAGCCCTATATCTTATAAAACAATCTAATTCTCATTCATGAACCACTGCAAACAACCTTGCCTTACACTCGCGCGCATCATGGAAGAACAAGCAGACGTTATAATAATTGCCGACTGCTGATTTAAACCTGATGCCATCCGTATTTTCAGGGGCATTTTTCCTAAGCCAATGGGCCAGTATTTGGGTTGGTGCCGGATACTTAATATCAACCCATGTGCCGGCCATGTTGGACATAGCCACGAGGTTGGCAATGTCGGGGATAGCTGAGGAAAGACTTATCAAAACCGCATCCATTTCAATAAGATTAAGAGCGTCTGATGTTGCGGCTTTTATTTCATAAGTTACTGCAGTTGACTTTGCCATACCCTCATCGCCATATTCTTTACGAACTCCTTTTAAATCTTCGCATATATAAAGAGCAGATTTCTTGCGCCCAATATTGCCAAATTCTTTTACGGCCGTTGAAGATGTTTGCGCCCCCCCAATATTGTAGCGACCACCATCACTTAATGAGCCCGCCGTATCGAGAACATCGATAAGTCTACCAACCCTACGATAATACATTGGACGTGAATATGGTTTAATCCAGGCGCTTTCAAAAGTCAGAGGTTCAAGAAGTTTAAAGAGATAGTTACTTTGCGACTGATTAAGTTTTGCTGCAGACTTTGTTACTTTTTCGATTCTTGTGAGCAGGAGTCTAAAATATCGAAAGTCCTTAAAAATATGATCACCACTGATGCCAGCGACAATCAGGTCTTTCCCGGATATGAAGGCTTTTACAAGTTTATGAATAATAGCTCCTTTTCTTTAAGCTACCATTTCTTGTAGTTTAGCAATGACGCTTTCCGCTTCACCTGCCAATGCCTTCTCAAAAGGGGAGCGGCCAAAAAAGAGGTGATTAGGAGACATGACCCAAAGAATTGTCTTGTCTTTATCACCGTCATGCAATTGAAACGCAAGGTCACTTATCATGACGAGACTAATGAGTCGCTCGCGAACCTTTTTGTCTATGGTGGCTGATGGCTGATAAAGTTTAGGGCGCGAAATTTCAAGCATCTCTGCAAGTTCTGTTAAAGGAAGACTTGTTAGTTCTGCTACCCGCTTAAACATATCTGTATTGATTTTAGTGAACGCAGAGTTTGTAGCAAACCATTTGAGATGGTCGCTGACTTGTCCCGTATGTTCGATGTAACTGGCATTTCTCATGTAAACCTCTCCCGGGCAAAATCACCCTCTCATTCCACTATACTCTAGGATCGGCTTTTCTCTCAATAACTTAAGTAAAATTAGTTGGTTGACACTATAAGTACATATTATTACAGAAATAAATCATTTTGTGACGCCAAGGAATTAATGACCTTTTTTGTGGATCGTGCCTCAAAACCCTATAGTTATGCTTAGACTAGATCCTATTGCAAAGTCCCTTTTCACTGGTTGAACTTTTATCTATTTACACCCATGATTTTTGAGAACTGTAAAACCTTCCTTTTTGTATCCCAAATACAGCCCTTGCAAAAACAAGTAAAATATTTAAGGAGCCATGGAACTTGTAGGAATCTCGTGAAATCCCCCAGCTAAAGATGCAGCAAGTATTTTGTTAATACTACGGCCCCAGGACGCTATCATTCCAACTAAAGAAAGGCGTTGGCCATTTTTGGCAAAATAGCCGAGACTGGTGTTTGATTAACAGCTTTCCCAATGTCAAGTGGTCAGGCCATACGCCAGGATTCAAAATCATAGGTTTATCTTCATATAGCTCACTTGAATGGGTGCAGCATTACAGTAGTACTTATGGGTGACCGCGTTTAAAAGGGCCTCACGAAGAGCTTGATCAGGAACAGACGAGGACGGATTCATGTCTTCCCGGCGTTTACGTCAAAACTCGAATACAACTTTTAGTTATCTCTCCCGAAGCGTGGAACTCAGAATACTAGAACATTTTTCTGGCAAAGAATGCAGTACATTCAAGGCAAAAGCCTCACCTATCGATAGGTGAGCAACGCCTCGAATAATCGATAAAGGTTGTGATTTAACCGAAAGCTGCCAAAGGTTGGTTACCGCCAACTTGCTACCAAAATATTGCAATGATTTATGGGACTCTGCACGGGCATATTTACATTCTATCAGATCGAGTACTAAGCCATTTCGAACGACTGCAAAGTCAACTTCACGCTTTTCCTTATCTCGAATGTAACAAAGCTCATATCGAAATCCATCTCGATCAGACAAAAATTGGAGACGTTTTAGGAGTGCACAGGCCAAAAGATTTTCTGAACGCGAACCAAGATCATCTACTCCATTTGCAACATCAAAGAAGTAAATTTTAGATTGCTTCTGTAAGGATCGGGAAATTTTATTTGAAAAAGGATAGACTCGAAAAATAATATACATCTGCTCCAAGACTTCTATCCAATGCTGAATCGTCTTATGGCTGACTTGAATCTCTTCAGCTAAATTATTGATCGAAATGGGACTTCCTACTCGCTCTCGAAGAAGTTCTAAAAGTAAATTGAGCCTTGAGATATCACGAACAGCTTCTAAGTCTCTAATGTCTTCCTTAATAACTTTTTCTGACCTTTCTAGTCGCCAGCGACGTGCCTCCCTTTCGTCATTTTGAAGGAATGGCTCAGGAAATCCTCCTAATAACATGATTCTTTCCACAACTTCTTGGGGAGAAAGTTTATCCACTATCTCATCCGGGGTAATGGGGTGAAGACGCCAATGATGATAACGCCCCATTAAAGAGTCGCCACCCCGACGATAGACATCTAAACGAGCGCTGCCTGTGACAAGAAAACTCTGATGGGCAAGGCGTGTGTCGAATAGCCCTTTAACTTTGTTTTTCCAGTTTCGAAATTTGTGAATTTCATCAAATACGATAAGATTAGCAGATTCATCAATCTCTTCCTTAAGAATGGCTCGCTTTCCAGGAGTACTATCCCAATTGAGGTAAAGGCTAGTGGGGTATGAGGCCATGATCTGCTTTGCCAGTGTGGTCTTGCCACACTGCCTAGGACCAGAAAGAAAGACCATTTTCTTTTGCAAATCTTTTGTAATCTCTTTTTCTAGGTACCTTTTCATGGTGAATTGCCCTCACTCAGGTGTATGCCTATTTTACACCGTACTCCAAAAAAGTCATGACTTTTTTGGAGTACGGTGTAAAATAGGCGCATTGTATCTTAACGCTCTTAAAATAAAGAGCTATTTGACCTAAGTAATAACTCAAACTCCCAAACAAAGACCGCTAGGCTAAGGGAGCGGCATCCAAAAAAGCTCGGTTTTCCAGGAGGGGGAAGGGCCCTACTGGAGAAAGCCCCAAGCAAAACCTCGGGCTGATATTGACCTAACTATTCGTTTTTCTAAGGAATTAATCATTAAAATATCGCCTATATTTGCAAGAAATATGAGATCATTTTTCTTGCACAGTTACACTAAAATTGACTACGTAGGAGAATACAACCCACATTCCCGCGAAAATTTAACTACTCTCATATATTTTACAGGCCTATGACTGAAATCGCTGGAGGACTTACCCATCAAGC
>CAIMVM010000224.1 GCA_903844895.1 uncultured Pseudomonadota bacterium
TAAGGGGCTGTGTAAAAATAACTTTTCTTTCTTCATCTAGCTTTTTGCCTTGGGTTTTAGAGAATAGTTCCATTCACCGTGGAACTTATGCTTGATTAAGTTGATTTGGTCCATTTCTTTTTTGGAAACCTCAATACCCTTTTTGTACTTTCGTTTGTCCAATCTTGCTTTAACTATCAATCCAGATTTGGTCTTAGTGGAGGCAATAAGGCTTACAACTGTTTGGTATGAATCCAAGGGTTTCCCTCGCCAGTTCATGCTGATAAATGAGAACATTCTGTGTTCGATTTTGTTCCATTTACTGGTTCCTGGAGGGAAATGACAAACTGTGATTTCAAATCCTTCTTCAAGGCAGAACTTATAGAGCTCTTTTTTCCACAGCCGAGAGCGATAACCATTACTGCCACCAGCATCAGCAAAGATAACCAAACTTTTTGCATTTGGGTATCGAGTCTTTCCCATTTTTTTCCACCATTGCCGTATGCTTTCTACAGCAAATTCAGCCGTGTCAGAAGTTATGCCTACGTTAACCCAGCCTTTATTGTTTGCAATATCGTAGACTCCGTAAGGAACAGCTTTTGGAAACTTGGGATCAGGGAAATCGTGTCCATTGACTTCAATTGGCTGTCCTTTTGGCGACCACTCCCTCCCAGGATTTTTGTAATTGCCTACCATTTCCTTTTTCTTTGTATCAACGGAAATTACTGGGCTTCCATTCTTCAAAAACTTTTTGGCCATCGAGTTTATATACAAAAATTGTTGATCTCTGTCTGGATGGTCTTCACCCTCTTTAGTTTTTTTATTTCCTTGCAAGCTATATTCAAGTTCATGCAAAATCGTTGCCACTGTTTTAGGTGAAACGCTTAGATCTTCTTCTTTTAAAAGGTCGGTGATGTTTCGAACACTCTTACAGGTCCATCGCAAAGGAGATTCAGGATCTCCGCGAGTATCTGGTTCAATGATACTTTCGAGAATAGACTTCAATTCTGGAAATTTTTCTGTGGCTTTCTTTCGCCCTCCGCCTTCCTTTCGAACACGTTGCAGGGTTTTGTTTTTTTCATTTAGATCCTGAATGCCTTTCCTAATAGTTGGTGGCGATATACCTGTGACTTCTGACATTGTCTTTATTCCGCCATATCCAAGCGACAAGGCTTCAGCGCCTACGACTAAGCGTCGCTGACGCTCATTTAACTCAGGTAACAATCCTGAGAGTTTGATTTTTAGGAGATTTTTGCTCTTTTTATCCATTGGATAATTATAAGTGCGCGATCTAAGAAAGAAAAGTTATTTTTACACAGGCCCTTAGAGAGGTTTTTAAACTAGATTAAAGAGCGATTTAACTCATCACTTCTCTTTTTTATCTCTCACGGCTTGTCTTCCTCAATTTAAAGCAGTAGTACTAATTGCCAACAAAAATGATTTTAGAAAGTTCTACCGAAAAGCGATTCCTTCAACGTACTCTGCGATTTACTTATTGCAGATCGCAGTGGCCTTTTCTGGTTGCATGCAGTCAACCTTTTTGCCCCGCCTCCTTTCCAGATTGCATAACGTGTAGCGAACTTGAGAAATATTGCCATTTCGCAAATCCGAGATGATTTCTTGCACATTTTCGGATTTGAGTACGCCGCTGCCTGCAGCGGTGACCCCCAGAATTTTGGCCGTTGTTTTTAGATGTTGAGCTCCCAAAGTACCGAGCTGCATCAATCCGCCGGCCATTGATACGTTGGTAACAAGAGATGCAGCTGCCAAAGCCTTCCACTGGGGCGAATCCTTAGGATATCTTTTCATCTCTTCGTCAAACTCCATAAAAGTAATCCCATAAGGCAAAGAAGCTATCGCAGTGACAACATCTACAAAAGGCATCGCCAGTACCCAGTAACTCTCTCGAAAAAACCATCGGATAGCAATGGCCTGCCTAAATGCCTCCATCGCCCCAAAAGCATAGGCGATCGTCATCCCAGTAGTCGCAGACTTTGCAAATATACCGCTTACAACTGCTGGTTTGAGATAGTCAGCGGAGGTTCTTAAACCCGCAACAGAAAAATTAATCAGGTTCATGTATTGCTTGCCGCATTCTCCCAGAAGTTCTGCAAGCTGCTTACCGAGTTCGGTCGGTATGCTGTAGGGATTGATCAAGATCGATGCCGTCTGCGTCGGCGCAATCCAGGGTCCAAGAGCCCTCGATATACTGGCGGCGCGGGGATAAAAAATGCCGTGCGTATTAAGAAGCATGAGCTTGCCGCCTACAGGAATCTTGCGTGCAAAGACTGGCGCCCGTTGGAAGCCATTATCAGGCAAGTATAGCTTGACGACCTGAAAGATTTCGCATTTTTCCCTGGCGAGCATGGTACAAAGCTCGCCAGTATCAACGCGAATGGGAAGAAATGAAAATTCAAAAGTAGCCGTTGGCTCTTTAAGCACCTTAGAGCAGTCGGCTGGACTGGAGGACTGAGGGAATGGCGGCCTTGCCTCGCAATGGACAAAGCGAAAACTGGAACTCGTACCAGCAAATGCTTTCCACATTTCCTGAATTAGGGCATTGAGGTCCTTGGCGCTCTGAAATGTGTCGACGGGCGACTTGCGGCTAATTCTGCCCAGGAACCCGAGTTCAGCTTTAATGGAAAGGCCATCAAATTCGTGACCGGTTATCGGCGCTGCTATGGATGCTGCAAGCTCCGCCTCTTCATTTCTCGGGGATGCGCCTGGCTTGCAAGCAATCACAGTAGAAAAACTCAAGAGGGCCGCCGCAATGCAGATTTTTTTTAGAAAGGGATACGTCATAATAATCTTTGGCTCCATTTGAATTGAAACACCAATCTCGGCCAGTTTGCAAAGGGCGTTAGTGATTTCGGATTCCTTACGCGCTCTTAGTTTAAAGACAACAATACTTGAACGCTATTGCAAGATGCTCCTAAATCCTGTTACTACTGGGCAAAACGACCATGGCGGCATTGCTCCAGCAAAAAAAACTTATTTACCCAACTTAAGCTCCAGATTTTCCAACGTCTTGCGACTTGCCTTCGCCAGTTTAATTCAGCGGGGCTGTGAACGCATGAAGTTTTAGATATTTACAATGATACTTCGCGAAGAAAAGAGAATCAATGAGAATCCTCTAATTGTTTGGCTGGGAGCAGAGTTCCAAAATTTGCGAAGATTAGTTTGGAACTATGATGATGCCTCTAGCAATCCCAGATCCAAGGGCAATTATAAATCTTACGACCGTTTCTAGCTTGATTGATTAAATCAGCCAGATACGGCAAATGCGCCCGTTCCGCTAGAGCACATTGTATTTCTGATGTGTAGGTCTTGCTAATTCCCTCTATCTGCCTAAGTAAACTTGGCCCGGCAAAAGTTAATGGGTTTTAACTTCACCAAGTACAAAGTCGAGGCCCTTTGCCTTGATGGAAAAGCTTTACATGGTGCGTTGGGTGAAGAGGCATTTGACTGGTAGCCAATGAAATTATTATTCGCTATGCCTGATCGTTCCCATCCACTTTCATGAATCTCGAGTGCTACAATAAAAAGTGTATGGAACTGATGACGGTTCTCCGCGTGTTCAATTCTTGTAGTGAAGTCGCTGCGGCCTATACCTGGTTTTGTCTTGGTTCTTTCATACTTTGTTGCACTTAATAATAAGCCTAAAAATGGACTTGTGGCAAATTATTGTACCGGATTTTGCTGTTCGTCGCACCTCCCCTCTTCAAATGGCACAGTAAGACCATGAACCGCCTCGCAAGCGCTCAAACTTATGCGCATCTCTAAGAATAGGCCAGACCTTTCCAAACTAAAATGGGAGCGGAGGCTCGTGGATTGGGCAGCATGTGATGAGACCAGTTACCTAGAAGACAAGACATAATCCGTTAATTTCAACAGGAAATTCAGGATTTTGTTTTCAAAATACTAAAAAGCCGGAGATTGAGAGTCCCAGTCGCTGCCTTGAGGAACACAAGAGTCCTATGGCGTGCTGTTAAAGCTTTAAACATCCGGGACATAGTCATCTACTTCCCTCAGTACCTATTTCTAAAAATTCAGAAAAAGTGGGCCACACATGCCGCCTCTCAATCGCCAACTTACGGGCAGCCTCAATCTCAAAGAATCTTTGGTTGCGCAGTCATTGGAGCCCTATGGCCAGCAGACTTCTGCAAAGATAATTAGCAAAAACTCGGTCTCAAACCAGATTGTTTTTGCCCCTCTTGCGCTGACGACATTGGTAACTTGGTGCGCAACTCCAATGTTATTTTCAGAAATCGAGGAGCTCACGACCTCTCGGGATACCAACTTGAGCGAAATTAGAATCGCCATGCGTAAGAATGGATATGCGACAAAGGAGCAAACAATAAAGGATTTTCAAAGTGGCTTTCGCTTTTTAAAATGTGCTTTTTAAGCAAAAATATCCGAACAAATCAACACCATCGCCAAATCAGACAAAGACTTTCAATTCAAAGCACGTTTCCGATATAGCCGCTACCGACACTAATAGTTCTTTCAATCGCGGTTCGTCGATCCATACATCTACAGGAGCCGAATCAATCGGCCTATTCGCCTACAGATTTGGCGAAAAGAATCGAATTTGCGGCAATACGAAATTAATAGATTCCTCTTTCACGAGGGATACGGAGAGTTGCTCGTATCGCAAAATGCGTATAGCATAATACCATCATCGCCAACTTTGAAAATAGAATACCGTCAATAAATCCGACACACAGGGGCCAAAAAAATGCACACCCAAAAACTTAAAAAAACGGTCCCTCCTTTCCTGGCAGGAATGATGTTTTCAATCCTAACGCTAAGTTCATGCAAAACTACTAATCCTTCTAAGTCAGAAGCTGCAGCTTTTGATGCAACTAACCTGAAGGTGATCAAAGGATTTACGATCTTAGAAAATCTTCCCCAAGCTTTCACTTGGTACGCAAGCTACCGACAAATTCTCACATTCGCACTTGGTGAAGACCCAGGTGATCCTCTAGATGCAAGCGATGGGAATTATCAAATTCTTCAAGACAAGGTAAACAAACTTTGGTCAACCTATCAACAACTCCATCCCGACAGAATTGGTGGTGTGCCTGCGCCTTTGGTCGTCATTTTGCAAAATATCGATGCTAACGCTTTTGCGACTTACGATCGCGCCACAGGAATTGATCCCAACATATTTTTTGTCAATACGGGACTTTTAACGGAAAAGTTCAAAAAAAATAGTGCGATACTAGGCGTTATCGCCCATGAATTAGCGCACCATGCCCTCGGGCACACCAAGCCAGGTGAAAGCGAAAAAGTCTCCAAATTCTATCGCAAGTCCTCAGGGAGTGAACCGCTCGGTAGGCTGCAGAAAAATGACGAAGGGATTGAGAAGGCTGTCGGCAGCTGGATTGAAGCGGCCCAGATGGTAGGCCCATTTCCACTGCCGGAGTTGACAGGTTATCCGGCTCCGACGATTGGCACTCCTTTTCTCTACACGGCGGCAATGGCAGCTGCGGCGGCTAATTCCACACGCGAAAGTTGCCAACAATTGCCGGGAATTGCATTTGAAGCGTCACGCGCAGTTTCTCAAAACCTTAACCATGCTACGCAGACAATTCATTTTTCTAAACCTGAATCCCTTTCCTTAATTCGAGCATCGGCAGGGAAATATAATACCAGTTTGCGGTCTTGCCTCGAAGGTGTCCAGGTTTCGATTATGGACATTCTTTTGGCTTTACAAAAGACTACAGAGGAAAAGGCGCTAGACGGCTCATTTCTATCTAGCAAGGAATTGGGAGTCATAAAGCGCAAGGGCAACCTTGCTGAATCCCTAATTGAATTCGCTCAGCTTATGTCGGAGCGTAAAGCAAAAATCAATAGGGAGCTCAATCTCGATCTTTTTAGAATCTATACTTTTGAAGAGCAGGCTGACGATGAAGCAATTCAGGCGTTGTTACAGCTAGGTTTAGATTCGGCGCCTCTCACGACATTTTTTCGCTTAAGTGTGCCCGAAGAGCATCTAGCAGCCTGTGATTCTTCGGCTTCAAGCAATACAATACCTCCCTACGGCATTCTTTCCGATAAGCACCATTCCATTTGTTACCGCATATTTCATGCTGCTGAGGTCGAAAAAAGTCTCCGTGCTCAATAGAATTTCTTTGCTGAACTTGCAGAAAAGAAAGGTGCGCGACGGCAGAGCTCCGGCGATTGCTTAGGACCCCTGGATATTTTTAGCGCAATAAAGTGGGCTCATTAACGAGGCATTTACTCCACAGAGTTTATTGAATATGTAGATGCATCGCTCAGCCCTAAGTGATGAGGATCTACTTACGCTGCCCAAACGAAGATTGATCACACTTCGCTTGTGAGTTCTGAGATATTTCCACAAAAGAGAGAAACTGAGATCGAGGCTTCAGTCTCCAGTTCAAAGAATCGGCTTTTCAACCCGAGTTGATGCATCCATACAACGATCGATTTGCCGCCTTTCGCTTGCTCGGCCGAAAGCTAATGCCTCGACTAACAGCTGGGCCGGGAACTCCTAACAAAGCTAGCGGAATATAAATCACGAGGCCTATGTTCAAAAACGCCTCGAGGTTAAGGAGTCAGGCCAAGCAAAACGTAGTCTTAAGACCGCTTGTAGTGATAGCGCCGACACTTTCTTTTCCTTTCAGAGGAGTTTAAAGAAAAACTAAGTCCCCCAAAGAAAAGTCGCATCTTGGTAGGTGGAGCGGAGTATTTACAATGATACATGTGAACACATTTTAAGGCTGTAAGGCTGAATATTTGTTTAGCAAGTAGTGTACCGCCTTGATTGGGCGCGCGGCGTAGGAGCGGGCTGAAGTGGGTACAGGAATACGGATATTAGTCTTTGTGGGGGGAGTTATGTGGAGATGGCCCATGGAAGGCTATAAGTCCCAAGTCAAAAACAATAGACCTTAAACCCTTTAGGGAGGGGATTAAAGGGCAGCGGTGAAAAGGGCAGCGGTGAAAAGGGCAGCGGTGAAAAGGGCAGCGGTGAAAAGGGCAGCGGTGAAAAGGGCAGCGGTAAAAAGGGCAGCGGTGAAAAGGGAAGCAGTGAAAGGGCAGCGGCTTTTCTTTTTGTGGAATGAATGTAAACGCCTTAGCGGCCGGACGCCAATGGATCAGATTTTCATAATCTTTGACTCCCGTCTCCACTATAAGCGCTCTTTAAGCTGCTTTCTAGGTGCTTTCTTATTGGTCTTCTCATAAAGAAAAACAAAAAAAAGATCTCCCTAATCTTCATATTTTTGGAGTCAGTTTGATGATTTTCAATTATGTATGAAGGGTTGAAATGCGTTTTTAGAAAAGGCTCGGTGAGCCGGGAGGTTTTATGAAGAAAAACAGAGTCAACTGGGGTTTGATCGGTCCTGGTCTCATCGCCAGAAAGTTTGCGCAAGACATCACTCTTGTGAAGGATGCTAGTCTTATTGCGGTAGCCTCTTCAGATCCTGGGAGAGCCAGGAACTTTGCTAAAGATTTTCAGATTCCCAAGGCATGTTCCAGCTATGGTGATCTTTTGTCTGATCCTGACGTGGATGGTGTTTATATTGCCACTATTCACCCCACCCATTATGGAATCGCTAGGGATGCATTGAATGCAGGAAAGCATGTTCTCATCGAAAAGCCTATGACCATGAATAGCCTTCAGGCGAGAACTCTGATGGATTTAGCTAGGTCTAAAAAGCTTTTTTTGATGGAAGCCATGTGGACAGCTTTTTTGCCTGTGACCCGGGCTGTATTGCAACTAGTTCGCTCTGGTAAACTAGGTTTTATTACAAAAGTCGAGGGGACTTTTTCCATTGGCGTCACAGAAGTTGAAGCCGAACGCCTCTATAATCCCGCCCTTGGGGGTGGTGCCCTTCTTGACCTAGGTATTTACCCTCTTTCCTATGCCCACATGGTAATGGGGAGCGGATCTAGTGAGTTCATCTCTGAAATGAATTTTACGTCTAAAGGCGTTGATGAGTCCACTAGAGTAAAGTTGACTTATGGAAGCGGCGCGACTGCCGAACTTTCTTGCCATATGGCCCAAAAAGGTCCTATTCAGTTTCAAATCCATGGTGAAAAAGGATCGGTATTAGTTCCCCATTTTCTAGGAGCCAACTGCTATAAGGTCCAATGGGAACACGGCGAAGCCGAGACCTATTCCCTTCCTTTTCGCGGAGAGGGTTTTGTGGAGCAAATTGAAGGGGCAGGACAATCTATTTTAGAGGGACATTTGGAAAATCAATTCTGGAGCCATAAAGACTCCCTTTCTGTCATGACTTTAATGGATGCCGTTCGTAAAACCCATAACCTGCAATATCCCGGATGGGAGCAAATCTAGGGAGCAGCTGCAGCTCTACTTTCGGCACACCCTCGCGTCCTGGAAATAACCCCCAGAAACACACCGGGCGCCTTGCCCGCAGTGGCTGTCTATTTCACAAATACAGCTTTGGGTTAGTGCGCAACCCTCTTTTAAGAGGGGGGGCTTTGAGCTAGAATATTGGGCCATAGCGGACCAAAGGTCACTCGTAAAGAGCATCTTCGGGTCATGCTTTTGTCTTAAGTTTTCAAATTCTTTCCATTTGGGGAACGTGGCTGGACCTAGGTCGGTAAAGTAAGGGGTGCTGTTTTTTCCCCAGTGGGGACGTCCTTTATACTTTTTTAAAGTCATCTGTAGAATTTCGTCATAGACATCACTCCACTTTTCTAGGGAAGGCTTGTTATTTTGAGCGATATGAATTTCAAACATAACCACATCTTGACCGCTAGCTTGGCCGAGGGCGGAAGCAGAAGCCTTTGAAAATCTCAGGTAGATCCCATTGATAAAACAGGCTTGGCGTTGGTCGAGGATCTTCTTTACGTCTTCAGACCAGCCTGGAAAGTCTTTCAAGTCCAGAGCGGCTTCCATAGTTCGTGCTTTGATGCCAATTTGCCAGGGGCATTTGCTGGTGCGGCAGTTGCCTGCCATCATTTCGTGCGAGAAACCTACGGGGTTTTTCTTGGGGGAGTCGATCACTTTAAAGAAACCCCCAAAAGTTTTAGCCCTCAACGTGGCAGCTGTGCAAGACGCAAACTTACTTTTATTTAGAACTTGAGAAGGAAGGTCTCCTAAAATGGAAATGTCTGGAGTGGAAGTCCAAGCTGTTCCAAAAGACTCTCCAGGTGTGTCGACGGAAACCCCATCAAAGGATTCTAATATGTATTCATCCGTATGGGGAAACCAACTGGCCCTGGCATAATCAAACTGAGCGACTTGCTCCGCAAGCTTAGTCCCTATATGATCATCGGGAAATCTTTCTACCTTAAAGCTTAGCTTAAACTGAGGAACAATTTTAAACTTCATGGAGACCACAGCCCCCAAGAGTCCTAGGTGGACCCTGGCTGTATCAAGCTGAGCTCCAGTTAGGACCACTCGCTGCCCTAGACCGTTGATCAAGGTCAATTCCATAAGCCAGTCTGAGACGGCACTACTTATTTTTAAGGAACTATGGTGAGCCCCAGTCGCTACAGCACCGGCCATAGACACATCGTTGTAGTCAGGCGATACAGGAAACCCGTACCCTTGTTTGTGGAGATACTCCTGTAAATCTACAAGTTTCACGCCAGGTTCCACGGTGACACTGGGAGAGGAGGCGTTACCATCTAAGGTAATGATGCGATTGAATTTCTGCATGTCGACAACCATACCCCCGTCTGTGGGGCAAATAACTTGGCTGTAAGAGTGAGGTGTGGCGCTAGAGACGATCCTCAGGCTTTTGTGAGTTTCTGCCGCAAACTTGATGATTTGTGGCAAATCTTCTATCTTCTCTAACATTACAAAGGAACCCGAAGCACATTCGATGCTGCCATTATAATTCACCAGGGATTTTTGAATCAGGCCTCTGGGATCTGATAAACTGTGGCTCCCCTCCTCAGAATTCGTCTTACAGGCGCTTCCTAGGCCTATAAATGACAGAATCAAACTTAATTTAAACATCCTAGTGCCCATTGTCCTTTTGGGGATGGAAAACTGTGGAATGGAAAACTGTGGAATGGAAAACTGTGGAATTAGAGCTTTCGGGGCTTTGGAATCCATAAAACTTCCCTTCATTGTTCCGTCCCCTTCATTTTGTCATGGGATTTGGGCATAAAACGGAGGACGATTTGTCGATTCATCCAAGCGGCTCGGATGGAGTTGGAAGCAAAAGCTTTGCGGGTTTCTTTAAGAAGGCCTCTGCTATTAAACCAGGCTTCTTTACGGATCAACTGAAACCCCATTGTAGCTGCTTTTCCAGGGTCCGTCAGGCCATCAATAGCCTTGCCCAAAAGAAACAGGTCGAAAAAGGAGGCGGCAAAGACATTTTGCTGACGCATCAGGCGATCTGTACTCGGTCTCTTTTTTTTGATTAGAATTTCCCCGAATTCAATAAAGTCATTTTGAAAATCGTCCGCTGATTCAATTTCAGCTAAAGCGTAAGGAAGGTCAAAAGTCATATGGGTGTTGACCCCAGAGCCTAGAATGCGAAGGTCTGAAGTATCACAGTCTTCCGCCAACTTGTAGTAGGTTTTCCATTCATCTATCACCTCTCGTCCTAAAAGATAATTGTGAAGGGACTCAAAATACCTTTCAGCAAATCGCTTTACCAGTTTGCCTGCCATCTCGTTGTTATCATACTCACCTCTAACTGTGGATCCCACAGATTCTTTGGTAATCTCCACATACATGGAGGCAAAAATCCCCCGGCGATCTCCATGGCCATTTTCGGGATCTTTCCCTGCCTCATGAAAGACCTCAGCAATTCTTTCGGAACGGGGGGCCGCGTCGCGAAAATCTTTAAAAGTAGAAATATCAGAAAGTTTGAGGAGTTCTTGATATTGAGCAAATGTCATTTTAGCCCCACATTTGGTCAGAAGTGCCTGCTGGACAGTGGATAAGGTTTCCGATGCCTTATTTTCCGATGCCTTATTTTCTGAGGCATTGTTTTCTGATGGTGACGTTTTGCAAGCTGTTACTGACAAGATAGAGACTAAGAAAAAGCTGGAAAAGTTTAGGCCATATTTTGATAATGCGGGAGTCGGTTTTAAAGATTTCATGATAATTTTCTATTCCCCATAAAAATGATTAAGGTTGATGAAATGCTGGGCAAAAGGTGGCTGGAACGAATTTTTATGATTATAGCTTATCTTCCTCTAGGAAGGTTAGTAAAACATCTTGAAAACAAAGGAAGTATGGAAGCTTAGGTGCTCCCGGCCGGTTAGTATGAAGGAAATTGGGCAAAGATCTTTAGGGACACTTTAGAGGCTGTTTCTAAGCGGGTGGGTCACAATCTGACCTTCGTGGTTTGAGTAGAATTGTTTTTAAGAGGTTTAAGAACTTTGCGGCTGATTGTGACAAGGATGATGGTGTCGCACAAAGAGAAAAAGGACCTATGACAGGTCCTTTTAGTTAAAATGCCGAGGTGCTATTTAGATTTTTGACAACAATTTGGCTCAGTACTTTGATGTAAAAGTCTCTAAGAGCTTCCCGCTTTTTATAGTCTCAAAGAGCGGCGAACTCTAAATTCTAATGTCTCTAAATCTTCGTTGCCGAAAGTCTTTTTAGAGTCAGGTTTGATATTTGTCGGTCTTTTGTCAAGAGCAGGTTCAGCCAGCGCTTTTTTGCCGAACCAAGCTGCAAATATTTCTTCAGCTTTCGATCTCTGATCACGATCCAAAAGGGTAAACTTCGAGCCGTGATTGCCTTCCTTCACTATAAAATGATGCATGTTATTTTCTATTTTTCCGCGAGGAAATGCGCCTGCAGACCAGGGGTCGAATTCTCCATAAACGAAAACAATATCCTTAGCTTGATACGCAGTCCAATCCTTGATTTTCAGCATCAGCTCATTCGAGTATTCGTATTCCACTCCTTTGGGGGTATATTGGTCAATGCTAAACTCATACTTCAGGAGTTCTTTAAGGTCTTCTTTCTCCGAGCCTGGATTGCCAAGTTCCGTTGCGGCTTGGAAATAGTAGGATTGAAAGCCATCGATCTCACTGTCTGTATAGGAAGTGATCGGATTGACCTCTTGCAAAAAGTTGAATGCTGATTTGGCTTGTTTCCAAGACTTCGGAATTTTTTCGCAGCCCACCGATTCATCTGTAGGGCTTTTATATTGCCAAAAGATGAAAGGGCTTTCGAGGGTGAAATGTTCGAGGGCAATGTCGGAACTTCCTAACTGAGTATACGTACCGGAGATCATCGGTAGAACATCGTCCCTATTTTCTAATATATACTTTTGCAGGAAGCTTAGTTTGTTTCTGCAGTCAGCATAGGTTTCGCCCCCAACATTTTTTAAAAAGTCGATATAGCGAGCATCTTCTTTACTAAAAGATAAAGGTGCTACATCAGCAACGGTTCCCGCGAGATCTTCTGGATAGAAGTAGTGATGAAAGACAGAGGTCATTCCACCTTTGCTTGCGCCTGTACTAACCCAAGGCTTCTTATATATTTTCTTTAGCTCCACCACAATGCGGTGAAAGTCGTCAGCAGATTGCTTGACGTTTAGCTTAGACCAGTCTTTGGGTTCTGGTGTGGAGGTTGAGAAAAAACGATGTTCTACTTGGATCTGATTGGTGCCAAATCGTCTCATAAGAGCCGACTCTCTGACACCAAAGATGGAGTAACCGCTGGTTTGAAGCACCATGGGTTCGGCATAGCTTCTATGGAGAAGAACGACTCTCTGGCTAAATGTTCCGAGGGCTGGGTTATTATGATCTATCGGCTGCTCAAACTTGAGTTCGTATTGGCTAAGATTGCTTGAAACCGCTGGATCTCTTTCGACGGCTTGAAACTTTAGGCCTGGAACACAACCAAGTTTAGTCTCTAGTTCTGAAGCTTGATCCATGCATATTTGGACAGGATCATTCTTGTCAGCGAAGCTAGGAGCGGCGAAGATCATGAATAAGATGCTAAAGAGGGTACGTCTTATGGTTAGGTTCATAGTTTTAAATTTCCTAATATGAGTCCAAGTCTTGGGCACAAACCTGTCTATGCACGAAATTCGGCCGTATTGAAAGAGCAATTTTGCAGGGGCCGTTTCTTTCGCGATTGTTTGCGACAAATTGTCATGCCATAAGGCTTGCTTTTTCGTTTTTCTAACGGACTGCGGGTTCGATGGGGCCAGGCGGGTCCTATTTAAAGGTGAGGGAGATGACGCCTCGGAACCACGGGCGTTTTCCCAAGGAGCAACTAGCATCGGCGGGCTGGAAAATGAGCGACGTGCTTGTATGCGCAAGACCCCATAAGTTTCCTGTAGCAAAGCCTTTGTTTGAGCTGAGGATTTTGGAGCTGTTCTTTTCGGTCATGGGAACAAGGCCGTAGTGAGGAAACAGGTTGAGTTTGGAGATGGTTTTCAGCCTAGGCAGGTACTTGAGGGATTAACATGGGGAATCTTCAGCAGTTTAGAGCGCCTTAAATAGTGTTTTGTAGCCCCATGGCGATGATGTACACTCCGCCCGCTGGCTGTGGAACATACTAGCCAGATAGCATGAGGACTCTATGAAACCTATTTTGTTTTTAGCGGTTGGCTTCAGTTTGATGATTATGGGTTGCGGGAAAGGCCAGAAAAGAAAGACGAACTATTCCTTGTCAAACACTTGTAAAGACAAGTCTTTGAGTGTTCGAGGTGGAAAATGTGTCAGGGAGTCGGACCAGTGTCCTAACGATCGAATCAACCCAGATCAAACTTGCAAGCAGGTCCCATGTTCCAGTGGGCTTTATTTTGACGGCACCTATTGTCTCGCTTCGTCAGACGTTCGAGTTCCAACTTCTTTAGCTGCGACGAGTTTTATCGATATGTGTTTGGGTACCCTTTCCAACGATCAAAAATATACCTTTTCTGCGATCTTTAATCTTACGGAAAAAAATCAGGATCTCGAAGATCTTTCGCAGGTCAGCCAGGAGGTCAGGTGCGGTGCGGCTTTTGGGAAACTCTCCCAAGTGAAGACCAACTCTTTAGTGATTCCCTTTGGCGAACTTAGAGATTTAACGCCTCTTGCCGCATTTGACGACTTGCCAGATATTAAAAGAATTATCTTGGATGTATCCACATCTTCTACGATGACTTGCCCTCTTCAAGACCCGGCCCGTTGTATTTTTAAAGCGTGGTGAAACAACGTGTTCTCAAAAATTGTAAGCATCCCCGTACGGTAAGGTGATCCTTAGCCAATGGATCCAAGGTATCGCGTCAATCGGAGGAGATCTGCAGTAATGGCGGCTGACACCACTTGTTTGCCGGCTCCAGGGCCTTGAACCACGAGAGGCTGTTTGCCGAGCCTTTTTGTATAAAAAGCAACAATGGTTTCACCAGGCGTGACTCTGGAAAATACATGATCTCTTGCCAGCGCTTTTAGTTCTGTGCGGATGCCCCCTTCGGCGGATAGGGTCGTGATGTACTGGAGGCTCATATTGTGTTTTTGAGCCTCGTCCACTCTGGCTTTCATAGCTTTGTCTTGGGCTTTGGCTGCTGAAAGAATTTCATCTAGGGATAGGCGAGGATTTATCTCAAGAATTTTTTCTACGTTGAGATCGCCTTCTTCCGCGTGAATTCCTAGCTCGCGCCCTAATAGAAGTGATTTTCGTTTTACGCTATATCCATTTAAATCTTCAGTGATACTTTCATCAAAAAGATCATTATCAATCACTTCCTTAAGCACGTCAGAAAAAGGTACGCCCTCATTGAGGCGGCCAATCAAATGGCTGATAGAGCCTGATAGGATTCCTTGTAGTCGGATAACTTCATCGCCCGTTTGCAGGAGATCTGCGAGGGTTTCAATGACGGGTAGGCTTCCACAAACGCTCGACTCAAACAGATAGTGTCTTTGGCTGGAGCGAGTTAGAGCCTGAAGTTTTCGATAGTAGGCGAGTGGGCCAGAATTTGCGAACGTCCCCGGGCTGATCACATGGATGCCAGAGGACAGCCAATCGGCATAATGAGTGGCGATCTCCATCGAATTGGAACAGTCAATGATGACATGGTGGGGGAGATTTCCAGACTGAACATGAGCTACAAATGAGGAAAGATTGAGGTCTGTCTTTTTTGCTGCGAATGTCTCTTCCCAAGTGTCAGGATCGATTTCTTTGTCGTCTAGTATCATACTGTTAAGATCTAAGATACCGCGAAGCCGAATGTCTACCTTAGCATCTAGTTTCAAGTTTCTTTTAATTTTTGAAAGCTCACTTAGAAAGTTTTTTCCCACAAGTCCCGGCCCAATTAAGCCTAAGCTTATGGTTTGGGGGGAAAGGTAAAATCCTGAATGCGTACTTCGCAAAGCCTTGGTCATTTCGTTTTTGGCAACGACCACGGAAATATTTCTTTCACTAAAACCCTGGTTGATCACTCTTGCGCTAATTCCTGCCTTGGCGAGTGAGTCAAAGTACCTGGCTGCGACTCCTGTTTTCTGCGCCATTGTATCTGAGACTATAGACAGTATGGCTTGATCACGATGAAGCTCAAGAAGTGAAATCTGGCCGGCGTTGATTTCCACGGGGAACGCTTTTTGGATCAAGCGATAGGCATTTTCCCCGTGCTGTTTTGTCAAGGCGAAGGATAAGGAGTTTCCTGGTGAACCAAATGTGCCCATAAGTACATGCAATTTGGCTTCCGACAGTAAACCGACGATTTTAGAATGAATCCACTCGAGAGGGAGGGATCCTGATGTCTCTAAATAAAGTACGGCGATATCATCGACAGTGGCGCAGCCTTTGACAGTAAAATTGCTGTCATTGCCTGCGCTCGCCTCAATGCGGCTGCCCTTGGCATGAGGGTGAAAGGTGTTTTTAATTAAAATAGGAATATTCTTCATGACGGCAGGCAACATGGTGGCGGGATGGAGTACTTTGGCTCCAAAGTTTGCGAGCTCTATGGCTTCTCGATAGGTCAATTCTGGTATTACAACTGCATCTTGAACTCGTCTTGGATCGGCGCTCATAACCCCGTCGACATCTGTCCAAATTTCTACGGCTAGAGCATCGAGAAGGTGTCCAAAAATGGAAGCGGAATAATCTGAGCCGTTTCTACCAAGGGTTGCCGGCACATCTTGAGGAGTCCTGCAAACGAATCCGGTAATGATAAGTAGGTCTGTGGGTTCAGAGGATAGGGCATCCATACGCTCCCTGGACTCCTCCCAAAGTATGTTGGGACCTTGTGCTGACGGTTCCACTGTCAAAATTTGACGGGCATCCACATAGGTATTGGCGATCTGTCTTTTTTTCAAATGAAGACTCAGAAGTGAGGCGCTCCAAACTTCTCCTAGGCCTGAGACAAAGTCGCGCAGGCGGTCAGAACATTCCCTGACCACACCTATGGCGTCGAGTACTTTAGAAAGCGCCTCAAGATCTCGATCAAACTTTTCGGTAAACTCCACTTTTGCAGACTCCGTCAAGAGAGCATCTGCAGTGATGAGATGTTTTTCACGAAGTGCCGCGAGACTTTTGGAAAGTTCTGGTGCTCGCGCCACAGCAAGGGTCGTCAAAGCTAAAAGTTGATCTGTAACTCCACTCATGGCACTGACGACTACGCCAAGGCGAAGCTGACTTGCATCAGGTCGCCCTAGAACGATATCGGCGACTGCGCTTATCTTTTCTGCGCCGCCCATGGAAGTTCCCCCAAACTTATAAACTACCCATGGTTTTTGGTGCTTCATAAAGTGAGTGTCTCCTGAGTTTCAAAGGCTTTTGGGGTTTTGGACATTTTGATCAGCGAGATCTATTCTACAATAAATACAGAACACTTCGCATCTATTTTTGTCTGCTCGATTCACAAAACTTAGAGCCTAAGGCTCACTTTAAAGGTGTTCCTTTCACCCAATGCACATGAAAGTCTCGTCGACAGGAATATAGCGCTATCCTAGATCCACAGAAAAAGATAATGGTCTTACGAAGATCTTTAAAGGAAAAAATGTTTTCCGGAGAACTGCCCTGAGGTAGCGGCGCCGTTACTCTTTTCCCTCCCATCCGCAGTACAGTCTTTACAAATATAGGCTTTAAACTGCAGTTGAGGACTCCTCTTAAGCAGTCTAAAGCACCAGAACTGTCTTGAAGAAGGGCATTAAGATCAATGTCGTTACGGGCGATACAATAGAAGCTCTTCCGGAGTGAGATATTTGGCTGCCAAGGTCTTTATTTCTCCAGATTTTACCATGTCTTGAATGATCTGGTCGAACCAGGGAAAAAGCTCTGAGTGGCTGGATTTATTGGAAAAGGCTAGGCCATGGGGCTCAATTTCGCCGATCCACTCCGTTTGAGAATAGGTAGCATAGTCGGCGGGAGCAAGGTACCTCTCTTTCACTCCTATAAAAAGCAGCAATACATCAACTTTTTTCTTCCTAAATGCCTGAAACATTTTTTCTTCAGTTGCAAATTCCACGACCCGACCCGTTTTCTTCAAGTTTTTGACTTCAAGATCAAGGGCGGGCCCATAACTCGTGCCCGCAACGGAGCCCATTTTTTGTCTTGTGTTTTTTGTAAACTCTACAAGAGTAGCAGCGCGTACTCCTGCATGAAACAGTACCGAAGTTTTGGCTATTCCATAGTAAGAAAATTTAGCGATTTTACTGCGTTCTTTAGTATTGACGCTGCTTAAAGAAATGTCGACTTTTCCTGTTTTAAGTTGGGCCCAAAGGGAAGAATGGCTGTAACTCTTTTCCTCAAATCGACAATTTGTTTTCTCTATAATTTTTTTAACAATATCCTTGTCCAGTCCCGTTTTTAATTTTTCATTGTAAAAGACCCCAAAATCGCTATAGCCGATTTTAATCGGTTTTTTAGGACAAGAAAGCGTCGTTTCGTCAGCTATAGCGTTCCCAGCAAAAAGAAAGAAGTAGGCTAAGAAAAGTCTAAAATATGATTGGCATGCCATAAAAATAATCCTTGTGCTCTAGGAATTCCACATCAACTTACCGATGGTTAAAAGAGTGACTGCAATGACTGTAAAGCGTATGACTTTATGGCCAGATTGCAAGACAAAACCAGCGCCGATGAAATTGCCACCTAAATAGCACGCGGCGCCACTAAGTCCTACTCTCCAGTCGACTCGCTGGTAGGCACTAAAAAAAATTAAGGCGCCGATGTTGGACGATAAGTTAAAGATCTTTGCAATGGCATTAGCGGTCTGTGTTTGAAAGCCTTGACGTTCTAGGAAGGAAAGGAAAAATATGCCGGTTCCCGGTCCAAATAAGCCATCATAAAAACCAATCACGGCAAGGGGGATGCGTCCGCTTCCCGCCGGACGAACGGAAACCTCTAAAGACTCCTTAGGCCGCGGCGGGAGGGGAGGAGCAGAAAAAAACCATTTTTTAATCAAAAGCAGCAATATGACAAATAAAATGGGCGGCAAGATATCTTTTAAATGATCGATGACACCCTGGTAGGTGGAAGCAAAGGCACCTAGGGAGGCTGCAACTAAAATGAGACTTGTCTTGGCCAGCCACTCCGCTGGGGTTTTATGGCCAGATAGTAGCCGTGCCTTTTTGAAACGCAATATAGCAGCTGTGGATCCAAAAGTTCCAATAACCTTATTGGTGCCGAGGACAAGTGAGGCAGGGAGTCCGGAAAGTAGCAAGGCAGGGGTCGTAAGTAGCCCGCCTCCACCTCCCATGGCATCCACGACGCCAGCAAAGAAAGCTGCAATTAAAATCAATGTCATGGAATTCCTTAGCAAGTATCTTAAGAAAACTATACCTGACCTTAATTACTTGTTCAATTTCTTTGGATGATGCACGAGTAAGGAGCGAAAAAGAGATCCCTTAAGTCTATCTTAGGCCTCTCAAACGCCTCTCAAACGCCTCTCAAACGCTGCGATCTATGAGATTGGTGTATGTTCGAAGCTGAAAAATTCTAATCTTAAACCCTAATGGTTGGAAAAGAGCTCTCAGTACTCTGGATCTGGTTCGCGCATGAGCCTACTCTTCGACAAGCGCATGAGGCTACTCTTCGACGTGGGCATGATACTTAGTTAAGAATGCGTTCTTTTTAATCATATTTGACCTTGGTGTTTGGTTTTTCTTCAGGCCAACATGGCAGCGCCTAAATAATGACGAGAAAAAGCTGATGGAGTCCCTTTTGTGCTGCGCAGATTCGTAAGAATTGGTTATGATCAAAAAACAATGTGGATTTTTGACGAATTTTAGAAAGGATTATACTTTTGAAAATTATACTTTTAAATGAATCTGGGTCTTTATCAAAAGGGTCTGAGAGGCTGGTTGTTGTCGGTACTGAGGGCTTTTTTAAGAAAGAGAAGATATGGTCTTCTTATCTGCCAGACGGAGCCCTTTCGCTTATTAAAAATGGCATCAAAAGTTTAGTGTCAGGAGCTAATGGTGCTGTTTATAAAACATTTACAAACGATGCTCATATTAAGGAAGTTGCCTTAGTTGTACTTCCAGATGAAGTCTCGAGATATAATTCACCTAGTCGCAAGCATTCCATATTTCAGCACACTCAGTCATTGTCGACTGGTCGATCCACTTCGATCTTATTGGCTGTTGAGGATGCGCAATTCTTGCAAGGGGCGCTAAATGGACTTGCAAGATTAGAAAATCGCACTAGCTACAAATCAAAACCTGAATTAAAAGGGCCAAAAGCACAAAAGTCGCCAGCTCTAACACTTAAAGTATTGCCCATAGACCATATGGGGAAAGTATTAAAACCGAGTGAAGCGGCCATAGCTTCGATGGAGGGGGTCGCATGGGCAGCAGCACTTGTGGATCGTGCGCCTTCGGAGTTGAATCCAGAAGTCTTCGCCAAGGAAATCAAAGCTCATTTCAAAGAGACCCCTCATGTGAAAATCACGGAATTTGTGGGTGAAGATCTCATAAAACACGGCCTGTGTGGGATGTATGCGGTGGGTAAGGCAGCGACCAAAGCTCCGCGTATGGTTGTTCTTCATTACAAACCTAAAACGCCTAAGAAAGTCGTAGCGCTTGTCGGCAAGGGACTCACCTATGATTCGGGCGGTCTTTCGCTTAAGATTTCAGGTGGTATGGTCGGGATGAAAGGAGACATGGGTGGAGCTGCGGCTGTGCTCGGTGCATTTCATACGCTTGTTCACTCCCACTGCAAGAACGAAGTGATTGCGGTTTGTGGAATTGTTGAAAATGCCATTGGACCAGAAGCTTACAAAAATGACGATATTCTTTTCATGCATTCTGGCAAAACAGTAGAAATTAACAATACTGATGCGGAAGGAAGACTAGTCTTAGCAGATGCCCTGAGTTGGGTGGCAAGGAAATATAATCCGAAATTGATCATTGACGCTGCAACCTTAACGGGAGCGCAGTTGGTGGCTACAGGACTAATGCACGCTGGGATTGTTTCAAACGATGAAAAGACGGAACAAGATGCCATTGAGATTGGAAAAGTTACAGGTGATTTAGTCCATCCTCTTATTTTTGCCCCTGAAATTTTTGCAGATGAGTTTAAATCCGCCATTGCCGATATGAAAAATTCCGTGAAGAATCGATCGAACTCTCCATCAAGTAGTGCAGGTCAGTTTTTGTGGTCTCATATTGAAGATGTCAAGGGACTGAAATGGCTCCATATAGATTTAGCGGGCCCAGCTTCCTATGGCGACAACCGAGGTACTGGTTTTGGGGTGGCTCTTATTTCAGAAATGGCGAGACTAGGTTAAAGGCCTAGCCTGTCATCATCGAGTGGAGGGGGGCTGTCTTGGGTTTACTAAGCACACTGGCATTGGCAAGTTCGATATTAAATTGCGAGTCCATGGGGAGGAGTCCTTCGTCTTCCATCGTGGAAGTGGTGCGCTGCTACGATGGGGATACTTGCACCCTGAGCACTAAAGAAAAAATTCGTCTCGCGGGAATCGACGCCCCAGAAAAGAAAGGAACTTTAGGCGGTAAGGGACAGCCTCGGGCCCAAGAGGCAAAGGTCGCGCTTTCTGACCAAGTAGTCGGAAAGAAGATCAACCTGATTAGACACGGGACCGACCGTTACGGCAGAACGGTAGGTGAATTTTGTCAGGGATCGAAATCCATTAATGTCGGGCTCGTGGAGCAAGGTTTTGCCAGGGTCTATCGGGGAAAAGAAAGCTCTAAGACCATTGATCATGCCATTTTTAACGCAGCAGAAGTGAGTGCCCAAAAAGAAAAATTGGGTATTTGGTCGAAAGAATATTCTTCTGACGAAAATCAAGATCCTGCCTTGTACCGAAAAAAACTTAAAAATAAATCCTAAAGCCCAGGACCCTATTGGGTCCTTTTGATTTAGGGAGCATCAAGCCTGCGATAAGTTGTCTCACATACTTTTCTGCAGGATGGTTATAGAATTTCATTGGAAGTGAATTTACAAAAGGGCTCGCTTCTGCGCCATCTCAAGGTATTTTCCTGTGTTTTCAGCGAATATTGGGTAAATCCTAAAATCCTACTCCTTGTCTCCGATATTCCTTTTTGCCTGAATGGAAAGGATGAATATCGATGGAAAGATCAGACTACCGCCGTTATGACCATCGTCTTAAAAACTTAGTTGCTGCTTCGGACGACATAAGAAAGTTTGAGGCCCTGCACCAATTCTTGGCCTTTGTTTGCTATGTGGACGAATTTCCGTTCCGCGAGCACTTGTTGCTTGAGTAGTTCCCATAGGTTGCAGGGACATTTTAAGACTTTTTAAGGAAGGGATTCTTACTAGCTAGTTCGGGGGAGCTTAGGCTAGGCAGGGGTTGGAGCGGACTGCTTTATTGGCATCCATTCTTAACTGTCCGGCAGCCGCAATTTTCTTTTTAAGTTGAGTAATTTTCTCTTCAGTCCAAATACCGGTAATAATTTTTTCCGGAGTAGCACCCTTCAAAGCGGAATGGGGAATACAGCTGTTGCTTTCATTTAAGTAGAAATCAGTTCCTTTGACCAATGATTCAAAGTTAGACAGAAGGATTGTAAACAAGTAACGGTGTTTCATTCGATGAAAGAGCGTCTCGATCATGGAGTTACTTTGTTCGATGTCGATTTGGGCAATCGTCCTTGAAATCAACTCTGAATCGACAAGATCATTTACATCTGGATTGATATTCTCACTTCCGCTATCCACTAAAACATTAGGCTTAACTTCGAGTCCTAATGACTTAGCTTTTGCTAAAGCAGTCTGAACAAGTTCTTTCGTTCTAATTCCACCATAGTCTTTGGACACCTTCCAAGCTAGGAAATACCTCGAATAGTTATCGATTATACATTGAACAAAGCCCCTACTCCCATCCTGAAGCCTCAGTACCGTTAAGTCTAAATGCCAAATTTGACCTGGAGCAGAGGCCCTTATACCTACCTTTGGCTTAGGATGATAGATTCGAATTCTATCGGATTGTCGGCAAGTACTCCAGCCATAGCCCGTCCCGAGCCAGCGAGGAACCAGACGGGTTTGGCTGGTGGTGAAAGCCGACTGCCGTGATCCGAGCAAAGCGAGGTGAGCGGCCTATTCGACTTCCGCCTGA
>CAIMVM010000225.1 GCA_903844895.1 uncultured Pseudomonadota bacterium
CCGCTTTGGTCACCAAGGGTCCGCTTTGGCTGGCTGAGTTAGAAATTTTACGGATTTTGGATCTCCTTGGCTAAAGTCACCGCCCTTGACCAACTTCCAGTAAAATTCTTCGGCCTCTTTTTTAGCTCTAAATTCTGCAAGCATCTCGCGTTTTTCTTTGAGCTCGGGAATCGTATACAAGGTGCGAACCCGGTATACCCCTAGAGAAGGAATGTACTCAAAATAGACCTTGCTTGCCTGAAGCCCCCAAGCCCTTTGGTCTAGAATGAGGATCCATAACAGAAGTAAAATCTTAGACATGCTCCTAAATCCCCCCTTTGCTTACTTTCGGATTGTCTGCTATAAAACTTAGATCTCAACACACTAGGGGTATTTGTGACACTTGAATCCCACCCAGAACCCGCTTTAAAAACGGAACATAAGTTTAATTTTTTCGATTTGTTCAAGAAAAAACCTGCTAAGCAAGTACCGTTTTGGAGCGTAGAAAACTTTCGTTCCCTGGCCATTTTAATCGTTTCCGTATTAGCCTTGAGATGGAGCATAGCTAGCCCCTACGAGGTCCCTACAGCATCCATGGAGCCCACGATTAAGGTCGGTGATCGCATTCTTGCCAATAAACTTGCCTATGGGTTTCGGGTCCCTTTTACAGATATCATTTTTAGATGGGCTGAAATCAAACACGGCGACATCATTGTTTTCCGTTATCCCGTGAACCCAGAAATCGATTATGTCAAGCGCGTCGTCGCCTTACCTGGGGATCAAATCCAAACCATAGATGACTTTCTTTATATCAATAATGTCCCCCTTGAAAAACTAGCCACGCCTGAAAAATCGGCTCTTCTGACGGATATATTTGATAAAAACCAACCTAAAAATCTATTTGAAGAAACCCTTGAGGGCAAGAAACATTGGGTCATTCAAAATGCAGACAAATTCCAAAGGGCGCTTGGGGGCACATGGCCTCCAGATGGCGTGCCATACCGTGTTCCCGAGAATTCTCTCTTTGTGATGGGTGACAATCGCGACAACTCTTCGGATTCAAGAGTGTGGAAAACGGTTCCTATTTCCTATGTTCATGGTCGAGCGGATATGATTTTATGGAGCGCTTGGAATCCTTCCAAATCACCCATGGGGGATTCTAACTTCTTTAGGGATCTAGCGGGCACCAAGTTCCGGTTCTATCGTTTCCTGAGCCGCCTCGATACGCTAACCTATTAATAAAGCTGCTTTTTTAATAGTTTTTTTCGATTTCTCTAAATTATCAACAAAAACCTCCGATTCTTTTAAAGATAGGAGGTTTTATGCTAGACAACTTTTATACGCGCGAACAATGGTATGGGGATTCAAGGGACGGTGTGATCACGTCGGGAGAAGGCTGGCACTACTTCCGCATGACCCAGCCTGGAACTATTTTAGAGGCTTTTGAAGTGTATGAAACAGAAGACGGGGAAGAAATCGTAACCCCATTGCCAGATATGGTCCAGGTGGATTGGCTTCGTGACCTTGGCTTTGAAAACCTCGAAGCTCTCGAAGAGATCGAAAAAAGGTCCTTTGATCGAATTCGAGCTAGCCATCCCTCTTTTACAAAGACGCCTCCCCCTTCAGCCGCTTAGTGCCGAAAAGTGAAATTGATTAGGCAGCCTCGTCGTTCTCCTCGTCATCCCTGTTTTGCCAGTCTCGACTAGCTAGAATATGGGTATACCAAGACACCGATTGATCGACAAGCCAAGCATAGCTTGTCATCATCGTTGGAGGAATTAACGATTCGCAAAAATCAGCAAAATCATCAATACTGCCCTGAGGATGTGTATTGATCCACTGTTTCACATCCTTCTTAAATGTATTTACGTCCATTCTCCCCCCCTGCACAATTTGCTTACCTGTCGGTCAGGACCTCGCAAAAGTGAAGTAGAGACATCGCGGAAAGCAGCAAAAATGAGTTTTCTTTAAGCTGCAAATCTCTAATAATTTTTCCTTTTGCCATCTTCCTTAACTAAATAAGGAACCGATATCAGCCTGGAAACTATTCGCTAGCCAGATAGAGAAAAGGCACCATCATCGCTTTTGAGTCTTAAAGAATATGGGGACAGAAAGTGAGGACAGAAAGTGAGGACAGAAAGTGAGGACAGAAAGTGAGGACAGAAAGTGAGGACAGAAAGTGAGGACAGAAAGTGAGGACAGAAAGTAAGGACAGAAAGTAAGGACAGAAAGGATTGAAGCCGTTGACCAAAAACTTATGCAAATTTGATGATTTGTCTCACAATTACCAGCAATTACAACCGCAAGATCTAAGTGCTTTTGACGCGACCTAGAGCGCCCACTTCCAAATAGTACTTTGACCGAAATCTCTCCTAGAACGGCAGCCTCAAAAATCGCCTGGTCTGTATAAGCTACAATCGTAAAAAAACGTAGAGATCCTAAACAATCTCTACGCCTTATCTTAAACAAGACTTTTAAATACCTGTGCTCAGTATAGAGCGATTGCCGCGTTATTAACGGGTAATCACAATGGGATCCCCCGCTTTTACGCGCTCAAATAGCCACTCAATTTTAGCATTGGGGTTTCTGACACAGCCCCCGCTTACGCGGCGACTAGATGCCGTAGACTGAGGACCAATCAGGTGCTCTTGATTAGTACCGTGAATTCCATATATGTTCCCTATAAACCAAAGAACTCGGCGTCCAAAAGGATTTTCTGGGGTACAACCTGATACATTATGATCACCCAGAGACCCAAAGTAGGGAGGGCACTTTTCTTTTTTTCTTACGGAATAGGTGCCCGTAGGTGTTACTTTTCCGGCTCTAGCAGTTCCCACATTCCAACTGTCGACGAGAAGTCCATTTTCATAATAAAACAATTTATTTGAGGTAATATTAACCACGATTTTTCTAGCAGTGACTGGCGATTCTGTGCCAGTTTCACATAAGAAGGAATCCACAACCCAGCCAGACTGGTTCTTTGCCTGAACCGCCATATAGGAGTAGCCGTTATAAGAGACTTTATCTCTACCCATTGAGCGCACAGGAGTATCCCGGTCTAAAACATCAATGATAGTCTCGATACTATCAAGGCTGCGCAAATTAGCTTGGTCCACACAGATTTTTGTTCCCGCAAGACCTAGGGTGCTGCCAGTGAGCCCTAAAAAAATACCTATAACTTTCAATCTCTTAAACATTCAAACCTCCTTTATGACAAGCCTCTCAGCGTGTTTGTACGGCAGGTTTAATAATATCCTGCTAAATTGTCAATAGACATCAAAAATGGCCGCAGATTCTGCTGAGTAGCAGCAAAAAACGCCTCCATCGGGACCTCTCTCTTGAGTTTTTTAGAACCTGAAAGAGTACAGGACTACCTTAAAATGGCTCTCGTCCGAGAAATCTGGAGCTGTTAACCGACAAGCAGCCAGACTCCAACATTTTGACTCGTTATCTACTCACTAGGTTCTGGCCCATATGAGTTGATTAGGGTTTCCAAAAGGCAGAAAGATCCCCCCCGTGGCGATTCCCTTTGTTTGCTGGGATCGATCCCATGGTTGCCGACTTGAAATAGTGCTACATTAGAATATGTACTGGGAGGTTCCCTGGAAAGATCTTAAGGCCTAAGTCTAATCTTCTTTTCTAAAAAGAAAATAGGCTTTGATCGCTTTTAAATGCTTTTTATGAGGATCGCTCGGACATTCCTTTTAGAATGGATTTCATATAGGAGATAAGATAGTGACAGCTCATTCTGGTAACTTTGAAGTAGATCCACAACTAAAAGAGGAGTACGTCGCTTATGGCCAATCCACTCTAGATGACATTGAAAAAGCTCTTCATGCTTTAGGAACTGAAGATTCCGCACCAAAAATGGAAGATATCCGACGCCAGATCCACTCTCTCAAAGGCACGGGGACCTCCTATGGATTCCCAGAAATCACAAAGATATGCGCTGTTTTAGAAGATTCGATTAAACAGCAAAAACTTGGACTACTTGATTTGCTACTTGATGGAATTAAAGACATGCGTAAAACTTTAAAGAAGCCAGCTTGACACTTTTTGTCGCCTTTAAGTGCACACTGTTTCAATTTGAGCACTGTTTTAATTTGAGCACGGTTTTAATTTGAGCACTGTTTTAATTTGAACACTATAAAAAAAACCATCGGAATCCTAGTGCCGCTGCATTTATCAGTATTTGCTCCAGAGGCATGGCGGCAATTTGATGGCTCGCCTTAGACTTTCTTGCTCGGATTGGCCTATTAGAAAAAAGCGCCGGTTTCTTGAAGATTTGCAGTTTGACACCTTTCCGTTAATGCGTAAAATCCTGGTTGTGGTTGAAAGACAGTAAGAAAGACAGTAAGAAAGACAGAAATTCAAATATTCATCAAAAGCGAGGAATTACACATGATACGCAGCATCACTCTTGGGGCAGTTTTTGTAACTAGTATTTCAGGCTCCGCATTTTCTATGATCCAGAAAAACATAAGATGCACGGGGCTTGACGCAGATAAAACAATCGTGATTGAAAGCCTTTTAGCGCAAGACGACTCCGCCTATAGCTTCCTTTGGACAACGGGTTTAGTCGCCTCTCCTAGAGAATATGAGTCGGGTTCGATCAATATGTTTCCTTCACAACTTAGAAGCTTTTCTTATGACGGGACAGAGCTCAACATTTCCTTGGCGGACTATTGGACTCCTGCAAGAATAGAGCTCCAATATAATTTTAAGACACAAAAGGGAGAAGGCAAAGTTGTCGTTCCTACGCAAAGGTTTGGCGTCGAAGTTCAAGGCACAGCCCGTCTTAGCTGCAATGTTATCACGTCAGAAGTTAAAAGAACCTTGCCCCAACCCCCAATGTCTTCTGGCATCTATGACTTTCAACTTCCCAGCGACAGCGCGGTTTCCATTGCTCTTCAAGTAGAAGAAACCCAAATCACATTGCAAGTTGTAGGATCTCCCGAAAAAGTGGTCTTGACCTCGAAGGATGGTTTGACTTGGAAATCTACAGACGCAAGATGTCCGGTAATCCTTCAAAGCACCACGGGAACAGGCAGAACTTCGGATTCCTTTTATATTACCGAACCTACAGCGTGTGAATACGCAAAAAACTTAGGAATCTCACTAGCTGGCCCCTATCGCCTTGCCCAGTAATAGACAACGCTTTTAAGTCTATCCGCGGGCTACTAGGTTGTAGCCCTTTCTTGTAAGTTCTCTTTCCATGGCCCAAAGGGCTCCCTCGCCTGGAGCCTAATTATGGATTTGTTTTCAGCTTTTGAAAGTTCTTGACGAGATATTCAAAGAGGACATCGCGGGCTATCAGTTGATGAGAGTCCGCACTATCCTAGCTCTTCCTCCGCATACAAAACCAAACCATTATGTGTCACTGAAATTGAAACGTGAGACGCTCTAAAGGGCTTGGATGCTGCTTTTTCTAAAAACCTCTACCACCTAATCAAATTAGCTCCCCATGAAAATCCAGCGCCAAAAGCGGTCGTCATGACTAAGCTTCCTGGTTTAAGACGTCCATCCCTAACAGCATGATGCATGCAAAGAGGAATGGTAGCGGCGGTGGTGTTACCGTAATTTGTAATAATATTTACGACCTTGTTTTCGGGAAAACCAAGCTTCTCTCGAACGGTTTCATTGATGCGGAGATTCGCTTGGTGAGGTATGAGAAGATCAATATCAGCGGCAGTAATACCATGGCGTGTCATGAGGGTCGTAACAGACTCACACATTCTGTTAACCGCATTTATATAAACTTTTTTGCCATCCATTTGGGGGTGTACTAAACGCTTCTCGATATCCTCATGGGTCACAAATCGCTCTTGTCCAGCCATACCTGGTCGCTTCATACAAAGGACTTCTACACCGCTGCCATCAGAACCCATCACAAAATCAATAAGCCCCCGCTTAGAAAGCTCAGGCACGCCCGGTTCTAGTTCGAGAGCCAAAGCTCCGGCACCGTCGCCGAATAGAACGGCAATATCTCTTCCGTGATCATTCCAATCTATGACATTGGAATGTATTTCAGCACCTACAACTACGATTTTTTGATACTGCCCTGTAAGCCCAAAACCCTGAGCTGTCGCCAAACTCCAAACGAAGCCTGCGCATTGCCCTCGAATGTCAATGGCAGGTATAGCTCGGCAGCCTAATTTATCCTGAATCAAAACGCCAAGCCCAGGAAAATAATAATCAGGGGACAACGTGGCAGCTAAAATAAGATCCACTTCCTGGGGCTGCCAGCCGGCCATGGCGATGGCCTCTAATGCTGCGGCCGTCCCGAGATCACTGGTGGACGTGCCTTTTTCAACAATGTGGCGCCGTTCTATACCTGTACGAGTTTTAATCCACTCATCGTTTGTGGACATTAATTTAGCCAAATCATCATTGGTGACTATTTTTTTGGGAATGGCATGTCCGGTTCCACGTGGTACAAATCTCATGTAGGCTCCAAAAATGTTAAATAGGTCCCATACTATTAGGGAGAACGATATCTATGGTTCAGCGCCTTATATGGATCATTACGATCTTTAAAGCGACAGTGTCCTTTGCCGCATCGCCAAATGACCCCTTCCGACGTGGTTTTGAACTCAAGGACGGAAAAGAAAATTTGAACCCTTACCATTTTACCCCCGAAGACTTAACACAGTCTATAGCTCGAGGCGAAGAGCATCTTTCTCGCTACCCAATTCCCACCACCAAACTGCTTCTTCCAAGTCAGCTCATGGAAGAATACTTTAGTGGAGACCTCAAAACCCGTCCTTTTTTAAATTTTGTGAGTACAATTTTAAACCTAAAGACATTTCGTTCCAAAGGCGAATTCTATGATTGGCTCGGACTCAGTAAATCTAGAGATTCTAGCGCCATACCAACTGACGATGACTACTTTGGAGTCACCAAAATCCATAGAAATGACATAGAGGGAATTACCTTTGGATGTGCCGCCTGTCATGTAGGGTCTCTTTTTGGAAAGCCCGTTATCGGACTTAGTACTCGTTTTCCGAAAGCCAATCACCTTTTTGTGCTTAGCGGCCGAGTGTTTAACTTTGTCCCCCCCCAGATGGCGGCTAAGTTGCTATCTGCTACACCTAGTGAAACTGCCCTACTTCTTGAGGATGGCTTTGCTGCAAAAAACATCGGAGCTAAGATGCCAACTTCCCTTGGTCTAGACACAAGTCTAGCCCAGGTAGGACTGACTTTAAATAAGCGTAATAAAGATGAAACTGCATCGTTTAACCCGAACCTGGCAGCTCAACCTCCAAGACACTACCTCATGACTCACCGAGCGGACTCAAAACCCGCGGTGTGGTGGAATTTAAAGTTTAAGACCAAGTGGCTCAGCGATGGCTCCTTGGAAGGCGGAAACCCTGTCTATACCAACTTCCTTTGGAATGAACTCGGAAGAGGCGCTGATCTCGTGCAGCTGGAGTCTTGGTTAAAAGAAAATGAGCCCTTAGCTAAAGATATGATCAATGCCCTTTTGCACGTAAAAGCACCGCGTTACATCGATTTTTTTGGCGAAGATTCTATAGACATTTCCAAGGCTAAACGAGGCGAACTTGTTTTTAACTCCCATTGTGCCAGCTGCCACGGCACCTACACGAAAGCTTGGTCTGATGACAAAGCCAAGGAAGATATAACTGCTACCACATCAACTATCTACCATAAGTCGACCCCCGTGATCGATGTGGGAACAGATCCTTCTCGATATTTAGGAATGGCATCGTTTTCTGAGGATTTAAATCGTCTGTCGATCTCCAAGTTTATGGGCACTGTAGTTCTACCTAAGAAGGGCTATGTTCCTCCACCTTTAGAAGGCGTTTGGGCTCGCTTTCCTTATATGCACAACAACTCTGTCCCAACGCTTTGCGATGTTCTAAATTCCAGCAAAAAAAGGCCCGTCATCTATTATGCAATTGACCCCAAAGATCCTAGTGAAGATTATGACACCACATGTTTGGGGTATCCGCCCAGCAACGTGAAACCTAAAAAGTTTGCCGTAAAATTTGACACTCGCATTTTGGGTCAAGGAAACGGAGGTCATGATGAAGGAATTTTCCTTAATAAAGGCGTCGAACTTATATCCAAGGAAGATAAAGTCTCTCTTCTCGAATTTTTAAAGACTCTTTAACCAAGTTAGGAAACCTTATGTGGATCAACCAACATCTTGCTGAATCCCCTAATCGAGCCTTGCTTGATGCAGATTCAAAACATATTCTCGATCAAGTACTCATGAAGATTTCAAATCCAGTGTCACCAGGACATAGGTCCCTGGTTATCTTCGATATAGACTCAACTCTCATTGACACAAGCCACCGCACAGCTGCTATTTGTCGGGAATTCGCTCGTCAGCCAAGTCATCACTCTCAATTTAAAGAACTCTGTCGAGAGATAAATCAATGGACGGAGTGGGTAGAGGTCTATCATCCCATTGATTTTATCAATATGCATTCTGGGATAAAGATCAAAGCTCATTCCGCGGAAGAAAAATATATTCTGAAATTTTGGAAAGATCGATTTTTTCATGAAGATTGGCTCGTTCACGATCTCCCCTATTCTGGCGGTAAAGAGTTCGTAGCTGAGTGTCTTCTGAGGGGAGCAGACATTGCTTATCTAACAGGACGTCACAATGACACCAGCATCGTCGGCACCAAGAAGTGGCTTGCTACCCATCATTTTCCACTAAAGGAAGAAAGCCCCAGAACGAGACTTATGCTTAAGGACCACACTGCCATTTTAGATGTGGACTACAAGAGCTCTGGTCTTGCCCACCTAAAAGTGGGTTATGATTCCATCTGGTTTATAGAAAATGAAGTTGAACTCATTTTAATGGCTCTGTCAGATCACCAGGATGTCGAAGCGATTCTATTTGATAGCGTTCATTCCGGCCGTGCAGAGCTTCAGGAAAAAAAACCCAAGACGATTACATCCTGGGTTCGATAACTATCCTAAAGTCACGTCTAAAAGAAGCTTTTAAGTGTGGGCAGAAATCTTCACTTAGGAGCGATCTCCTCAAAGGACAACGAGAATTTATCTGCTTCCACACCCTTGTCACTAGAAACCGTCATGGCATTGGTGGACAAAAATTCTCCGTTAGCTACCACAGCATCTAAAGCTGTAAACTGGGAACTCACGGGATTCCATTTGCCATTAACTAAGATCTTCATACCTTTGATCTTAGCGTTCTGTGATCCAAAATATCGAGGCGCTTCGAAATTGTAGGTTTTAGAGCCCTCTGGATCGATAACGGAGGCTGCAATTTCGATGCGGCCGCCAGGCACTCCCATGGAAGCTAAGTCGAAGTTTAAAACCTTCTTGGTGATCGTTGGTTCTTTCTCTACCCGTTTGGAATAGTCCACATCTGTAAAGACGATCATATCAAGATCCAGAACACTCATCGTTAGCGCCAAGTTAACGGTTTGAGGGTTAGGCATGATATAGGGGCCAGGTATTCCTTGATTGAGTTGATTGAGCGGAGACATGAGAAATGCACCTTTCGTGTCCACCACTGGGAAATTTCGATTCACAGCTACCGGTGCAACCGCGGCGGAACTATAAGTGAAATTAGCCGTAATGGCGCCTTGACCAGCTCGCCGATACCGCGCCCAAACATAATATCTACCACCCAAAACCGTTGTAACGGGAGCCGTAAATCTGGTTGCTGCAGCCGGCAGTGTCACATACGTAGTGGCCCCGGAAACCATGGGCGCCAAAGGAGCTGTTGCGCCTTCGGGGATGAGCTTCTCAGCTTCCACTATCAAAAAGGAAGGAGATGCGATCACCCGATCAGAATCCACGAGATTGGTGAAGTCCTGTGTCGGGGTTTGGGGTATCTCAGGCGTTGTGTCAGCCTGGACTGGCAGTTTTGCCACCAATGCTTTTAGTTTTGCCTTCAACTCTTCTCCCAATGCCTGGCACTCTGCCTTTTCTCCACAATTATGCTGATCTTGGGTCAGCCGCAGAATCAAACGAGACGAGTCAATATCGACAAAATCAAGCTTATGGGCCTCTAAAGCAGCTTTGGCACTTTCTTTGGCATCGGAGGCCGCAAATTTCGGCGCAATCACCGATCCATGACAGCTGCCGCAGTTTTTCACTGCAAAAGGTAGTATCTCGGCTTCATAGCCTGCAAGGTAAGCCGAATTCCAGTCGCCTCCACCAGCCTTAGCGTCCCCTGCAGCCGTTTTTGGCAATGTTGAAACTCTGGATTTAATGACACCCCCGCTTCCACAGGATATCGAAAAAAATAATATCGTGATGGGAACAAAAAATCTCACGGCCACCCCCTTTATTCTACTTCGGCACAAATTCTCACATAGACTTGGAAAACACTAAATACTCTTCAAGTTTTTGGGAGATAGGATTCGCTCCAAATAGTGTAGCAAGTCTCTTCTCATCACCCTTTAAGGCAAGATAATTTGCCGTGAAAGCTAGAGCCAAATTGGTAGTATTGTCTCCGATAGCATTTACAGTCTTATCGGCAGTACCGTCTGCCTTATAAGCACCAATCTGAGGATCTTTACTCGCCTGTACTTGGGTTCCATTAGGATGGAAGCTAAACTGAAGTGCAGCCGATCTCTGTGAAGAGTCGGACGACCACATGCCCGCGGCATTAGAAGATACACCTCCATCGGTGACCACGATGACGGTAACCGGGCGATTCTGTCTAGCGGCATAGGCAATGATTCGCCCTACGGTGAGACCAGCATCTTGATCCCTCGTATCCGTAACTGTGCGTGCATTCCCATGGTAATCGTAACCACCTTTTACAATCACTCCTACACCAGCCAGGCCGCTGACCACAAGCTTGGAAATCGTAGCCTCTGATCCATTGGCCTGAGCTCCATACACAGCTGTAATCCCCGCGTCCTTCACAGGATCTATACTATCTACTCCAAATTTAGTCGCTAAACTGAAAGACTTGTCATATCGGCAACCACAGACTGCGGCCATTTGCTCCGACAAAGATCGCCTCGAAATATTGCATAGGGCATCACTGCCCATTAAGGAAGTGGCCTTAATAATTTTATTGATGGATTCATCGCCTAGGGTTTGAGCGAGATCACTCTTCGCTACAAGAGAGATAGCATCGGTAGATCTGCTAATAGCCACCGCTGTAAGACCTGGCTCAATAAACGGAGTAGTCTTATTACTCCTGGCACCATTGAGTCCGCCAGCTGTTCCCACAAGTTTGGCAACTTCTCCCATAGCACCCGCATGAACCAGTTGATGGGTAGGAATGTAGGAATTGTTATTTGTATCATTTTCAGAGGTCGAACAATAAAGAATTCCCTTAACTTTTTCTCTAACTGCTGGATCCGTGATAGCCGTGTCCAAACCTACCATAAATCTTGAGGCTGGATTCCAAAGGAGTCCGTACTTCTTGACGGCTGGCCCTGGTGCTCCCCCTAAAGAGGTGTATGATCCTGCAGGTAAAATATCCGATTGGCCACCGCGGCCACCCACGAAAACATTTCCTCCCGCTAGATTCGCGCCACCGGCAAGCTCCACGACAATAGCACCTAAAGAAGCGTTACCACCGTCATCTGCAGGACAACTTTTTGCTAAGGCATCCTGAGCCATAGACGTCTGTGAGTAAATAGACCCCAAGAGGCTTGGTGCAATCACAAACGCAGAACCCGAGATAAGACCTTGTCCCAAGAGTTCGCGTCTTGTGACAGGTTTTCCATGGCCAGAATCGGCAATTTGCTTCTGCAACTTCTCTAATTTTTTTTGTTCTAATTTTTTATCCATTTCCCTACCCCCAAAGTTATTAAAAACCCTTAATATTGAAATCTATTGTGTGATAACTGGCGCAGAGCCTAAAACGGTTGAGCATGCAGCTTGAATTAACGCTTCTGAACCTCTAGCTGTCGCTGGAGTCGTAGCCGCATCTCTTACTTCTTTCAGTGTGCTATCAATTGAGGCCTTGATCTTCGCAACATCAGGAATCCCGGAACGCGGACCCAAGTAAAAGCGCTTGAAGAAGTCATCATAAAGGTTATCTAGGCCTGCATCTGTAACTCCCACTTTGGGTGGTTGTGCGACATCAATTCCACTGACTAAACCTTTTTTAATGACATTCGTGACGTATCCGGCACAAAACGCTGTAGCAAGCTTATTGAACGCAACGATTTGAGAGCCATCGAGACTATCTGGACTTGGATCCGTTGGACAAGAACCTTTGACGCTTTCATAGACGGTAGACACAGGCGGTTGCAGTCGTGACGCACCGGTAATGCGCTCCATGGTCCGCATCACTTGATCACAGTTCTTAATAGCTAACTTAAAAATCGGAGCTTCCACAGCCGCTGGAGTTTGATCTGCCGCACCGGACACTTTTTGATCTGCTACAACAGGACCCTTATTTTGCAATGCTCGTTTTATAGAGTGAGAATCCGCGCTACATCCGTATACAACTAATAATGCTACAAATAATATTTTCATACTTTCACCCCTATTCCGCTATGCTGCAGCGAAGCGCTGTCTTGACAAAAAGAGTCTTCAAATTTTGATTACTACTTTTAAAGTCGGACGCAAGTTCAGATATGATTTTCTTTTCACTTTCTGTCTCACCTTCGCTTGCACAAACTGACTTGTAGGTTCGCTTTGCAATACAAGCATTAAAACCAGCTGTCTTTGCTATCATCTGACCAAAAGAAGCTACACCATTGCCGCTTTTGATATCTTCTGGCCACCCGAAGCGAGCATTTTGTCCGACAGTCCAGTTGTTTGACCATTTGTCATCCACAGTAATGTGACCTGAAGGGAAGCTGTCACCATTAATGTTATATTTTTCGGCGACCACACCTGGTGTGTATTTGATTTTCATCGCAGTTACATCGTAATCATAGAAGGCCCAAGCTCCCCTAAAGAAATCTTGTCCAGCGTGACATCCCTTACATCTATTGTTATAAGTAGAAGCATCACCACCAGGAGCTCTTTCAACATCCCGAGCCACCATGGCATCAGGGCGCGAGGTATCGCTCATTTGTTCTAGGTCATTACAGAGATAGTTCACCATGGAATAGCGAACCGCTCTTCTGTTGGTACCTGCAGAAAGATACGCCTCTGCAAATGCTCTAGATGTCAAAAGACCGGATGTTTGTGCTATACCGCTCACTTCGGACTGCTTTTTTTCAATAAGAAGGTCCGCTAAATTGAGGCCCCTTGACTCAATAAATTCATATTGCCTATTATTTGCTGGATCGTAAGGAGGCAAATCTGTACCAGAATACTTATTAGGATCGGCTACATAGATAATGTCTGAGGACAAGAGATCCCCAAAAGCCTTTTCATCTCTCACAGCGCCAATAACTGTGGCACAATAGTCATTAAGCTTCACATCAAAACTGCGATCTGCATTTGTCTGTACCAAACACCACTGCTTAACCGTACATTCTAAAAATCCTCTATTTTGTACGGCTAGATTTCCGGCAGCCCCCGGATCCCCTTTCTTGATAAGATCCGTCATTTGCTCCAAAACTTCAGCAGTCGGCGGCTCGCAAGTCAATCGATTGTGGATTCGAATAGCTTGGTCTCTTTCATCTGCGCTCGCAGATCCGGCCCATCCGGCCATCAAAAGCACCCAGAATATTTTCATTTGTCCCCCCTCATTAAGACAATCGCAATATCGGCGCGCCTGTCACGGATTCGGGAATTATTAAAACCTGACAAAAAAAGTCTATGTTTCAGATAGTTACAAAAGGAGGCGACTTTTAATTAAAAATATGCCTTTTCACCCTCTCTTTTACTCTTAAGGCTTCATGGGTTCTGACAAACAAAAATTGGATTTTTTTGCCGAAAAAACCGGCTCGCCCCCCAAACCACCTTAAGGCTGCTTAAAAGATGGGGGCATTACAGGATGTTATCTTCCTAGAAACGAAGCCCGCTATAGCCACCCGCATGCCGAAAAGTGTCTAGTTACGGACGGTTGTACATGATTTGGAATAGCTTTAGACACCGTTTTGAGGTTTAAGTATACCCCCCTAGGACACCGCCAATTGGCAAATTGACTCTACTTAGGATGTCTATGCAGCAAAAGCAGGAATACAAATGGGCCTTGGAGCGATTCAAGAACCTTCATAGTCCCATGGAGTTTTTTCTTTTAGGACTCATTGGATTTGCGATTTGTTTGTTGTTTTCCTATTTTGACAAGTCAGTGGATCCTTCGCAGTACATGGGATTTGCCGGAACTCGTTGGCTGACTATTGCCGCGTGGAGCGTCGGCATCGTCCTCTTCCTCAAAAATAGAAAACAAAGAGTCTATATCGAAAAAATATTCAATTTTGGACTTATCTTCATTTATTTAGGGTGGTCGATTACAAACCACAAAAAGCCTGATTCTCTTTATTTTCAGGATGTGGAAATTACCACGCTAATTATACTTATAACGCTTTTCATTGCGAATAGAATGAACGCGTATTTTTTAATAGGCCTTGCACTTCTGCCCCTCATTATTGAAGCGAGTTATTTCGAAGGCAGCAATTTTTTAAGTCTCATGGACTATCTTTATAAGTATCCCCTTAACGATAAAATCGCCATAGGGCTTGGGGTTGCTCTAGTCATTAGACACTCCACTTTTAAATATCTCTTGGCAGAAATCCGCTTTGAGAAAGCCGTTGCCTCTCGAGATTATTTATTTAATATTCTTCAACATGACATTTCAAATTCACTTTTCATCACCAGCATTAAGTTAAATACCTTTAAAATGAAAAACGAACGCTTTTGTGAAGAACACAATTATAAAAGCATCGAGCATGCTATGGACAATACTATTTCGATAGTCAATTCTGCAAAGCGCTTTCACCTCTCTCTGGGAGTAGGAAAAAAAACACTTTGCCCTGTTTCTGCACTTGAGTTAGTGGAACTCATTCGAACATTTTGCGAGCCAATTCTTCAGACTAAATTCCAAACACTAAACATACGCATAGAAGGCAAAGAGAGTTCCGTTTTTATAGTCGACTTCGAACCGCTCATTTACAATGTGATTGGAAATCTAATCGGAAATTCTAGTAAATTTTCACCACCCCATGCCACCATTTCCCTTGCAATAAATACCAACTCAGCGCTTCACTTTTCCATCTGCGATCAGGGGGGAGGCTTTAAGGAAATTCAACCAGACAGCAAGGGAGCTTCACTCGAGGATATTTTAATAAGAACTAGCGGACAGGGACTGAAGATTGCCTTAGACACCATGAAGTATTTGAATGGTAGCATTCAAGTTCAAAATGAAGGACTAGGGGCAAGGGTTGACGTCAAAGTTAGTAACTAAATCCAAAGTTAGGAATCCTTGCAGTCACTTTAGTCCTCCCCCAAACTGGTGCGTCCAACCCTCAAGAGAATGCCTCCTGCGACTAAACAAACATTGCCGGCACAAAAACGCACAACCCAGTCTCGATAAGTCGCAGATTTAAAAATGAAAAGAAAATATGGCCACCTAAGGGCTCCGCAATCTGCATGTAACTTAAATTGAAAACGGGTCCAAAAAAATAATTTTTATGAGTAGATGCCGGCCTAGAGGAGAGAATGAACTTTGTACTGATATAAATAAAACGTTGAAAAATAATTGCACACGTCACCGATACCACGTCATGATAAGCCATGTCAGTTCCTTTGAAATTGACTGGATTCTCGAATTTTGAAAGCAAAGTTTAAAAAATCTTTTCCTACGTTAAAATCATCATCTACCATTTTTATGAAAATTTAGAAGGATGAATTTCACTCACAAAAAAACATCTCCTAAACTCACCTTGGAAGGGGATGTAATTTCTTGAGTTAAGACACGTTTAGGGAGATTCGCACGGTTCCATAAATTCTACCCTGCTAAGGCACAGATGCTTCGTGACCAAAAACTTCGACGCTACGATGTTTTAGTGCGTCAAATGGCCTTTGACAAGAGAGCCAAAGATGGGATCCCTCAAGATTTAAACTAATGGGACATCTGTCGTGTCCAGCGCTTAAAACCTCAGGCGGTGGTTCATCAGTTATAAGAGCGAAGGATTTTAATTTGGTTTGACCATCAGTCCATTCATCCCAAAGTATGGGGACATAAATTTCTGAACTTTTTTGAGGAAAAAAACTGATCACCTTTTTACGCCCCGTGTTTTTATCTTCAACCCATTCATAAAATCGCTCCAAAACCACAATTCCGTGTTTTCTTCCCACTAGCCTTTGCCAACTGGGCCTTACCTCTAATGCATCTAACCGGGCATTAAACATATTGTATTTAGAAGGAACTTCCTCGGAAGATCCCGCAGGCCTCAGTCGATAGCGCATGGGAGCTAACTGCGGCACCTTGTCTTCCGTAAAAAGAACGGGCCCAAAGTATCCTGGATAAAGCCTTGGGGTATACTTAGGAACTTTAGAATCTAAAAGAGAGGGCTTACTTAAGCCATCAAATTCTTCTTGCTTAACCTTGGCACCAAAAAGCTTAGAAAGATAAGTCAAATCTTGCTTCACCATAACGGAGTAGCACATGCGAGTCCTCCTCGAGAAAGGATTGCTAAGAGCGGCTAGGAAACACCAGGAAAAGCCAAGCGAGACTAATAGAAGCTAAGCGTGGCAAAGAGATGCTAAGCGTGGCAAAGAGATGCTAAGAGATGCTAGAATTCTTCCTTAGGGCATCTTCTAGAACCTTAATCCTCTGCTCCGTGGCTTCCAGCCGTCTGATAAACACCGTACTTTTTCGCCATTCTTTGATCTTCTCAGCGGGAAAACCAGCATAGTCTCCAGGTTCATGGAGAGACTTTGTCACCGTAGATCCTCCCCCAACACGCACTCCCTGATGAAGGGTGACTAAGTTGCCAATATTGGAATTCCCTCCGACTACCACAAAATCCTCAGATTTAGCGGATCCAGCAAAACCGGCTTTACCACAAATGAGGTTATGTTGTCCGAGTTCGACATTATGACCGATATGAACCTGACTATCTAGCTTTGTGCCGCGCCCAATACGTGTAGCCCCAAAGGTAGCTCGATCTATCGTACTTCCTGGTCCCACTTCCACGTCATCTTCAATAATAACTGTACCTATCTGGGGGATCTTTTCCATGCGCACAGCACTCGGTGCAAATCCAAAACCATCGGCCCCGATCGTGCAGTTTCCAAAAATTCTAACGTTGGATCCTACTACGACTTTAGGTTCAAGGACAGAATTGGCATGTATCACAGAGTCTTCACCTACTGTTACATCTTCACCAATAAATACAAACGGGTAGATCACAGATCTTGCTCCGATCTTAGCACCACGGGAAATATAGCAGCCTGGATAGAGTGTCGCAGAGGGACTAACCTCGCATCCGCTTTCCACAAAGGCCTGGCTAGACCGCCCTGAAAAAGTGTGTTCTAATTTCCAAAAAAGCTGACTGACTCTACTGAAAGTAAGATATGGATCCTTCACAATCCACTGAGCCACCGAGCAATCTTCAAGCTTTGACTTAACTAAGATAACCAGAGCCTTGGTCGAAGGCACGTGCTTGAGATATTCATGGGAACTTAAAAAACTAAGCTGTCCAACCTTAGCTTGATCTAAGGGACCAACACCACTCACCTCGATGTCTGCCAGATGGGATTCTATTTGCAGGCCCAAAGTCTCTGCGATAACTTTAAGCTTCATGTTTTGCTCCTTACAGCTTCACGCCATTGCGCTGCCCATTCTAGAGCGAGCCTAGAAGCTAGTCCCGTGTAGCTCGAGGGGGAAAGACCCAACAAATATTTCCTATCTTCAGGAGTAAGCTCAGTAACAGATTCCACAAGATCATTTAAACTTTGAGATGTTACTGCTTGGCCCCGCGTGGCCACTTTAAGGCGTTCGTAAGCATCAGGAATACCTCGCCTTCGCATTACCGTTTGAACGGCTTCGCCAAGCACCTCATACGACTCCTCTAAGTCCTTCTCTAAGCGCACAGGATCGACTGTAACTTTAGAAAGCCCTTTATGGAGACTCTTCAAACCTAACAAGAAATGGCCTGCAAAACTCCCAAAACTTCGTAGTACGGTTGAGTCGGACAAATCTCGTTGCCATCTTGAAATAGGAAGCTTATCTCCAAAATGACTCGCAAAGGAACAAGCGAGACCAAAATTGCCTTCGGCGTTTTCGAAATCAATGGGATTGACTTTATGGGGCATCGTGGAAGATCCCACTTCTCCTGCCTTCAGGGTCTGTTTAAAATAGCCAATAGAAATATATCCCCACATGTCGCGGCAAAGATCGATGGCGATGGTTGAAAATCGGCGAATCATATCGCAGTACTCGACAAAGCCATCATGATTTTCGATTTGGGTAGTAAGAGGGTTATGATGCAGACCAAGCCTTCCTTCGATAAATCCTTTTACAAAAACAGGCCAATCTATCTCCGGATAAGCAGCTAGGTGAGCATTGTAGTTCCCCACTGCCCCACTCATTTTCCCGTCAAAACGAGCCGCCAACAGCTGAAGCCTTTGTCTTTGAAAGCGATGTGCAAAGACAGCCAATTCTTTGCCTAGAGTGGTAGGGCTTGCCGTTTGTCCATGGGTTCGCGAAAGCATCGGAGTGGAAGCCAAAGCCTCAGACATCTGAGTGAGGGCTTCGATAACAGAGTCCATCCAAGGTACTAGAACTTGATCCCGTGTAGAGCGCAGCATGATCGCATAGGACACATTATTAATGTCCTCAGACGTGCAAGCAAAATGGATCATAGCAAGGTCCCTCGGAGTTGCCCCAACTTCTAAAAGCAAATCCCGCAGGGCATATTCCACAGCCTTGACATCATGGTTTGTGGTGGACTCCCAAGTTTTAACACGGCCGACTGCCGACAATGGCACGTCCTCGGAGTACTTTTTTAGAACATCTAGAACCTCTTTTGAGGGAGACCAGCCTATGAGAGGTTCCTGGGCCAAAGCCAAAAGCCACGCCGCTTCTACCTGAATCCGATAACGAATGAGTCCTGCTTCGCTGACTAAGGGCTTCATATCCTGAAGGCGAGATTCGTAGCGGCCGTCTAAGGGAGAAATCGCATCCCATAAAAAACTTTGGTCCATGAGGCTTCCTTTGAAACGTTTATGCCGGGAGTTTTAGCACAAAATCAGTCGTTCTTCTAGTAGACAGCACTATATTCTTCACATATAAGGGTTTATAAAAAAAGAGCTAGGGGAAAAAATGAGCGAGACTTACGAATTCCGCGGCAACCTCGAAACAAAGCCCGTCATAAATGATTCTACAGTAACCATTCTTGTCGGTGCCCAATGGGGTGACGAAGGTAAAGGCAAGTGGGTTGATATTTTAGGCAATCGCTCCCACTTTTCGGTTCGTTATCAAGGCGGAAATAACGCTGGGCATACTCTCTATATCGACGGCAAAAAAGTTGTATTGCATCAGATCCCCTCAGGCGTCTTTCACCCTGGAAATATCTCTGTTTTGTCTTGCGGCGTTGTTATAAATCCAGTCGCCTTGGTCAAAGAAATGGCTGAAGTGAAAACGTTAGCCGAAGTCCATCCAAGTCGCATTTGGATTTCAAGTCGCGCTCATGTGATTACACCTTGGCACATGGAGTGTGACAGTCTCCAAGAGTCTCAGGCAGAAGTCCCCATTGGCACCACCAAACGTGGAATTGGGCCTGCTTATTCAGATAAAGCCTCGCGCACTAGCCTTCGCATGGAAGATTACATCCACCCTGAAGCCCGCAGCAAATGGTTGGAGCGGATGGCTTCTTCAAATCCAAGCTTTGCCCTACACCTAGCTAAGGAGGAACATGCTTGGAGTGAATTTAATAAAGCCGCCGCTCTCCTAAAAGATTATGTTTGTGAAGCTGAGTTTAGGCTTCGTTACGCAGCCTCCTTAGGCAAAGAGATCTTGCTTGAAGGAGCGCAGGGCACACTACTGGATATCAATCACGGGACATACCCGTTTGTAACCTCTTCCAATACCACTGCCGGTGGCGCCATTGGTAATCTTGGTATTTCCCATCGCAGTGTGAAGCATGTGATTGGTATCGCCAAAGCCTATGTGACCCGCGTCGGCGGCGGCCCTTTTCCCACTGAGCTTTTAGACGAAACAGGCGAGATCCTTTGCGAGAAGGGGCGCGAATTTGGTGCCACCACGGGGAGAAAAAGAAGATGCGGTTGGTTTGATGCAGTAGCGATGCGGTATTCTGTGGAAGTCAATGGCATGGATGGCATGTATCTCAACAAAATGGATATTCTCGCAGGTATACCACAAGTGAAAATCTGTGTGGCTTACGATCACCCCCGTTTAGGGCGAGTGACCCACTTTCCTAGCGACCTAAAAGTTCTAGCTGAAATGACCCCCGTTTATGAAAGCTTTCCAGGCTGGAAATCTGACATAAAGACGAAGGGCTCTATTTCTGATCTGCCTGTAGAGGCTCGAAAATTTATAGCTCGCATTGAAGAACTTTGTGGTGTTCCAGTCCTTAAGATCGGCACAGGACCAGGTCGGGAAGACTTCCTATTACGCTCCTAAGTCTCATCGAAGTCCCTATGGAAACCCTTTCCAAGGAGGCTTTACTTGGCGTCGCCAAGGCCCACATACTCCGTGAAGGAACGGAGTATGGACATCGGGATTTTAATCTTTCGGAAAAAATGGACTCCGTCTTAGCTCAGCTTAAAAGTGGCAAAGCAGTTCTCGTCTATAGCACTGTAGACGAGTGCTGCCATGTCTTGTTACGTGAAGAATGGACTCAATATCAAAAATCAGCCGCACTCGTTGAGACCACATCTTTCCAAAACGACGTTTAACTGGACTCGATTATTCTCAAGTCGACCTTTCTAATTCCTTCTCTGGATTTCCAATGACCGAATGCCTCTAGCTAGTTTTTTGAGAAAATCACTCTCTACATCCTTACACATCGCTCCATCCATCTCAAACCATGATGTTGCGCAGGAAACACCGCGACTTCTCAGGACATCAGGCCTTAAGCAGACTCTTAAAGCTCCCTAGCAAGGGTCAGCGGGCGATCGCTTTGTACTTGAAGAAAATTCAATGACGATTCATTCCAGGCATTTTTCCCTTTGGGCACATCAGGAATGACGACCAAGGAGTCCAGTTTCTGAAACGTGTAAAGAAACACTTGACCAGATTTCACTTCAATCTTTTTTGTGACGGACTGCTTGCGATCCCAAATGGAAAATCGAATCGGAATTTTTGTAATGCCAAGAGCATTTTTAGACTCAAATTTAAGTGTCTGTGGGGTATCGGTAGAGGAGATTACTATCTTGGAATTAAGATCTAGGGCAGCAGGCATGCTCGGAAGAATGGTAATGCTTTTCCCAACCGGAATATCTTGCGTCCTAAAAACGCCCTCTGCCCAGGCCGGAGAAGCGGTCAAGATCAGAAGCCACCCTAAATACTTATTCATATACCCTCTGAGTCTTGCCAAGGTTGATAGGGAAAAATCAAATTGTCTTCTTTAGATCTTTTACTTCCTTAATTTTACCTGAAGATTGCCTTTTTTTGAATCACCGCTTCCTCTGAGTTGCTCCCCTTTCGATAACCCCCACAAACTAAACAACAAAATCAGGACAAATCGGCTGTTATCTAAAGAAATATTTGAACTCTCCCGATCCTTTGTTTAGCACCCACTAGAGGTATTTGCATTGGTAAGGCTTTTAAAAGACATTTCATTGGTCATGCAAATGACTTTCATGTGTCTTTTGTCCTCGATGGGCTATGGTTTTACCTTAGATGATTCGCCCCTAATCCCCCAAGCTCAATTGCTGATACCTGAGGTTCACCCGGAATGCGAAAAAGTTCTTCTTACAGAGGATGGGGTGGAAAGATCCACTTATAGGTGTCGAGGCCTCATCGTATTCAACTCCTTTGAAATCCTTTCGCATTCCTTGGATGTCCGACTTTCTAATTACCCTTCGCAAGAGGATATTCTATCTCCCAGTTTGCCCCTTCAAGAAGGTTGGATTCTAGACCAGAAACTCATAATCCCTGTAAAAACCATAAACAGCCCTACCGCCAAATACTTTATAAGTCTTCAAAACAACAAGGTGATTTATGTCGAAGACCATGCGTTTGACGTGGCGAGAGTCTATGTCACTAACTCCAAAAATCGCGAGACCTCTGAAGTAGAAGTTCCACAAAATTCACCGAGCGGCTTTCTTGAAACGGATTTCTTTTCGGTTTCTTCTGCTGTGAGTGAACGATTAAAAATCAGCTCTGAAATGGTTTTTTCTCCCGAAGGCGAGCCTTCATTTTTTGACCAGGTACAGGTTTTCTGGAGACTGGACCAAATTACAAAATGGTTTCAAAAACATGATGTTCAACTCAATGACAAGGTGCAAGTTCTCATACATTCGAATGGCGCAGAAGATATTAACAATGGCTCCTACGCTCCTAATAGCGACAATGGACCTCTGATCAAAATTGGCCAAGGGGACTCCTTCGTAATGAGGGATCTAGCGAGAGACCTAGATGTCATCACCCATGAGTATTCCCATCATGTTATCTTCCAGACTCTTAAAACCGCTCGCGGTGAGTCTGGCATTCTTCATGAGGGCTATGCCGACTACTTTGCCTTTGCCATGGGGGAAGACCCCCATCTAGCTGAGACCATAATGGTATCAGGATTTCCCCTTCGCTCCGCCCTTCTCCCCCCAGATTACAAATTCTCTCGCGAAGGAAAAAATTGGTCTAAACACATGAAGTCACAATTCTTTTCTAGACTCCTTTGGCTCCTTCGCGAAGCCTACGGAGAAGGATATGATCAGACCGTAATTCAGTCGCTAAAACTGCTTAAGCCTGAATCTTCTCTACATGATGCCCTTCATGCCCTGCTTTTGGCCTCTCCTGGTGAAGAGGAACGCTGTAAAACGATGGAACTGGCGCAAAGCCTTGGATTTGAGGAAGCGCTTCAGAGAATCGATGGAAGCGCTTGTGGATTTCGGTTTGCCGATCCCACACCTGAGACCAAAAGCTCGACAAGAATTGTCATAGTAGATCGCAAGGTGTTTGGCTGTGCGGCTGCGTCCGCCCAACGAGCGCAGCCTGGAATTCTCTTGTTGCTTCTTCCCTTGTTCCTTCCCTTGCGTCTTCCTTTGCTGGCAGCCCACAGTTGGCAACCATTAAAAATCCTATTCAAAACGAAAAAATACCTCAGATCTAAAAAGGCAAATCCATGAAATTTGAACAAATTTTAAAAGTAGCAGTTCGCGGTGGTGCCAGTGATATCCTTCTAAAGACGGGCCAAGTGCCCAAATTTAGACATAATGGCAGCTTGGTTCCGCTTCAAGAGGGGCTTCCCCTAACTCATGAAGTACTTGTAGAGTGGATTAGCTTTATGATGCCCAAGAATGTCCGAGAGCTATTTGAAACCAAGGGGGAAGTTGACTACGCCTACGAGTCTACTTTTGGCGCGCGCTTTCGCGTGAGCTGCTTTAAGCAACGTCAGCAAATTGGTATGGTGCTCAGAGTGATCAATAATAATATCCGAACCGTCGAAGAGCTGCAGCTGCCCATAATCTGTAACGAGATAGCTACTTTGAAACGCGGGTTAGTTCTTGTGACGGGCGCAACAGGTTCCGGAAAAACCACAACCCTTGCAGCCATTATTGAAAAAATCAATCATGAACGACCCGCCCACATTATCACCATCGAAGACCCCATTGAATACGTCTATAAAGAAGCTAAGTGTACCATCAATCAAAGAGAAGTTGGCATCGATACGGCATCCTTTGCAAACGCTCTAAGGGGAGCTCTTCGCCAAAACCCCGATGTAATTTTGGTGGGAGAGCTACGTGACAAAGAAACCACAGAAACAGCACTCATGGCCGCTGAAACAGGACACTTGGTTCTTTCTACGCTCCACACCTTTGACGCTGTCGACGCCATCAACCGCATTTTAAGCTACTTTTCACCACACCAACACAAAGTGATTCGCTCTCAGCTTTCTTCCACTTTAAAAGCTGTTCTTTCCCAAAGACTTCTTCCACGCAGGGACTCTGCCAAAATGGTTCCGGCAATTGAAATTATGCTGGTCAATCAACTCATTAAAAATGTGATTTTAGAAGGGGATAATTTTGATGCGATCCACGACGCTATTCATAGTGGCCATGACACCTATGGCATGATGAGCTTTGATCTAGCTATCACTGAACTTCTGACAAAAGGCCTTATCTCTGAAGAGGAAGCACTTTTAGCAGCTTCATCCCCATCTAACCTCAAGCTTCTGATGAGCGGAGTCGATTACAAATGAATCTCTGGATACGTGTTTGCATCATCTGGCTTTTGACATTCTTTAGAAAAAAAACTCTGTGAGCGAAGAAAGTAAAACCCGGTTTATGGTCCTACCTCACGATATTGATTTAAACATCCATCTCAACAATGGTCGATTTTTGGCTTTTATGGATCTAGGACGGCTAGACTTCGTCATAAGAACTGGAGCCGCCAGAATTTTCCTAGACAAAAAATGGAACCCAGTGGTAGCCAGTGCCACTGTAAGATACCGCAAGAGTTTAGGACTTTTTAGGCGCTTTGACTTGCATACCAGAATTGTCGGAAGCGACCATAAATTTGTCTACATTGAACAAGATTTTGTCGTCAAAAACGAACTTTATGCCCGAGGCGCTGTAAAAATTTGTTTTCTACATAAAAAAAAGATAGTCCCCATACCTGAAATTTCATCATTCCTTCAAATCCGTGAAAGACCATCTTCAGGAGTCTGGATTGAAGCATGGCAAGCTTTGGACAAATCTTTTGTAAAAGACTTTTCGAGCCCCAAAAAATAAAGTGCGTCTTTGGAAAAGGAATCCTCTATCACGAGAAAAAAGCAGGAATACTAGAAAGTACTCCTGCCCTTAAAGTCAATTTTTCAACGAAGATTCAAAAGCAACGAAGAGTCAAAAGCAACGAAGACTCTCATGCAGAAAGCAAAAACATTTACAAGAACTAAGCATTAGCGACTTTAGGAGCCTTTTCAGACTTCATCTCTGCCTTCACGTCAGCTTTTGCGTCCAACTTAACGCCTGGCTTAGGCTCTGCGGCGCTAGCTCCTGCTCTTAGCGGTTCCTCAGCTAAGCCGTAACGCTTCATAACCTCACCCTCAATTTTCTGAGACACTTTAGGATTGGTCTTTAGATACTCCTTAGCGCCTTCTCTTCCTTGACCGAGTCTTTCTTCCCCATAAGAGAACCAAGACCCTGACTTCTTCACCACTTCTGCTGTCACAGCCAAATCAATAAGATCGCCTTCTTTGGAAACACCTTCATTAAACATGATGTCAAACTCGGCTTCTTTAAAGGGAGCAGCCAACTTGTTCTTGACTACTTTGACGCGCACGCGATTGCCCACTACGTCCTCGCCTTGTTTGATGGAGGCGATTCTTCGAATATCTAAACGTACAGAGCAGTAAAACTTAAGAGCATTACCACCTGTGGTGGTTTCAGGACTACCGAACATAACACCAATTTTCATACGAAGCTGGTTAATGAAAAGAACGGTACAATTTGTTCTTGAAATAACGCCCGTGAGTTTTCTGAGAGCTTGCGACATGAGGCGGGCTTGAAGGCCCACATGGCTTGCGCCCATATCCCCTTCCAATTCAGCTTTCGGAGTCAGTGCAGCCACGGAGTCGACTACAATAAGATCGACAACACCGCTTTTCACTAAAGTCTCTACAATCTCGAGAGCCTGCTCGCCCGTATCAGGCTGAGAAACTAAAAGCTCATCCAAGTTGACACCAATTTTTTTGGCATAATTCGTATCAAGAGCATGTTCTGCATCGATAAAGGCACAAACTCCTCCCGCCTTTTGAGCGTTTGCAATCGCATGAAGGGTCATCGTTGTCTTACCGGAAGATTCTGGGCCATAGATTTCAACCACTCGACCGCGGGGAATCCCGCCGGTTCCTAAAGCAATATCAAGTGACAGGGAGCCTGTAGGAATGATCTCTACTTTTTCAGCTTCTCCTTCACCTAGGCGCATAATAGCACCCTTGCCAAACTGCTTTTCAATAGCTCCGATAGCCATCTCAAGAGTTTTCAGCTTCTCTTTAACTGATTGTACGTCCTTTTGATTCTGCTGCATAAAATGCTCCTTTTGACTTTACTATGTTAAGGGATAAGACCCCAAATCTAACTTCTCTAATTTTCTTGAAGCCAAAATTGTACCGCCCGCTACCGCAAGAGGCATAATTAAAAACTGCAGGAAAGGTATGGTGAACCACAATGCAAACCCTAACACAGCCCAGACATCTTGCAAGACAAAGCTAACGCGCTGTCTAAAACTAAACCCGCGCCTGGCCATCGAGTAATCATACATGTCGCAGGCGATCAAAAATGGCGGGACAAGGAAATTAAGAATAGGCACAGGGATCACTATTGCCGACAGGCCTAAAATGGCTAAGGCTTTTTTAAACTCTTCCCGAAGAAGCCTGACACTGGCCCAGAATCGAATTTCCCGCGGCTGTTGCGTGCAAAAATCTCTTTCGATACGGGCTGAGACCAGCTCGTAAATAGGAGTGGAGAGGAGGTCTGCCACAATAGGTCCCGTAAAAAAAACAAAGAACACGGCTGCCAGTGAACTAGAAATATACAGCGCCCACCATAAAAAAAGCTTCCAACCAAACGCTGGTTGATCAAACAAAAGGCTTGCCATCAATCCTTCGCGGTGCTCAATAAACAGCCCAAGCAAAGTGACAACGAAAACGATTGCTACAACAAGCGGTAGCGCGACAAGAAGAGCATAAAAAGGGTGTCTTCGATACCAACGAAGACCTTCAATAAAAGCCGTAAAACCGCCCTTAAACGCTATTAGCGAATCTTTCAAGATAGAACTCCTTTAAATCTCCCAAAACCATACATAAGTACGGAGGACTTGTCAAGCATCTTTGCACTTTGCGGATTTCACCAATGATTGCTGATTGTTAAGTCATTCCGTCGAAACAAAGACTCAGCCCCTTCCTGCTGCCTACCGATCTACACCCCATAAGGAGATCCCATTTGAAAAAAGGATATTTTCTAGCACTTATCCTCTCTACCCGCAGTTACGCCTGGGTCATGCCGGACGTGATCATCATGCCCTGGGTGAGCGAAGGCACGCCTACATGGTTTAAAGAAAAAAATAAGACCTCTATGATGGAAGCCACAAAAGCCGTCGCAGGAATCCTAGGAAGCCAGAATACAACCATCGACAAACTCTATAAGGCGAACACCTCCCCCCCCATGGAAAGTCTTGCTCCAAAGCTTTCAAACTTTGTAGGTATAACGCAAATCAAAGAGGAATTCACAAAAAACACAGCAGAAAAAAGCCTCCTCATACAACCATTTGTCTGCAGCATCGCCTCAAAGTTAGTTGTTTTTTCCCAAATTTCTTCCCAGAAAAAATGGACAACCCTTGCTGTAGGATCACAGATTCTCTCACCTGCTAAGAATGATCCATCAGAAAAATATAACCTTTCTCAAGCCCTGGTAGTTGCAACTAAAAATGCATTTTCAAAACTAGAGGCTAGACCTGCCTATACTCACAACTTAAAAGTTTCCTTTCACAATGAGAGCGACTCAGATCCCCTACGCGATCCATCCTGTTTGAATCTCATTTTAACAGAAAAAATCTTAGACTTTTCCGCCGTAAACTCTGACTTAGACGGGGAGTACTATGGTTATCTTCGCCAAACAGGAGCATCGGTTTCCCTCATACCCGCAAGATCCACCCGCAAATTTCTGGTCAATTACAGCCAACTTGCTCCAAAGAGCGGCGAGACCGTTAAAACCAGTATCAAAGTCATAGAGTCCGTATTTGGGAGAAGACATCCTGTTACATTAAATCTAGATTTGAAACTTGAAGAATCGAATTCTGGCTTTCAATTCAGTGGCGCTGAAAAAATGATCGATTTCCTAAAGTCAGAAGCAAAACTCCTATCCCTAGACTCAGGGCCCGAGGTTCTCAAAAAAGATCGTGCCTGGCTCTATATTGATAAAGGGCGAGCGTGGGGACTCAAAATTGGCGATAGATTAGAGACAGAAGGTGGGACGATTAAAGGTCACATTGTAGCCTACTATGGCCCTGAAATGAATCTCAAGTCAAAAGACGGCTCCCCAATTGTGGAAGGAGCCATCGTCTACGTAAGAAAAGGGCAAACAATAGCAGACACAGGCCTTAAATTCGATTGGGACAAAACGACTTATCCTACCGCATACCCTATCCCTAAGAAAAAATAGAGCCCTAGCTTTTTAGGAGTAGATTCTTGATTTCCAACAAGATCGAACGAGAAAGGAAAGGACTCAGTTATTACAAGACACATTCTCAATGACATGACCAAAATACTTAAGAACCGTAGGTCTATCATTGTTAAAACTGACTACAATAGAAGCTTTACCATTGGGTTGAAGGTTAAATACATACTGACCAGAGGTTCGGTCATTAGCTAAACATGTGCCACCGGCAGCTATTTTCTCCATTTTGGGTTCAACCCGCCACTGTAAATCTTTCGTTGTCGCCATGCTTGTTGGGGACAGTGGCACGTCTTCCCAAATCCCATTGATTTGCCCTGAATTATTAGGAGAAACCTTGAAGAAATATTTAAACATTAAGGGGTTTTCAGGACTTACGAAAGCTTGCAAACACCCGCTTTTTTTTGCATTAGACCCTGGTAAAAGAGTTTTTTCTGTTTCTGTTTTCCACCGAGCAGCCACACCAACACTAGATTTTTCAAGGTTACCTGAAAAATCGCAATTATCCCTATCGAAGTTGGGATCGCTGTCATTTATCGGGTAAATAGGTGTGGATTTTGCCAGAACAATTTTAAAACACCCTACAAGCGCCCTTTGCATGTCACAACTTGAACTTGCCCCCACCGAAGACACCACCACATTCTGCAAATGGCTGTCCTCAACGGATCGGCACCCCTCAAGGGTTAGGCCGAAAACAGATGCTGCGAACAGGATTTTGATAGAATTCACGATAAATCTCCTCATTAGACGGTTTTAAAGTGGCTGCATCGTGCGATCGGTAGCCAACGATAGTTTCAGATCAATTTTCTTAGAATTAATTGCTTCACAGCGGCCTTGCATCAAACCCAAGAGCCCCTTGCCTACCTTGACAGCTATACACCTTTTGCCGTCGGGAACAGGTCCACAGATTGCCGTCCTGTTTTCACCTTGATAGGTAGACCACGTAAGATAATTCAAAGCCGAAACCGTATCATTTTGCTTCTGATATACAGAAAGCTTAGTAGGATTTGAACCGGTCACAAGAAAATCTATCTCTTTAGCAGCTACGTCGGGACGAGGCGCTAAAGCAAAATACATGTCTTCTGCGGGTGTTGCTCCAGCTAGACATCTCACAACTGGAATCTCTCGGTATCTATTCAAGGCTTCTAGAGTCCCCGGATACGTTTGTAGCGGTCGAAGATCGCAGCTTTCGACATTCTTAGAGCCGCCCACTATAGGCATCGCCTCGCGACAAATAGGTCGTAAGATATCTTTTGCAATCTTGATTGCAAGCTTTGAAACGCGCATCATTCCTTTGTTGCCTTCAGCGCCATGATCTTCATCTGGATAGTTTGCCTTTGTATAGGAACGGTCTGGAATCAAAGTCTTCGTATGGCCCAACTGGGCTGAAAAAGAAGCTGATCCGATTCTATCGAGCAAAGCTGCTGAGGCCGCTTTGATAGGTGGAGGAAGGGGTAAAATGGCAGCTGCAAAGGTCGAAATAGATGCAGATGCATTCGCCGCAACTTCAATCCGGTTGATATCAAAGGGATCGCTGGACTTAGTAAATGTCCTGCCATCAATTAAAAAATTAGCAGAAAGAACAATCTCACGATTTGAACTCCTCAAGGCAAAACCTGCGACCATTTCCGGGCTGCAGTTACTGTCTGATTTAGGAGATAAGATAATCGACTTGAGAAATTGAATGGATTCCGAAACCTGACCACATGCATCCACGAGATCTTCGCCCCCTTTATTCACCGTAGCTTTGCGGCTTTCATACTCCTGCCTTGCCGCTTCATTTTCTCCGGCTACCTCCTTGGGTTTGGCATTGATACACCCACTCATATAGAGAACACTCTCGCTGCCTACCAAGACATCAACGCTAGCTAATCTAAACTTTCCCGCCATCAACTTCTCGGGGGGCATATCAGCAGGTGGAGCATCCAGGACTGCGCTTTTTATCATCATCCTAGACAACGGCACTTTGAGCAACTTATCAGCCTCAGTCCATGCGACATTAATCGCTTCCACAAGCTCTGGAGGAACCAGCAAGCTGTTGTCCACACAATTTTTATTCGTATTGCCAGACACTCGCCAAGTTAACGGGAGAGTCGTACTTTCATGGCTATAGTTTAAACCATTCGTACTGCTCACATCAGAATTGTGCGATTTGCATGCTACGGAAACGCAAGCGAGAACACCCGCCAAAATATTTCTATGCACTTGATTCGCTAAAGCCATGAAAAAGATCCTCTCTGTTTCTTTGGACTGATTATAATCCTAAGATCCGCCTAGCCCCTGGGGCATAAATTGCCCTAAGAGCTAACCTGCGCCACTGCCCCCCATTCGTTAGACTCCTCGCCTAACATGTTTGTTGGCCTGAATGCCGGCTCGCCTCTGAAGGCACACCCGCAAACTACAAATTTTGGCCGTCTAAAACCTTTGAGCTCTATGGGCTGAAACAGTAAGTCAAAATCTTACTCAAACTTGATCATCCGTCTTGTAACTGCCTGTAATCACGAGGGCACCAACTGGGGTAAAACTGGATAGAAACCTATCAGATAAACAGATTCACCCATTTTGATATTCTAGGAACCATCCATGTTTTTTCTGCAAGCCTTTACGGGAAGAAAGATCTCAAAGGAACATAAAAAACACTTGACGGCAAAACTATACATATGTATGGTTATTGCCTGTTGCAG
>CAIMVM010000226.1 GCA_903844895.1 uncultured Pseudomonadota bacterium
CAGGCGGAAGTCGAATAGGCCGCTCACCTCGCTTTGCTCGGATCACGGCAGTCGGCTTTCACCACCAGCCAAACCCGTCTGGTTCCTCGCTGGCTCGGGACGGGCTATGGCTGGAGTACTTGCCGACAATCCGATAGATTTTTTGGGACTTCAAAATAAAACATAATCACTTTGCGGGTCATGCATTTCTAAATAACGGCTAGGAGCATCCCCTCCCTTAAAATTTTTAGATAACATCCAAACCGGCTTTACCCCCTCTGGAATAGGCAAAAAAATCATGACTTGATTGACTTCTAAAACTGCCCCTTCGCCCATTACTTCAGCAGAGAGTCGAATCTTAGAACCTTTTTGCAGTCCTGCATGGACATGGTCTGTATGCAAGATGAGATCTTTACCACCATCGACAGAAGCAAAGGTCACATCATAACTACCTTTACGGATCTCAATGGATTTAATGAAAAAATCTCCACCCACTTTAAGAAGGACGGACTGCTGCCCCCATGAGTTGGGTACGGCCACTAAAAACACAAAAAAAATAGCCATACAAAGAAAATGAGAACGTTTCATAGATTACCTTTAACTCAAAATTGATTCTACAATCACTCCGCCACGAATCAACGCGGCTACGGCCTCAATTTCTTTACTCATGGAACGATCTGAGTCTAGAAATTTGGAAACCTCTCTTATCTTATTATACACTTTTTCAAGTTTGGGTGCTGGCTTTAGAGGCTTATGTAAGTCAATAGCCTGGCAGGCAATAATAGCCTCAATAGCAAGGATTCGTTCCACATTCCGGATGATTTCACGGGCCTTGCGCGAAGCGATAGGACCCATACTGACATGATCTTCTTTATCCGCTGACGTGGGAATGGAATCCACAACTGCTGGATGAGCATAGATCTTATTTTCAGAGACTAAAGCCGCTGCCACCACGTGGGGAATCATAAAACCTGAATTCAAGCCAGAGTCCTGAATAGCAAAAGCTGGAAGACCTGACAGGGCTGGATTGGTAAGCTTTTCAATCCGCCTTTCAGAAATACTCCCGAGTTCGCAAACCGCTATCCCCAGAACATCCATAGCCATGGCAACATATTGGCCATGAAAGTTTCCCCCCGAGATCACGTCACCATTCTCAAAGACGAGAGGGTTATCCGTTATGGAATTAAGCTCTCTTTCGACAATAATCGCCGAATTTTGAATGAAGTCCCGGCTAGCCCCGTGAACCTGAGGAATACATCGAAAGCTGTAGGGGTCCTGCACCTTATTGCAATTGACATGGGAATCCATAATTTGGTCCTGCCCCTCAAAAAGAGAGCGAATAAATCTGGCAACTTCCCCTTGTCCAGCGTGTTTCCTTATCTGCTGAATTCTGGAATCAAATGGTCCAAGACTCCCTTTGAGTCCATCTAAAGAAAGTGAGGATATAATGTCTGCCGCAATTGCCAGATTTTGCGCTTCTTCCGTAGCAAATCCAGCGATAGCTGTCATAAATTGCGTGCCGTTGATGAGGGAAAGTCCTTCTTTGGCTTTGGGCTTGTAGGGCGACAAACCTTCTGCTTTAAAGGCATCTAGAGCAGAGATCACGTTTCCCTTATAGAAAACATCTCCCTCCCCAATAAGAGCTAGCGCCAAATGCGCCAAGGGGGCTAAATCACCAGATGCGCCTACACTACCTTTGACTGGGATAACCGGGATAATGTTAGCATTAAACATCGCGAGTAAGGCTTCAATGCAAGCCCTTGAAACACCGCTATGGCCTAAAACAAAACTGTGAATCCTTAACGCTAAAAGACCCTTAGCCACTGTGATCTCTAGAGGCTCTCCTACGCCACTGGCGTGGGAGCGAATGAGATTTAACTGAAGATTTTCCAATTGATCGTCATTAATATGAACATGGGACAGAAATCCAAATCCCGTATTGATGCCATAAATGATTTGTCCTGAGGCTAACTTATCCTCAACTAAACCTCGAAATTGATCGACTTTGGCCCAAGCTTTCTCAGAGACTTGCAATTTAAGACCTGAATGAGCAATATCCAATAATGTTGCCGTTGAAAGCCAGTCTTCACCCAATAAAAATGCATTCATATTATCCCTCACAAGCGTGTCGAAGATCATCCATGGCTTTTTTTCGATCAGCCGCCCCGTAAAATGCATTGCCTGCTACAAATACTTGAGCCCCTGCTGAATAAGCTTCTTTAATCGTGTCTCTATTGATGCCACCATCCACTTCAATCATCACTTTATCGTGCAGATTACGGCGTTTGAGTTCCTGAAAAAGCGTTTGAATTTTATAAGTGGTAGAAGGTATATACTTCTGA
>CAIMVM010000227.1 GCA_903844895.1 uncultured Pseudomonadota bacterium
ACATCATCGCTTACATTTTTAAGGTAACCTTTGTCCGACTCATAGGTACTCAGCTTCTTCTTCAGGGTAACCAGATCCATAAAACCTCCATGTGTTGTTTACAAAATAAACTATGACACATGGAAGAATTTATGGAATGTGAGGCAGAGGGACGATGTACCTAACGATTAAGGGTTTAGAAGATGTAGAGATTATTCGCCCTGCCTATGCAATCGAGTATGACTACGACGATCCAACCGAGCTTCATTCAACCTTAGAAACCAAAAAGGTTAAGAATCTCTATTTTGCCGGACAAATCAATGGAACAACAGGTTATGAAGAGCCGGCTGCTCAGGGGCTTCTTGATAGCATCAATGCCGTTTTAAAGGCCCAAGGGAAGTCAAGCTTTGTATTAAGTCGACAGCAAGCTGATATCGGAGTGCTGATCGACGACTTAGTAACAAAGGGGACACTTGAGCCCTATCGAATGTTTACGTCTCGTGCCGAACATCGGCTTTATTTACGTGAAGATAATGCAGATCTTCGAATTACGCAGTTAGGAAGGGACCTGGGGATTGTTAATTCTAAAGCCTTTGACGCATTTGCAATGCGCCGAAGTCAAATTGAGGAGTCATTGGACTATATCAGTCGCACGGCTGTTGGTGACGCGCTTACTGATCGTGAATTTCTGTTAGATAAAGATAACCTTGGAAGTAAGCTTGAAAGCCTACTCAGAAGACCCAATGTAGATTTCTATAAAGTGTTGTTGGCAATCGATTTTTTTCAAGAATTTTCAGCGAAGATATTGCGATGATTAGAAATTGAAACTAAATATTCCGGCTATATTGAGCGGGAACGACTGAGCATGAAGCCTGCTGAAAGTTTAGAAAGAATCTTACTTGACGAGTCTTTCGACTACACAAAAGTGTCCGGGCTTTCCACAGAAGAATGTGACAAGCTACATAAATTTAGACCTGGGAATTCAAGTCAGGCATCTAGAATGAGTGGGATAACCCCATCTTCGATTCAAATTCTTAGGATCTTTTTAGGAAAGCAAGATCGCAGACAGGCCCAAGTATCTCCACAGACGCTAAATTGATAGTCACATTATAGAGTTTCATAGATCGAAGCTGTAGAGCGTATAGAAGCTGAAACTCGGTTATGTCACTTTTTGGTCCTTCGCAATTTGTCACTGTGCGAAGAACCAAGACATTAAATGGCTACAACACTGAAAATTCGTTTAGTAATTTTTAAAATGCTTTGAGTTGGTTCTCTGCCAAAATTATTTTACTATTAGATCGATGGCCCTTGTCCAATAAAGCGCATGGACGTCGCCGATTTTTTTATCTGCTTCATCTAGAGATGCAATAAGTAGTAACGGATTTTCGAAATCCCCTTGAAAATGTTTTAAGTGTCGGGCATCCCGCTCATCGACTCTGGTCTTGGACTTAATTTCCACCAATAAAGGGACCTGGCCTGGCCTTGACACGATCAAATCTATTTCTGCCCCGTCTTTGGTCAGAAGATAGGAGAGTTCATAATCTGGCTTCAGGTATTGAACGAGACGATACGCCTCTAAAATAAAGAATTCTTCAAAGGCTTCGCCATAGGCGCTAGTTGCTGGGGTCATTCGACTTTCGAGAATTCGTCCCATGGCTCGTTTAACACCCAAATCAAAAATATAAAATTTTGGAGACTCACGTTGCTGCTTACGAACAGAACGGTGATAGGCAGGTAGATGAAAGCCAACCAATGTATCTTCTAAAATCTCAAAATAGGAGCGCACGGTTGCTGGACTTGTGCCAACATCACGGGCGATGTTCGTATAATTCATAATCTTCCCTGAGCATTGGGCACAGACAGCAAGAAATTTGCGGAAAGGTTCTAAATTCTTAACCCATTGTTCAGCCTGGATTTCATACTTGAGGTAGTTCAGTGCATAGGAACGTAGAAACTTAATTTTGAGTTCGATGTCAGTTTCGCTTATAACCTCTGGAAGAGTTCCAAAGTGAAGAGCATGGTTAAGGTCAAATTGTCTTCCTAGTTCACGGTGAGTAAATGGATATAGAGTTTCTGACAATGCCCTGCCTGCCAAAAGATTTGTCCCTTTTTGTTTTAGTCTGCGTGCACTGGAGCCCGTAAGAGCAAACAGGAATTTCTTCTCTACGATGAGCTTATGAACTACATTTAAAAGTTTTGGACATTTTTGAACTTCGTCCACCAGAATCCAGTCGAAGCTTCCTTCTTTTGCCAAAATCTCATCTCGAAAATCTTCTGGATGTAGCAAAAACCTATCCTCAACTTCAGGGTCGAGGAGATCATATTTAAGAACCCTGAGATCAACAAAAAACTGCCCGACAAAGGTAGTTTTGCCTACGCCACGGGCCCCAAATAGAAAAAAACTCTTTAGTTTTGATGGTTTAACAAGCCTAGAAATGAACATGGTGAATTACCCGATAAATTAGAAGTTAGCTTATCTTAATTGAATGCTCTGAAAATTACAAGGAAACTTGTGGCTCCTATAATTCCAATTTAAGCAGCAATGGGCGTGTAATACATGCCTCCACATACTGGCTTCCACTTAAAGTTATTCAAATCACTGAGGCCAATTTCCGTTCATCATTTATTTCATTGGGGGTTCTGCCATCCTGGCTGTAATGAACACCGTAAGAATTGAAATACTCTTGGAATACTAAAAGCTTTGCAAGTAAATCTGACTCACTCCAAAACAAAATATGATCAGTAAACTCTCGTCGACAACTTCCCATTAAACTCTCGACGAAAGGATGGCTCCATGGGCAATAGGGAACCGATTTAATCTCTTGGATGTTGAAGTTATTTTCCAGATTTGCTTTCCAGAGCCAATAATTGAAGAGAGGATCGTGGTCAGTTGAGATGTATTTTGGCCAGTCCTTGCTGGAAGCTATTTTGTTAAACATATAGCAGACATTGCCACCACTCAAAGGGCCTTGACGAACTGAAAATCCAACTATTTTTCTTGTAAATTGATCCATGACTACCATCACCTAAAATGAGCGCAGAAATACGGACTCCAGGCGAAAAAGATCCCTTGACCAAAGCTTATTAGGGCTATTTCCACTAGGCAAAAGCCAAGAAGGTCCCTTACCTGGAATAGGACGGTAATGCTTTGCAAGAATTCGTCTTACTGTCTCATTGTCAATTGACTCGCCCAGCACATTTCCTACAAGTAAGGCAATTCTAGGGCAGCCGTATGAAGGATTCCTCTCCTTGGTTTCGACAACTAGTTTAATCAATTCTTTTGAAGGACCTTTAGGACCTGGTTTTGATCTAGTTTTCTTTGAAAAAAGTCGCGAGTATTTTCTATCTACAACAGCCCTATGGAAATTCAGCAAAGTCGATTCGGCCCCTGCTATCGCTGACGGACGAATTCGCTTCGGCGTCATCACTAAAGTACAAATGTCCATGATAAGTCTGTCAGTTGTGGTGAGAGGTGGACACTTCTTTTTTCCTCTTTTTAGAACTAACAGTTGTTGCCTTAGAAGCAAGACTTCAGCAACCAAACCATAGGAGCCGCCAGGCCTTAAGAGTCTAATTAATAGGCACAACGCATCTAAGATTTTTGAGCGGTCTCAATCATGAGGGCGATTCTATCGCTAAATCAAAGTTTTGCTAGACTGCCCGAAATGCCTTATTTGTGGTATTTCTAGCAATTTGAGAAGCCACAGGTGAAATTCCCCTTGCCTACTCACTCGCACGGCGCAAAGTTTGATTAAGTAAAACTCGGCAGTTGCAATTGAGACATTAATCAGTAAACTGATAAATAGTCGCGACTAATTATCAGTTTACTGATGAAAGGTGATCAACATGAGTGACAAGAAAATCAAACGATATCTTGAGGATGCAATCAATTGCGACGCTTTATTGCATGGGAAAATGGCCTTCATTTCTGGCCCTAGGCAGTCGGGGAAGTCAACTTTAGGACGGGCTCTTTTGAGCTCGACTGAGAACGAATTCAACTGGGATCAGTCTCGATTTCGATTGGCTTGGGCCAAGGATCCGGAAGCCTCGCTCCAAAGTCGCTCTGATGGTCCTGTACTCTTGGATGAAATTCACAAAGACAGGCGTTGGAAGCAGCGACTGAAAGGGCTGTACGACATTCAAGGAGAGCACCTTCCCATTATCGTTACTGGCAGTGCTCGGCTTGATTACTACCGTAAAGGTGGTGACAGTCTACTAGGCAGATATTTGCCCTATCGTCTCCACCCCTTTTCTATTGGTGAGATAGCAAATCCGCCCACCCCAGAGAATTGGTTGGAACGCTCGGTCAATTCCACATTTCCTTTAGATGATATTCTGCGTCTGACAGGTTTTCCAGAGCCTCTTCTGCGCGGCAGCGAAGGACATGCAAAACGTTGGAGCCGATTACGGATAGAAAAGCTCCTGAGCGAGGACATCCGTGACTTTCGCAATGTGAGTGATCTGCATGCTTTGCGCATTCTGGTGGATTTGATGCCTGGTAAGGTTGGGTCCCAGCTTTCGATCAATAGTTTACGTGAAGACGTTGGGGTGGCCTATGCTACGGTTCGTGATTGGGTGCTTGTATTGGAGGCTCTCTACGTTTGCTTCACCATCCGCCCCTATGCAGGTAAATTAAAGCGCAGTCTCACTGCCGAGCCCAAACTTTATCTGTACGACTATTCATTGGTTGAAAGTCGTCGCGCCAAACTGGAAAACTTATGTGCATGCCATCTTTTGAAAATGTGTCAGTACTGGACCGATTTAGCTATGGGTGAGTTTTCGCTGCACTATTTTCGTAACAAGGAAAAGGAAGAAATTGATTTCATTGTCACACGGGATAAATTGCCGTGGATGCTTCTAGAGTGCAAGTCGGGGAAAGCAGAACCAACCCAGGTGCTTAAGAAATACAATGAAATTTTCAAACCAAAATTCTGTTTTCAGCTTGTGGACAAACGTGGTTTTGAAAAGAACTATCCGGCTTTTGGGATAACCGTTATAGACTATGAAGCTTTCTTTGCTCGTCTTGTTTAGGATCTGCTAAGAAAGTAGCTTCAAGATCTTTCACATTCCGCCTTGCCCGGATTCGAGTTATTTTAAAGTGTTTCGAGCGAATATTCCGCTGTAATTTGATAAAATGACTTGCTTTGGTGCTAGGCTCCTGGTCTAGGATCTTTGATTCCAACCGTCAGAGCTTTGGTTTTGTAATAGTCGTGAATCTCTTTGATGATGATCCTATAGACTTTTGCGAAAAGAACTTTATTGGAGTGAAGCCAGTAACGCATCGGAATAGGAAAGGTCACCACGAATTGCAGGTAAGGTGCATGGGGAGTACGTGACCCCAAACATAGAATGGTGCGATACAAAGGCTTATATTTTCATACCTAACCCCAGGGCCAAGTTAAAATAGTGAATCGAGAGCTCACTGCCATCAGACTCATTCCTGTCAGTTTGCATTTGGTTATATCCCAGAGATGCGTCCGCAGCCATCGATCCGAAATCGAAAGTTAAACCAGCCTGGATTGAGCGGAGGGACGATTTACTCTCCTCTATGTTGTGAATCCCGACTCTCGGTGTCAGATCAAGGCTGTTTGATTGCAAGCGCATTTCCGCTGCAAGACTCAAGTTGGTCATACCCACCAAATCCCTCTCCTTAGAGTCTATAGTTATCTTATCGGGAAAGAGTCGACTGACTCCTGCTGCAAGAGTCAAATTTTGATCGGGCAATCTTAAACTAGCCGCAATGCTTAAAGCCTGGTTTTGATATTCAAAATCATTGTCTTCGCTTATGGTTGTCTCGCTAGTATTTGTCTCTGTATTCAGCTCAGTCAATCTACTTTTATAGACAAATGTCTTAGTAGCTTTGGGTTTGTAAGTTGCGGCCAGTGAAAAAGTTGGCAAAAAATCATGGCGAAGACCAAGGCCATACGAGTTATAGGAAACGCTACCCTTTCTAGAGCTACTTAGGTTTGAGGTTAAGGAAGACTCCTTTTTTTCGTTTCGGTTGTAAATGGAAAGAGTAAAGGTCGAATTCTGCACTTGCATAATACCATGAGCTGAAAGGGAAAACTGTCTCGCCTTTGCTTGGCTATCTGTATTTTTTTTAAACTCGAGTTCATTTTCCTGGATTCCACCTGTGATAAGCAGACCTGTTTTGATCATGGAAGTAAACGGTGTGAAAAAAAACAGATTTAGACTGTCTCCTTTCCATTTGCCTTCAAATAAATTGGGGTTTGGACCGCCGCTATCGTTAGGAGGTTCAAACTCAAGCTTTGTTTCCCCTGAAAAAGCCCCATAGCTGCCTCCCACATTTATCTCATTTACAAGTCCACTTGTCGGCGTCTCCAAATGGGGGGTCTCTGAAGAGTTTGGCACTGCTATTGCGGCTTCCCAAAAGGTTTGCATCCGAGGACTTCTGTCCTGCTGTAAAATCTGGTAAGAATTCGCATTGGCTAAAGGCGATAAAAATGAAAAACTGCTCATGAAACAAATAGAAGACTTCGCGATCATAAAAGGCTCATTTAGAAAGAGATTTGATTGTTGCGGAAAATCTAGTAGAAAACTGATTTTAAGTCAAATCGAGTTTGTAGGTATATCAAGCCTCTTCTGAAAGTATTAATCTTTACCCGCCATCAATATGAATTTGCGGCATCGGCTGTTAATAGGCAATCCTTCCCACAATGGATGAAGAAGTCGCCATGGCGAGGGATTCGTGGTCTCTAAAGAGACTATCACTAAGGGGATGGTTTACCATCTCCCCTTCGTGGTTTAAGTAGTCATGTTTTTTGAGAAGTTTAAGAACTTTACTGCTGATTTCAAGAAGGAGTTTTTCGACTTCTTTGTCGGTAATGGCTTCTAGGTTTCGAAAGCGGAAAGTTTCAGCACCGTTTTGATTGATCCCTGAAAACACGCCATCGCAAAACAGAATGTGTAGGTGCGGGTTTAAGTTTAAAGCAGAGCCTGCAAGCTGGGTAAAGCTTATGGCGCCTGACTTAGGGTCCTTAATGCCATAGGCGAGGGCTTTGGTTTTGCAGTAGCTGTGAATCTCTTTGATGATGATTCGGTAGACTTTAGAGAACAGTTCTTTATTAGAATGGAGCCAGAAATGCATGGAAACATGGGCTAGTTTCACAAACACACGCGAGGCTAGCTTTCAAAATTTTTATAGGACTCACGACCTAGATTCAGATATTATGTAAATTCAAAATTCTACAAGTTCACCACCGAAGGAATATCGTGGAAAATTTTAAATTATCCGTGAAAAATTTGATCGCTATCGCTGTAGTTTTACAAATAGTTTGGGGAATTGTTCCATCGACTTCTAAAGTCGTGATTTCTGAAATCCCAGTGGAGCTGTTTATAGCTATCCGGTGGACTATCTCTGGATTAGTTTTCTCTGCTATCGTATTCATATTCGCAAAATGGCCACCTCTTTTTAAAAAAGAGACAGGATTAGCGGCCCTATTAGGCATACTAGGTTATGGTTTTGGCTCAATGGGAACTCTTTATGGCCTTAAAATTGGTGGCGTCACAAATTTCGCGCTAATAGGAGCAGTGAGTCCAATCATTACATCCATCGTTGCGATAGTCTTATTAAGAGAAAAGCCGATTCGAATGTTTTATATTGCGCTTTCACTATGTGTCATGGGTATGTTTTTTTTATTTCTGGAAAATATCAAATATCTACTTGATTATTGCTCTTTCAATCTCTGGGTTGATTTTAACATCTGCCTTTTTAGAAGCAGTAGTCTTCATTTATTCACGTAAACTAAGCACGCATTTAAGCTCAATTCAGTACCTTGCAATCTCCCAATTGTCAGCAGCCATATTCATCTGGCTAGCTCAAGCGCTTTGGCTCAAACAAATTGGTGAAATTGCAAACCTTTCCCCGAAGGGATGGGCAGCTTGTATATTTGTTTCCGTAGTGGCTTGCGTGTTCTGCTACCTCATACTCTACTGGCTTTTAAAATATATAGACGGTCACAAATTAGCTTTGTTTGATGGTATACATACTCTATCTGCATCCATTATAGGTGTAGCCGTACTAGGGGAAACTATTCATTTCCAAATGCTTATTGGCACTCTATTTATCTTTCTAGGCATACTTCTTGGAAATTTGAAGAAATCGCCTAAAGCCTCATAGCCATTTTGCTCTTTTTTCAAACTATAGCCCACCCTTTGCATCTAAAGGGATCAAAGTTTGATTCCTGAACTGAAAAACTACGCTAACAGAAAGGATATCTACACTACGACTTGCTGTACAGACGAGCTATTCCGCTAAGATCAAGTCTGTAAACAACCGTTGAATTACGTCAACAATAAAGCACCCTAAAGTCAAAATGCCACTTCATTTAAAATGTCGTTCAAAGTATTTTTTAAAGTTATTTAGAATTTGCGGCCATCCTTCTCGCCCCATTGCTTCTGGATTTTCCTTCTCGGCGTCAAAAATAGTGGTAACACTAGTTTTTCTGTCTATAGCTACAATTTATGTAGTTGCGTATCTTCCTCCGTCATCATTAAAACAATTTTACTAAGTGGAACCATTACTTTATAGGTGGCCTCAAAATCAAAACCGAAATTTCTGTCTTTGGCTTCCATGCGTGCTTTATATCTGCCTCCCAGACGAAGATCGGTCTCTGCGCTGGGGCAGCACCAATCCTCAGTTGCAAAATTCCATTTTGTAATATGACCTGGATTGGTCCATGCTTCCCACACCATCGCCCTATCGCCTTCAATCAAGGCCTCTATCTTTTTGTTCATTTCAGCACATTATAACTTTCAAACCCTTGTGCCGCAGTTTTTTAGACATCCTCTTAGAAAGAAAGGGCCCTCAGATTCTACCAGGACAATAGGGCTGGGGCACCTAGTCCCACTGTACCAAAGAAGTAGATCCGCCCCGCACCTTCCACAAAACTCGGCACTGACTGCGTCTGGCTAACATTATTAAAGACT
>CAIMVM010000228.1 GCA_903844895.1 uncultured Pseudomonadota bacterium
AAGCGATTTTGCAATTTCTTAGTGCCCAAATGGATAAACCCCCACTCAGGTAAACTACAAAAATTGGAATTACAAGTCAAGTTTTATATGTAACTAGCCGATAGATAATTGGAAATAAGATTTGTCCGATTGCCCCTGGAGGATCGGTATCTACACTAGGGTTTCCAATGAAATATTATGGAAAGTTTACGCCGTGTTTGGAGTATTAAAGGCCTTGTTTGAGGATTCTCCGAAAGACATATCGGATCGCCTCGTCTTTAAGGGTGGGACGTCGCTTTCCAAGGCATATCGCTTGATTGATAGATTTTCGGAAGACGTTGATTTGGCATTTCTCAATCAAGAAGGCTCGGGTTTAAAAAGATAAAGCCTCATGTTCAACTTGAGTTGGATATTCATGGGGATGCTTTTCGGGTGTTCAGCTACCGATAAGTTCTTTGCTTGGCGACTTCATAAAAGAAAAAACCCCAAAAGCTTACGAAGGCTATAAAGGGGTATTGCTTTGGGTTTCTCCAGTAAGGGCTTTGCCCTCCTCCGGAACCGAGCTTTTTCGGATAGCCCCAAAGCTTAGCGGCATGCTTTCAGGGGGCGCTATGCCCAACTAGCTGTATTTATTAGTCTAATATATTTCAAGAATTTTCTTGATATTTCATGATAGTCTACCGATTGGATCTTGTAAGCAAAGGGAGGATCCTTATGGAAAAGTTTGCAAGCCAAATTGATTCAGCAGTCAAAAACAAACTGGATTCGTATGTCAAAGAGTCTGGTCGCAAGAAACAAGATGTCGTAAATGAAGCACTGAAACAGTATCTAGATCGAGTGGCCGTACGTCCGGTATTCCTTGAGGCAACAGATCGAGTGTTGAGTAATCCTAACGTCCGAGAACTGGTAAGAAGGCTTTCTAAGTGAAGGCAACGTTATACCCGACCCTAGACGAGGTGATCAAACTGCACGAGCAATTGATTGCAATTGATGGTGGAAGTCTTGGTCTTCGGGACCCAGGGCTGTTGGCTTCTGCACTTGGAAGACCGCAGACAGGATATTACAACTCGCTTTCGGAACAAGCAGCTGCATTGCTGCAAAGTCTGGTTTCCAATCACGGATTCGTGGATGGAAATAAAAGAATTGCTATAGTAACGACTTTAATTTTTTTAGAGATGAATGGAGTTAAGGTAGACTTTGATCCCGACGAGGCGGAAGATTTTATAATCGAAAGAGTGATCAAAAATAAAGCCGGTCTTTCCGAAATCACCACTTGGCTAGAGCAACATTTTTTGTAGCCGCTAGGGCAGCCGTTCCCAAGTCTCTTCGAGCCTTAGCCTTTGGATCTACTACTTTGCACGGCAAACTCCATTTTAAGGTAATTTTGCATGAATACAATTAAATTGGAAGATATGCGCGAAGGTATATATTTCTTGTTAAATAGTCGAGGCGCTCACATGAAAAAAATTAGAGATTATGGCTTAATAATTAGTTGGATCTTCTATTTTATTTCCAATTCGGCACTGGCTAAGAATCTAGATCAAGACAATTTGCTTGTTGCCATACCAAATCCTATCATAAATACTGAACCGCAAAAAGTTGCTATCGCTCAGGAACGTTTTATTTTGTCACTCATCTATGAAGGACTTTTTAAGTTGAATGAGGATGGTGCGATTACCCCTGAATTAGCTGAATCATGGACATTCGATCGATCACATAAGGAATTGAGCGTTGTCATTCGCCCTAAGCATAAATTTTCTGATGGCAGCAATGTTACCACTGCAGACATCGTCCGTTCATTTCAGATTCTGTGCTCGAAGGAAAGTCGCATTCGTGACCTTCTAGATGATTTGGCTGGGTGTATTGAGGGCAATTCAAATGCTGTGGGAATCAGGGAGTCTACGGACCGAACTTCGGTGATTTTTCAATTAAAGTTTGATCCAAGTAGTTTTTTGTATCGAATAGCATCTCTGAACGTTTCTGTATTCAAAATTGCCTCAAATGGATCAACTATTGGAAGTGGTCCCTACCGGGTCGACTCCAAATTGGCCAATGAGGCTACAATCGTGCCCAACGAATTCATGAAGAGAACTCCCAAAGAAGCGAAACATGATAAAATTACTTTTCGCTATTACGATGAAAAAAATATTGCCCAAACATTAGACGCAGGCACGGTCGATGTCGCGGCTATGTATCTATCCTCCACGGGAGCTAAAATTCACTCTGAAGCCTATAATAAGCACTTTCACTCAGCGTCTGTTACCCAAACTCTTGTGGTCAACCCAAAATTTGCAGCATTTAAAGACAAAAATAGAAGGCAGGAGCTTCACCGCCAAATTAGCGACATACAAAAGATCGAACAGTGCTCCCCAGGGACCACATCTGCAATTGGCTTTATCCCACCCGGTATAGGTGGAAGCCTTAACAAAAAACCTAATATATCGTCCACACAAAAGGCTCTTAGTTTTCCCAAGTTGTCGGCGGCAGACTCAATTGTAACCATTTACGAACACATAGGACGTGCATCCACATGTGATCAAGAGCGTATTAGAAAGGCCATGGCAAGTGTGGGGCTTCAGGCAAATTTTCAATATGAGAAGAGCTATGCAGAGATGAGTCCTAGGGAAGGTCACCCCAAAACTGGTGCATACATTGAACTTTTTCTGTTTCCATCAAGGGATGCTGGCGCCGTTTTTAGAAGATTTTTGCCAGGCGATGGTAATCTATTCTTTTTTACACTAAGCCTCTATATGTTGAATTATTGCATCGCGCTATGGGACTTCCTAATCTAAGTGATCGCTTTGAGATCTATCGCGAACTTGAACGGGATATCTTCGAGGAGTCTATCATGATACCGATGTATCATGTTGGGGATGTGAATTTCATAAAAAAATGTTTTAAAATTCCAAATGATCTCTCCGGGGTGTTTCTTAGTCCCAATTCATTTTCCTATCTTGAAAAAATTTCTCGAGGTGATGCTTGCAAATAATAGACGATTCTATTCTGGAGACTTACCAGAAATGGAGTAAAAAACTTGATCGCAATGACTTGCGGATATTTGTTCTTATTAGAATTGAGGACTTTGCAAAACCTCAAATTGAAAAGTACTTAAAGGCCACAACAGCGGAAGATCATGTGCGGGCCCGTTTTTATGTATCAGATCTAGCCGCCCATTTCGGATGGAAATTAGAGGCATGCCAGCGAATGCTAAATGCTCTTATTGAATCAGGCATGTGCGTGCTCGAACAAACTTCAACTGGAATAGCTTTTAAGATGACTGAGCATCGTCGCGAAACGTATGCTCAAACGGAACTTATACAATGGCTTAACTCAGAAATTGAAAGTGATAGCTCACTGGGGGCGATCATTTCCTATGTCGATCAGATAATCTCTTTTGCTGGATCCCTAAGTCTACTTTATAAGAGCGAGCCAAATCTATTTTCTGAGGCTTCAAATTTGATGACGCTTACTTTCTACAGACATGTGGTTTGTAGAGCAATGACTAATGACTGTATTTTACTCGGTTTAGAGCGTGGTGGAAGTGTCGCTGATGTTGCCTTTGAACTTTCTTCATCTCGACTTTTTGATCATTACGACAAGCCGGATGATCTGATGGCCCTTCATGCCTTGACGTTTGCATTCTCTAATTGGCAAAGTAGCCTAGATCTAGCGGATTATTTGGAAAAAATAGGATCGACAAAATTTCTCGATATTGGTGGTGGCATAGGCCAAGTGATGTTGGCATGCAAGTCAATTTTTTTGAGACCAGCGGAATTCACGGTAATGGATCACCCTTCCACCCAATTCTCTTTGCAAAAGCTTCGCACTACAGTATGTGGAGCGGATGATTTGATCATTCGACGTTTCTATCACGATTTTACAGTTCAACACGAGAAAGCCTCATCTTCAACACAAATGGAAGGCTTTGACTGTCTTATCCTAGGCTGGATCTTGCACGATTGGGACGATTTAACCAGCCATTTTATTCTTCGCAATGCTCTGGCTTACCTTGAGCCAGGAGGAAAGATCATTGTCTTAGAACGCCCCTTAGAAGATGATCGTATAAAGAACGCAGGTTACGATTTCAATATGTTACTTCAAGCTGGTGGCAAAGAGAGAACACTTAGCGAATACGATGATCTATTGAAATCCCATAATCTGAAGAGGATTGATCTGATTGCAAAAGAAGTCGGAAGGCACTTCCTAGTATATGAACGCGGATGTTAAAATTTACTTTTTATAACAGCAGGAGTCTTGCAGATGTTTGGATTGTTTCCAGCATTGGTAAGGCGTAGAGGTATACTATGAGCTCTCAATCTTTAAGTAGCATTTATTCAAAATTAATGCGAGCCATCGCTCCTAAAGCATTATTAGGGTCTATATTAGTAATTATTATTGCTGGTTTCAGTATCGGGGTCACAGTTCAGTCGTTTCAGTCTCGCCAAATCGTCACCTGGCGGGCATCACTTCCAAATAATATCGTCAGTCATTTAATATCATCCGATAGCTTGCCAATTAAAAACACAATGCGTATGGCGCTGGAAACTGGTTTATTTACAGGGGTTAGGGTCAATAATCAGCAAGGCGTCGAAATTTGCAATATTGGTGCCACCGAAGGCCCCCATGAGACCGTAGCGGTTCTTGATGAGATGGGAACTAGCTGGGGTGTTATCCATCTTTTTGTGGATAGATCTGCTTGGGTGGAACCAACTATTCACGTCATTGGCTTGATTAGCCTTAGCTTGCTAGTACTTTGTTCCTTGATACTGATTTCAGTACGACACACGATGAAAAATGAGTTTTCGAACCTGGATCGAGCTATCTCTGCTATTGAAGCTCTCGCTGATCAGATCCTTAGCGATCCTGTAAGAAATCATGAGACGGTCAAGACGACACAGAGCCCTAAGAATCCCAGCTCGTCAGAAGAAATGCGCCTGGTTACAGTCATTCGAAGACTTGCTCGCGAAATCGGTGAGCTTGCAATTGCTATTCGCCTAAGCGAAGCAGAAAAGGCCGAAGTTAAATTTCAAGCACGCACTGATGAGGCAATTGCCCGCACCACCCAAATGTTAGCCCACGACGTCCGCAAGCCTTTCTCCATGTTGCGTATCGGTCTTGCGATGCTTGGCAATGCCAAAGATCCTGAAAGTGTGAAAAAGGTGATGTCTCGCGTCGTTCCCCAGATTGACAGTGCTATGAGTGGTGTTGATGGTATGCTTGCTGACGTAATGGAGATTGGGTCATCCTCGGTTAAGTTGATACAAGAGGCAGTAAGCCCTGAATCTATAATTGAATCGACTCTTGGGGACGTTGTTCGAATTTATCCTGACGCTAAAATCTCATTCTCTTACGACTTTGAACACACTCACTTGGCATATGTTCATGTCCAAAAAATAAGCCGAGTGTTCTCTAACATCGTGGACAATGCTTTCCAGGAGATGAGGTACAAAGGATCGATGTGGTTTAAAACTTTGGAATCAAACGGAATGATTACCTTTTGCATTGGTAATTCTGGCTCTGTGATTCCAGAAGAAAATCTATCTAAGCTTTTTGATACTTTCTTTACTAGCGGCAAAAAGGGCGGTACAGGCCTTGGACTGGCCATTGCACAAAAGGTAGTAAATGCTCACGGCGGCAAGATTTGGTGCGAATCGAGTAAGACGCCAGAACACCCTGAGGGCAAGGTGGAGTTTTTATTTACGCTGCCTACTGCGAATCAACTCAATGCCACCACGGCAAGTTTGCCGCAGCACAGTTCTGACATAGCAAAGCAGTTGACGCTGCTAACCGAAAAAATTCAAGCCTCAATAAGTATCGATAAGGGTGAATTATCATTGGAAGAAGATGTCTTGCTCGCGCATTCATCCATTGGTCGTCCTTTGCGGGTATTAATTGTAGACGATGAGCCCATCTACCGAAGTGCGCTTGCATCACATATGATGAGAACGCCGGAACTAAGTAAGGCGTTTGAATTGACTCAAGCCGATGGTTCGATTGTAGCTTTACAAGCGATCACAAACCATGACTATGACTTCATAATCACTGATGTTGACATGGGCAAAAAGTCTTTAAATGGCTTTGAACTCGTTGCCGAGTTGAGGCGCCTTGGCTCTAAGGCCCTTATTTGCATCCATTCAAACCGCATCGTTGCTGCCGATAACAAGTTTGCAATTGAGTCTGGAGCTGACAGCTTCATACCAAAACCCATAGCGCATGCGCAGCTTCTTAGATTACTTCTGCAAGCCGGAGCAGCTGTGAAGACAGCGATAACTAGAATTAACGGCATAAGTTAGCAGTGCAAGCCAGTTTAGATTTGCTTTGTTGATTATTGAAGATTTTCTAAATACAGCCGCCTCCTAAGCGGGCTCCAAATCCCACCAATAGACCAGCTAGAATCCAGGCTGGAAGTCGGAGATGACTCTCACCTCCATCACGGAGATGACCTCCCGCATACCGCCAAATCAGTCCTGCTAGAACGAGACCTGCCACAAAATAAAGACCGGCTCTTCCGCTTGGATTACTTGGTCTTAAGCTTGCTGCCGCATAGCCACTGGCTCCTGAAATCTGACTTTCCTATAAGAGCGGTAACGCCATGCCAAGGCCGACCAATATACCGCCTAAAATTTCTGATCCAAAAGGCATAAGTCCTCCTCTTTTTCTAGAGTTAAAGCCAGCTCTGACAGGCCCTTGCCATGACACAGCAGGACGAGGTTTAACTATGGTCCCTATAATTGGCACTGTCGATTATGAAATCAAACTCCAAAAGAAGAGCCAATTCCTTTGACAGCTGTAGCACTGGCAATGGATGAAGGTTTTCAGGTTTTACTCTGATGGGTGGGGTATTTCCAAGGGAGTTTGAGTTATTTCATGAGGGAGAGGAAATGCCTTTTGATGGTGGTTCCCGTTTTTGGATGGGAGAGCTTGCCCGAGGTAAATCAGCACTGAGCGGGGAAGGGGAGAGGACGTTCGGCCAAAACAGTAACTTTCGATCGGGTGATGTTGGAGGAGTCATGATGGGGCTACTTAGGACTTCAAAAGTCATCAAATCTTTATGATGTGGATTCTCGGGAGATTCCTAGAAGTACCATGGCTTTCTAAATATTTTACCTATTTTTGAATAGAGGGTATCTGGGGTATAAAAAAGATGGCTTTAGAGTTTTTAAAATCATGGTTACTTCTTCGATTTAAGTTTTAGAGTGTGAAGACTCCGAATTTGGAACTAAATTTTGGCGGGGATGGCTTAGGCGCAGCACAGTCGGATGGGGCTTTGCTATCATAGCAGACTATTACAGACACCGTGATGGAATCATCAAATCCGCCTCAATGAGGGCCGAATGAGTTGAGGCAACCTAACGCTTTGAATGAAAGAGCATCTGAATGGGCGAGACCTATCCACCAGGCCTCTCTTGACTAAAGTCATAGCGGTAGACTCACTCACCTTCGTTCTTTTTCTTTTGGGTATAAGTGCCTCCTCTTTATTTTAAAAATTTTCATCATTTAACTTGGTGTCAGGCGGCGATATTTTACTCGCCTTGACTACTTCATGGGTTTGTCCAGGTTTAGCCTTCTAATTTTAATCTGAATGCACCCATCGAAAGGGAGCGATGGATTGCTGGAAGGAAAGGAGACGTTTCCTAGTGTTTTTTGCCGTTTTATAACGGCAGATTAGCATGCATTTAAATGTTTCCTGTGGACACTCCGAAGGGATTCTTGTAGAAAGGGAAGAGGGTGAAGCTTACCGAAGCAAAAAGGTTGTTTTTTAAGTTGCGTGCTGAAAACCGAATTGAAGTCTGCGAAGAGCATGTTTTGCTTGACCATCCAGAGCGTGAATGGTCGGTGGCCGAAGTTCTTTCGCTTGTTAAAGGGCCGGGAAGATTTCAGGATACCAGGGATCTTAATTTTTTAGGCGAGAGGTTTTACTGGAGAACTAAGGATGTACTTGGAAATGCGGTTAGGCTTGTCAACCAGTTTGAGGAAGACGATACAGGTCAGCTTATTCTCGTAATTTCTGTTGGAGAAAGAAAACATGTTAAAGCGCGTTAAAGAATCTAAATATGAGTATAAGCATCCTCTTGGAACGATAGTTGTGGATGATGTAGAAGTGGGGATTTCGGAAAAAGGTCGTAGATCTCTTGCGGCGTCAGAAATTCATCGTTTAAATCGATTGGCAGTCCTTAGTTTTTTGAAGCTAAATTATCGTAAGGCAATTCAAGATACCGATTTTACCCTCAGTGCCAGCAAAGTTCGCGCGATAATAGTCTTTCTTAATGTAAATCAAATGGAATTTGGCCTACTTGTGGGGTGTCAAAAATCAAAAGTATCTAAGATTCTACGTTCGGAACAGGAAATATCAAAATCTCAATCTTTGCTTGCTTTAGAGCGCTTGGCGATGGAGCTCGCCCAAGCCGGATCCACTAGGAAGCTGTTGGGTGATGAAAGCGTTCAGGTAATAGATTACGATGAACTCTTCCTGAAACAACTGAGTGACTTAAGATTCTCCTCTGCTGCATAAGTTTTTATGGAAAAGTTGGATTTTGGCAACAGCTCAATTTTAAGTCCAAACGTCTCTCTTTTTGTTATTCTCCTACGTAGGCAACTTTAATGTAATTTTCAAGAGAAATGACATAATATTTTCTGCGCAATAGAATGGCATACAGATGAATCATTCCTCTGAAAAACTATATAGGCCAATAGCGGGCGACTTCTGAGTAAGTTTCATGTAGGGGTACTCATGTCGCCAAAAGTCATCAGATCTTAGGTAAGTTGATTTTAACGAGACTCCTATAAGCATCATGTCCTCCTAAATATTTGTCTTGTTTTTGAAGGGGCAGTTTTTGCGATATTAAGATGTTGGTTGTAGGTTTAAATGTCATCACTGCAAATAGCTCAAAACTAACCCCATGCTAAGATCCCTGATCAGGTTTGGAATTCTTAGTGTTCTGTTTCAAGCTTTCTTGAGTTTAAGAGAGTGAAGAAGTCGGTATGATAATATGTTACCACAAAACAATGAAAATGTGGTAATATATTATCAATTGGAAGAGGCTTAGAAACATGGAAAAAAGACTGGATCTATATGAAACTATTAAAATAAATGGAGTTATGCGCGCGCGGGAGCTCCAAGCCTTTGTAGCTTCAGGGGCTAGTCTGCGGCGCATTGCTGACGAAGGCAAATTAATTGCGCTTGGATCAGGATACTATGCTGATCCTTCTCTTGATCCTTTAACGGCGTCGATGGCGGTTGTATATCGTTACTATCCAAGAGCAGTCATTTCAAATGTTACCGCATTATTTATTCATGGACTTACAGATGAAAGAATTGACCGTATTGATGTGGATATTTCAAGAAACTCTAGTATTAGAAATAGACTTATAAATGCTCATCGTGTGAATTCAAAGCTTATAGAAGGCATCGAGGAGATCATTTACAATGGCGTTCCCATCAAAGTCTACAACAAGGAGCGCGCACTTTGTGATGCTTATCATATCGATCCAGGTGGTCCTATATTTTTGAAAGCTTTTAAACGTTATATTAAAAAAGGCAAAATCGATGCAAATGCTATTGGCGCCTTTGACAAACTTCTTAAAACTGATGTGCTGCGTTCCGTGATGCAGGAGCTTGCAGATGAGTAGAAAACTAGAAACTTTTTATCAAAAGTCTAGATCATGGGCCGCTAAACAAAATTTACATGGTGCATCAGCTTTTTCTCGATTTGTTATGATGACATTTGTCGATCGACTAAACCAGGTTAGTGACGAATTTATCTTTAAAGGCGGTAATCTACTCTGGGTTTATATAAAAACCTCAAGACCTACAGTGGATGTCGATTTAGTGACAAGGTCCACAAAGGATCACCCGACAGTAAAAAAGCTATTAGATGCGGTGTGCAATGCCCAGTCAAATCAGATTGCATTTTCGGTGCGTGAATTTAAGCCTATGGAAACTAATGGGCTAAAAGCTGCGGCTGTAGTCATTGGTTTTAGAACATCTGAAGGTCAGGAAAATAGTTTTGACCTTGATATCGTTTACGCAATTCCAACCATTTCCACCCGAATTTCGTCTACCTTAGATGATGGTCACGACATTGCTGCTGTGACCATGGAAAATATCATTGTCGACAAAATAGATGCATGTCATCGTTTCGGTAGCGGCAATACCCGGATGAAGGATTTTGATGACTTATGGCGTATTTCTAAATCGGATTCAGGCAAGATAGATTGGCCAACTTTAAAAAAGACACTTGAAGTAAGAGGCGTCATGGCACAACTAGAACCGTCTTGGCTGAGTGACAACATGAGTCAAATCTGGGCAAATTATCTCCGTCGTCATAAAGGCCTTCCTGCAAATTTAAAACAACTTATGGATGAAGTAAATCTCTGGCTAAATCATGGGTTTCAAAAAATTGTGACGATAGAAATCAATTAGGTCATGCAATCACACTAAGTTTAAAGAGCTTCCACAGGGTGCCATGGCACCAAACATATTTTACCTGTTTTTTAAGAGATGATTTTTGCGATACAAAAATGCTGGTTTTAAAGTTCTCAAAAAACATGTGTGCAAATCGATCAAAGCTTCCAGCGAGTAAAGACCTCGAATTTGAAGGCCTTTGGCATAGTTCAACTCTAAGTCCAAACGTCTCTCTTTTTTGTACTCTCCTACGTAGTCAATTTTAGTGTAACTGCCCAAGAAAAATGATCTCATATTTCTTGGAAATTTAGGCGATATTTTAATGATTAGTTCCTCATAAAAACGTATAGTTAGCTCCATATTTGCCCGAGGGCCGAACCAAATGACATTTGATGGAGGTTCCTATTTTGGACTCAAGGAACTTGCCTCCGTTAGAATACTAAAGAGCGGTGAGGGCGAGATGAGTTTGGTCTAAATAGTAACTTTCGATCGGGTGATGTTGAAGCCGTAATGATGGGGCCACTCATGGCATCAAAAATCATCAAATCATAGGGACGTGGATTCTCACAAGTTCTTTTAGTAACTGGCATTCTTATGTTGTGGTTGATTCTGCTGCACGAGCCATTGCCCAACAGGCTCGATGGCTATGGTAATATCACCCACCTGTAAAATCTCAGCCTGATCCCATGTGAGAATTCGTATCTTTTGCACGTTAAGTTCAGAAGCGGCTTGCTGCAAAGCCCGGATTTCGCGCTCTCTTGTTTTTTGCTCACTCATATTCCAAGTGACCTGAATAAGCTCATGATTTTTGCTCCCTTGCCTCAGCAAAAAGTCAACCTCATAGCCATCTGCCGTAACATAATAGAAAAGGTTTAGTCCAGGTCGAAATTTTTGTCTTACTAACTCGATAAAGATCATATTTTCGAGAAGTCAGCCATGGTCAGGTGATGTAAAAACTTTCTTGGCAATTAAGGCTTTGAGTTCATAATTCCACTGTGCTAATGTGAAATTATGACATTTTTTCACATTAGGAGTATGGAATGCTTAGAAGAAACCTCAATATCCTGAATTTAATGGAGAAAAAGAGTCATTTTCTGTTTGGAGCTCGAGGAACTGGCAAAAGTTATCTAGTCGATCAGCAACTTTCAGGACGAGCAGAAATATTGAGTTTGTTGCAATCAGACCTATATCTGGAACTCAGTCAAACACCATCACGACTTCCACAAATCGTCAAAGCTTCGAAGTATTCCTGGATCGTCATTGATGAAATTCAACGTATACCGGAACTGCTTAATGAAGTTCATTTGCTCCTTCAAAACGACAAAGAAAAAAAGCTACATTTTTTGTTGACTGGCTCAAGTGCTAGAAGATTGAAACGTGAAAGCGCAAACATGCTTGGCGGTAGAGCTCGCAGGGCGTCTCTTTTTCCGTTGACAATGGGAGAGCTTATAAATGAAAAACGATTTGATATTGGCCGCTATTTAAGCTTTGGAGGGCTTCCTTCAATCTACTTAAGTCAGGAGCCTTATGCCGAGCTTCGAGACTATATCGATACATACTTAAATGAAGAAATTAAGACAGAGGCTGGGGTTAGAAATTTGCCAGCTTTTAGTCGATTTTTAAAAGTTGCAGGAATTTACACAGGTCAACAGATTAACTTTACAAAGATGGCCAGTGACGCCCAAGTCAAAGCCAATACCTTAAGAGAGCATTTTTCTATACTTATCGATACCCTCTTGGGATTAGAAATAGAGCCATGGGCTGAAGGCAAGTCTCGAAAGCCAGTGGCCACGTCTAAGTTTTATTTTACAGACTGCGGTCTTTCCAATGCAGCCGCTGGAATAAAGGAGGTTTTACCCCAAAGTGAGCGTTGGGGTACAGCTTTGGAGCAGGCCATTGCTCTTGAAATCAATGCTTACCTTTCCTATTCCAACTTAGATCTTCCACTGAACTATTGGCGAACAGATACAGGAGTTGAGGTCGATTTTATTATTGATGGCCGAGTCGGGATTGAAGTTAAGGCTAGTGTCCATACGTCAAACCGCGATCATAAGCACCTGATCAAGTTAAAAGAAGAAGGACATTTTTCCCATCTTATACTTGTCAACCTCTCCTCGCGATCTTCAATCATAGATGGTGTGCTTCATTTAGATCTTATAGAATTTGTGTCTAGGCTTTGGTCTAAGGAGTTTTTCTGAATTCTAGAGTAGCAAAGCAGCCAAGAAAAATATTTTTTGTATGAGCGCCGAAATATCCAGGATCTATTGAAATCACAATACCGCGTCCCTTTGGTCCGGTCGGCCGGTGGCTCAAACTACCTGAAATCGACTGGCTCAATCTCGTGAAATCCAGCAATAGTACCCAGTTTCCTGACTTTTGCCGGATCGATGGAAGTGGAGGACTTAATTTCAATAAAAATGCTCTCATTTCCTCTACTCAAAACCAAAGCTATTTTAGCTCCTTCCTTTGTGGCGAAATAACTTAGTCGATAATCGGTTTCGCAGTAGAGATTCATTCGGACGAATTCCAAAATGACGAAATGCTCAAAAAGTTCTCCGTAGTAGTAATTGCCTGGAACTGCCGTTCCATGCAGCGACTGCTCCAGGGCTCGTTTTACTCTGATATCGAATAGATAGAATTTGGGCGAAACAAGCTGACTTTTACGTATGGAGTTGTGAAAACTCGGAAGCCTTAGCCCCAGATAAGTCTCTTCCAAAACGAGATAATAGAGTTGAGTTGTTTTGACCTCTACGCCAACCTCTCGGGCTATCTTTGCGAAGTTGATGATTTTACCACTCATTTGGGTCGCATTTTCTAGAAAATCTGGAAACGGATCAAGCTTTCGAACAAGCTGTTCCATCTGTATCTCTGTTTTTACATAGGAACGGAATATAGCTACGCAAGAATTTTACCTTGTCGTCTTTTTCAGAAAACGAGAATTCCGGAGGAAGTTAGCCGTAATTTAGGATCTCGTCTAGGCGAAAAGAATCACCAAGTTCAAATTCAGTCAGGGGCATGAGCGGATATTCGAAAGCTCTGCCGCCAAGAAGGCTGACTCCTTCTTTTTCTAGTTTTTTGCACTTGAACCTAAAAGGATGAACTTTATCTTTTGCCTTTCAATAGTGGAATGAACAACATCGAAAAGACTAGGGACCTTCTGGACTTCGTCAAGAATTACCTAATCGGGTTTTTCGCTCAGACTAGCAATTTCGCGTTTGAGTCTTTTGGGATCTATTGAAAACGATTCTTCTACATCATCATTCAATAGATCAAAATGCAAAGTCTTTGCCGAATGCCATATTCCTCCAGTGCCTACATCTGCGGGCACTTCGATCTGCCATTCAGGAAGTAGCTGGCGTTCAATAAAGGTGGATTTTCCGGTCCCACCGGCTCCGAAAAGGAAGAAACTAGAATTTCGTGATCGGGCTACGAATCGTTTAAACACAATCTATTCAGTGAGTTAAGATTGTAATAGATGATACTCCATAAATGTCGACGAAATATGGAGTGTTGTCAGTCGAATCATGTACCAAGCGAAAGAGGCCAAGTTAGGTGAAAGCAAAGTTAGGAGGAAACTCAACTGCATACAAACGAAAATCAGTTCGTTTATATGCAGTTGAGTTTTAGGTCTTGCTGGGGTATCTTAACTTGTAAGAAAAAGAACTTAAATTTCGTTAACTAACAATTCAGAAATACATAAATGTTCGATAATAAAGACTATATTGAAATCTTGAGGAGGCTTCCTACTGTCTTTAATGCAAAGGATGGCGTAGAGGCCTTAACCCCCTATTACAAGGCGCCACTCAAAGCTTTAGAATCCCTATGCCGTCGCGGAATCCTCATGCGTTTGAGGAGGGGGCATTATGCGCTCTTGGATTCATTCGATCCACTGGTTGCTGCCAACTTGATCTACGGGCCCTCCTACATTTCCTTTGAGACGGCTCTTGCGCACTATGGACTTATACCAGAGGCAACTGAACTCTATATTTCGGTTGTAGACGCTCGCCCAACAGAGATGCAAACTCCGGCTGGGATCTATTCTTATATTTCTCAGTCGAGGACTTTGTTTGCCTTGGGTAGAGATCTAGAAATCACACCGGATCGGGCACTGTCCATTGCAAGCCGTGAAAAGGCGCTACTTGATACCATTGCAAGGGCAAATCTACGCTCTGTTTCAGCCCATCCAAAGGACGTTTTAGAATACGTTATAGATGGGTTAAGAATTGAAGAATCAGATTTAAAGACCTTAGCCCTTAGAAAGTTGAAGCAACTTGCGCCTCTTTACCGCAACTTGGCCCCGAGAAAGCTAGTAACTGCCCTATCAGAGAGGACCTGATCATGAATGATGCTATTCGTGCGATGCTTAAATCCTATGGGCCTATGAAACATCAACTTGATGACATCCATGCATTACGCGAGATAGTCCAAAAACTGACACTACTAGGCCTACACCGAGGGGGATTTTTTGAGAAAGCATCTTTTTATGGCGGAACTGCCCTAAGAATCCTTTACAATTTAGACCGATTTTCTGAAGACCTAGATTTTTGTTTGCACTCACCTGACCCCCATTTTCAACTATCTCCCTATTTTGACTCTATTTCTACAGAGTTGGCCAGATTTAGCCTTGACGCCTCTATAGAAGAGAAGCGCTCAGGACCTGAGTTTCCTATTGAGTCTGCATTTGTAAAACACGACACTGCTAAGGGTCTTCTTGTAATCGGCAAGAGCACTACTAAAACGCCTAAAGGTCAATTGGTTAAAATCCGCTTAGAAGTTGACAAGTCAAATCCTGCCGGCGCAAAGCTTAGCCAAAAGCTGATATCCCTTCCTACGCCATTTATGGTGAGAACGCTTACCGAGGACTCATTGTTTGCGGGAAAAATTCATGCACTTATTGCTAGAAATTTTTTAAATCGAGTTAAAGGACGAGACTACTATGATTTTCTATTCTATGCGGCGCGGGGAACTAAAGTTAACCTCAAGTATCTTGAATCTAAGCTGCGTGATTCCAATCATTTTGACGGTCTAGAAAGACTATCCATCGATGGGGCGATCTCCATCCTTAAGGCGAAATTTTCAACGGTCGATTTTGAAAAAGCAAAAAGTGATGTCAGACCATTCCTCAAACCAGAAACTTACGGCGACCTAGAGGAATGGTCCGTTGAGCTGTTTTCAGCTTTGGCTGAAACTCTTCAAGCCGAAAAGAGCTATGAATCCTGATTTTTTAGCTCAACTGCTAATTGATTCTTTCTAATAAAAAAATTGCAGTCCTCGCTAAAACCAGCAAAAACATTTTTTGCGGTCTGGTCTATTGCATGTTTCGTAATGCCAATTTCTGGCCTGACGATCATCACCAAATCAACGTTCTTTTGTAGCCCAAAACTCAAGGCCAGCTCTGGCCATGATTTCATGTGCAGCTTCACTCTCTACACCTTCCCGGTCCCATTTTTTGAGGCAGGGGTTTTGGCAAAGAGTTGGTGATAGAACAAATACTTGGTAGTTCTATTACTTTGTTCGCCATGAAGTTAAGAATTGGGCCCTCAGCACTCTAAAGTTCGCATATGCTAAGCCGGCAATTTGTAATTTACTCGATAATCAAAAGTAGGGTTTTAGACGTGCGGAAAAAGTTACCAAGGTCAGTTAACTTTCTTAGATAAAATAAGCCGCTTTCCTATTGATGTCAGAGTCACTGCAAAATTCACGCTCTTCGCAGATTGTTTCGTCGGCGAGGACTTTGTACTTACAAATCATTTTTTAAAATTGGGAGATAGAGCCATCTCCAGTAACTGGTGATTGATAACAGATGCTGGCGAAACTATTTTCAATTTTTTCAGCTTGAAGAAGATTTATCTAACTAATTTAATTATGCCGTATTTTACGGATAAGCTATCTGGCTATGTTGACCCGCGAGGCCTTAGTCCTAGGTTGATAGCCTATCAGGAGATCATTAGGGCTGAAACAGTTAGTCGAAAACTTATGCAATCTTGATCATTCGTCTTGTAACGGCCTGTAATCACGAGGGTGCCGATTGGGGGAAAACTGGACAGAAACCTATCAGATAAACAGCTTGTCCCATTTGATATTCTAGAAACCATCAATGTTTTTCTGAAGGCCATTACGGGAAGAAGATCTCAAAAGAACATAAAAAAAACTTGACGGCAAAGCAATACATCTGTATGGTTTTTGTCAGCTGCAGTTTTCAAACGAATTTTTTATGTCAAGCTACCAATCGAGCCAGTATAGAAGTATTGCAACCTCAGATCTAAACGCTTCTGAAATGCTTTAAAACCACGAGTTTTCATGGGCGAAAGCAGATCTGGATTTGAAATGTGCTCTTCTTACTGAAGAAGAATATGGAGGATTTCAATTGATAGAAACTTAAATGCATCATGGGATTTAAGAAATTTAGTAAAAATAGGGCCAGCTAGGTCCGAATTGAAGCCCAGGGAGATGACGGCTCTGGATCTTTGGAGTTTTTCCAAGGGGCCAACTAGCATCGATGAATTGGGAAATGAACGGCAAGCTTGCATGCGCAAGATTGCGTAAGTTTCATGTAGCGGTTAAAAAGCTCTTTATATCCCTGGCTCCTTAAGAAAGCCGCAAATCTCATCGAACGCTCAAAAAAACCTATTGCGGTGATTTCAGTTGCAGCTATTTTGCCAGGCATGAGCCTTTTTATTTTTCAAACCACACACTATGGTGCCCAGTGGCTTTCCGATTTTTGGAAACTCGCATGCCTATTGCTTGAAGTGCCACCAATCCTGCCGAATACCCTATTTTTGAAAGGCTCGAATACTTACAGTAGCCGGCCGGTTCAACGGCCTAAATTCGGCTAAATCTGTAGGTATCCTTAGGCACATCGGTATCTGTATAGACTTTTTTCAAAAAAAGATTGAGATCTCAGTACTTGCTATCTGTTTGGAGCCCTTCCAAGCAAGTTAATCGTTAAGAGGATCTTTAAAAGGGGCATGATAGCCCTCTTTGCTGGTGTATAAGTTAATGATATTATTATTAAATATTTCTTCTGCCTAGACCTGCGCCTGCTTGCTCCATAGATCGAAGGCCATCCTTGACCAAGTTCATCTTATATGAAACCTTACATAACTTTCGTAGTCTAACTGAGCGAGATTTAGGAGTGGCGCATGAAATTAGGCCGAAACGACCCGTGTCCATGTAACTCAGGAAAAAAATATAAGAAGTGTTGTATCGACCAAGGGCTTAACGCAAGCGCTTTATCTAATAGAAGCCCGGGAGTTTCTTCAAGCCGTGAGCCTCTTAATTTACAAACGCCAACTATCTCCATGATCCCAAATGTTAATAGGGATCTCTTTAAAGCGGAAGCGTCCCCGCGGATAAAAGATAAGATTAAGAAATTATTTGATCTTAATTACCTCAGTATACAAGCTTTCATCCTTATCGATCAATTCGATAAATTCAGTCAAAAAAAATTAAGTCGCGAGACCTTTTCGAATTCGTTCGACATTATACGAAGAAATAGACCTTTTTTTGAATCGAAATTAGGCTCCATCGAGCCTATGAATCGAGATGTACTCAAAAGAGTTTTTGATGCGCGGCTCACGCTCATTCAATGGGACTTTGATAGAACTCATACCGTAAATCAAATCGAATTTAATGGAGAGATTAAAAAATATGTTTCCCAACAATATCTTACTTACTTTGATTGTTCTGAGGACCGTAAAGATCATCGAACTAGTGGGTTGGGCTTTGATTTTATGTCAAAAAAAGTCTATGACATGCCAGGTCTTTTTATCAAAGAAAACAAACCGTTGGATTATATGGCAACATTCGCCTACATCATTCCCCATCGAGATTATGATGCCGCTTTAGTTGTGAACTCGGATGTCCAATTGAAAGAAGAGGTCGTGCGCCTTTTATTTGATCAAAAGGTCATAGACAATCAAAATGACATAGAGGCTTTTTACCTTGAAATTAATTCTGGAAAAAGCCCCGCAAGTCTTTGGTTCCTGACGGACCTTAATTTGTGGATGTCCTTGATGCGAAGCACCACGTTAACATTGAAGTCAAGGGGGTTAAGAGTTACATCTAAGCGCATTGCTTCCATTTGGATAAAAGAAACACCAAGTTATGAGTCTAAAGTCTGCGCTTTAAGTAAACTTTTTAGAACAGCCTTTGCCAGCCCAGAGCCTCAAATGATTCTGAAACCGCTTCTGGAAGCTTGGGATTATTCCAGGCAAATCCTTTGTTCCCAGCAGACCCAAATCCCAACATCCACAGAGATGATGGCGGCGTACATTGAGCATTGGGGAATTAAAATTGAGTCTGGCTTTAAAACCTTAAAAAAACGAAACTCGGCGCAATCGAAAAGTTACAACCATCATCGCATCCGAAAAAGTGACTTCCAGAACCTTAAATTAACCGATGCAAAAATCTATGGCATAGGTAGAGCTCTTGAGATTTCCATGAAGAAGATCCTAGAGGATAGAGGGCTTCAACCAAATTACCCTCAAGTTACTTTTGACACCAAGGCAGACCGCGTTCATTTGGAAGGGGGTGTTTTGACTCTCCCAACTAGTTTTTTGGGGTATGAATGGGAAATGCTTCAAAACGTGATCAGGTGGGCACTGGCATCAACTTTAGTCGGCCACTATCAGGAGGGAAACCCGACTCTTGGTAAGGATCAAGCGTTTGACCTGGCTTGCAAACGGCTGTGTTTAGCTCCTGAATTTATCAAAAAAAATCTGGATTCCATGCCCCATCATTGGAAAGAAGAAGCTGATTCATTGGATGAACGTCAAAAAGGGGTCCTTAGAAAAATTGATCGTCTCTTTGCTCTGGCTGAATCCAGTAATTTAGCGGAATCTACCTTAGCCATGGAAAAAGCCCAAAACTTACTGACTGAGTTTAATATTGAGAGAACGTCCTCTCCTGACTTCAACTCCAGAGACGTTTCATCTATTGTTAAATTGACCCTTTATTTAAATTACAAAGCCCACACATCTTTAGATAGAGCCATAGTAGTCCTTCTACAAGAGTTCTACTTTGTGAAGCCCGTGTACTCTTATTATTGGTCTTTAGACCATTTGGAATACTATGCTTCTGTAGATCTAATTGGTGAGAAGCAAAATGTACTCATGGCCGAGTATGTCTTTGATTTTTTAGTTCACAAAGTCGATCGTCTCTGGGAAGAAGCCCATAAGGGCGGCATGAAGTCTTCACATCGGTTAAGCTATCAGGTCGGAATACTAAACGGCTTTCATAAAAAAATGGCTTCGATTGAAAAGGAAAGACGTCAAGGGGCCTCAAGCACCAATCAGTTAAATGGCCTTATAGCCCTCACCAAAGATAAAATCGATGCTTATCTTAGCAATCTCTACCCTTCGCTAAAGTCGTCTACAACTCGACAGAAGTCTTGGGATGCTGAAAGTTTTAATCAGGGAGCTTCCGAGGGAGCCAAACTTCAAATTCAGAGGCCTATTGAAAATGCATCAGCCAGTTCTTCGGAGCCATTTTTGATCACCTAATTTTCGAAATCTGATCCTAATTCCAGTCCGCCGCTTGAATCTTCCGCAAGCTAGCGTCTTCTAGCTTGCGGTTTGTTTGCCACTTCTTCGCGGCTAGGTGGATCCTTGGAAATACTCCAAATATCGAAAGCCGTCATCTCCCAGGCCTTCATTAGTAAGTAAGAATAAGAGTTATGAACTCTGTTTGCAGATTGGGGCTAATGGATTGGCTGTGAAAGAATCTATCTCAATCAAAATTTTTATACTCGATTATTGGCACAGAGATTATATGCCAAAAGGAAAGTTGTATAACTCTAATGTCAGAGAAAATGTCAGAGAAAATTTTCTGACGCTAGTCTCTCTACCATTGTCACGATAAACTGACTACTTCACTGCGAAGTGTCCAGAATAGCGTGAAACTCAGGCTTATTTGCCATTTATAGATTATTTTAGACCCAAAATTTGGTGACAGAGCTATCAAATAAGTGATAGACCGTCTCTTGGACGGAGACGATTTTTTCGAAACAAATAAGGCCTTGCAAAGGCCCCATTGGGAGAAGATGGATGAGATCGAGAATAGAACCAGAAGGAATTTTTCAACTTAAAATAGCCTTGTCGGGGTCCAGCCCTCTTATCTGGCGTAGGGTCCTTGTGCCGTCAAATTTTAGTCTTAAAAAGCTCCATCAAGTCATTCAAATCGTTATGGGCTGGCAAAATAGCCATCTTTATCTGTTTTTAATTGATGATGTTACTTATACAGAATATGAACTTGATTTTGAAGATGATTCGGAAGTGAAGCCAGCTTCCATCAAGTTATCTAAGGTCTTTACCATCGCCACTCAATTTACCTACGAGTATGATTTTGGGGATGGATGGGAACACAGTGTAACTCTAGAAAAAGCTCTGGAGTTGGAAAATACCTATAGCTATCCAATTTGTATCGGCGGGGGAAACGCGTGCCCTCCTGAAGACTGCGGCGGCTTGCGCGGCTACTATAATATGCTAAAGGAAATGAAAACTCCTAACGATGTCGAACATGAATCAACCAAAACATGGCTGGGAGGTTTTTTTGATCCCAGCACTTTTGATCCGAATAGAATTAATAGAGATATGCTTTGGGAAAAAAAATGGTGATCTTAAAAAGGCGCTTTTAAAGGCGTTTCTGATAGTGGTTTTTTTTAAAAAGTCGCGTGAAAAATCTGTTGAATTCGTTTGTTTGTTATAATTTTGATCAAGGACCCAACGGGGCAGTTTGGTCCCGCCCAATGGGGGATTTCATAAAAAAATAAAAGCTTTGAATGGCGGAACTGGAATTAGTATTTTACTTCATGAGTGCTGGCGCAGCCTTTGTTATTATGGATAGTCAAACTCTAAAAATAGGAAGGACGATTTATTTTGTGGCGTTCTTTTTTTCACCTAAGAACTAGGGCTTTTTCTGTGGAAGGCTCAAAAAAATTAAGAAAGGTAGGATTTATAGCAATGGCAGATTTTTCCGTACACCCATCAAATATTGGCCAAGCGGCCGCTGGGTTTATTTCATCCCTCAACTTAACAGCCAAATCTAAACGTCAATATGAGGGTATTCTTTGGCTCTTTGTGGAAAGTCTTAAGGGCGACGGCTCAACCTGCATAGAGCTGCCATCCGGAGCCTATGTGCTCAACGATGATTGGGATGAATTTTATGGGGGTGCTATCTCCGTCTTTCTCGACTGGTTCTTACCACGAAAGGCGATGCTGCCTGCTGATGAGATGAAAAGAGTACCGGGAATTCTAAAGAAGTTTATCGAGTGGAGTTTTGGGGAAGGATATTTTTGCAGAGATCGCTATGATGATTTTATGGAGTCTCTGCCGAAAGCTAAGTCGAGTGACATCAAACGCTTAAGAGATCTTGAAGATGCCCTTTATCTCTTGCATAACCCGAGTCCGGAAGGATGGGCGACCAGAGTAATTGATAACGTTGAAACTCTCGCGGAAAGACGCCGGCCTGAAGAGCTTGAAGAGGGATATATGACTTTTCTCGAAGCCGAAGGAGAGAGAGGCTATTTCCAAAAGGAGCGCAAAAAGATCGGTCCTGTATTGCTTACCACTAAGATAGTATCAGGATTCAAACGAGGAGACATCGCAAACCTTACTCTTGGCCGGTTTCAGAAGGTCTGGATGGTTCTTGAAACAGGCAATGTGTATCCGGAAGGAACTTTTTAGCGGTTTGGTAATTCACAAGAGTTGCCCTTAGCAAGGACGCGCCTTGGGTATATATGGTTGAAATCTGAACGATGGGTTAAAATGTATGAGATCGTCGGTTTTTCACAATATTGATTTTTATAGTGAGTTTTGATAAAAATATAGGTGTAAAAGTCGATTAAAAAGGGAATAGGAAGCAGAGATTTTTTTGGGTAACTCAAAATCCTCTTGGGGGAGTTAATGTAATGGCCATTCCGGAAAAATATAGAGTTTGGATTGAAGCTCGAAAGCGGCACCATTTGAGCCATGCCCAAGTGCAAATGGCACGGGAGCTTGGTTTCAATCCAAAAAAGCTAGGACGTATCGACAATCACAAACAAGAGCCTTGGAAGGATCCACTGCCAGTGTTCATTCAGGATCTGTATTTCGAAAGATAGAAGAGGGCCCTTCCTCTAAAGGTCTTGTCCATGGAAGATTGGGCCCGAGAAAAGGCTAGTAAGAAGGAAGAAAAACGGAAAGCATCTCAATTAGAGCAAGTCGCACATGTCGCACAAAAGGAGTTCCAAAATGCTTGATCGACCGAAAACTGGCGTCTTAGAAAACTTGAATTCTCAAGGGAGAAAGCTTTCAAGTCTTCCGCATGAATTTATGCAGCAGGTTCAGAGTTTTGAGAAAGTAATTGAAGAAGAAATTCGTGCTAACGATGAACAAGGCGGAGTTATCGCCGCAATTCAGAATTCTTTTTTGATGGTTCAAATTTTAGCCGCGGCCCATTCGCTTGATAAAAAGTTTCAACCCCTAAAAAAATGTATTGATGATATCGTAAAGAGATTCGGCCATGATGAATCCTTTCAAGACGATATCCTTTTGTTCTCATGGATTTATTTTAATTTTCCGACAACACTAGGTGGAAAACCTATTGGATATAAAATTGCTCTGGATCGGCCCGAATTGAGACCCTTTCTCGATGCTGCGCTTGATTCTAGACTCGGTATTTTTGAAATTACTAAAAGCTCTTCGGAAGAATGCCATCTGAAGGAGCTTTTTACAGGCAAGCAGTGGAAGCTAAATCATGGATTAGATTTACGAGGAGATACCATGGACGGTTGTCTTGTTTTTGCAAGACCAATGCGTGCTTTTGGTGAACAATATATCTTTGGCGACTATTCCGTGTTTCCGTCTGCAAGACGCCCTGCAATAGAAGACTTGATTCGGGAAAAAATGAAGACCAGTTTTTTTCATGAGGATGATGTCGTTTCTTATGAAACATTTATGACTTTGGGGGCGCCATATTGGTTTACCATCTTCGCCAAAAGTGATAAGTGCGGCATTTTAGCAGCAGACCACTATCTTCAATATTACAAGAAACAGTGAAATTGCAAGTATTGACGCCGCTAAGTCTAGGAAACCAAACTCCTTAAGACTTAGCAGAGCCTGAGTTCATACCAAGAAAATTTACTGTGATTTCTTTTTAAGTTCATTCCATGCGCCCTTAGCCGCTTTTTTTTCAGCTTGCTCCATCTTGATTAGTTTGTCGGTCTTGGTTAAAACCAGCTTCTGGGGTGACCCTTGACGAAGGGTCACGTGAGTTACGGGCAAGGCGGATTCTTCGAGGACAGTGTGTATATGCTGCCTGCGATTTTTTGCCAATGGCCAGCTATAGGTTCGGAGTTTAGGACTTGCTAAAAACTCTTTCAAGTGTTTGCAGTCATGGCATTTGCAGGATGGCATGGTTGTGATCGTCCAGTCGTTTGCCGGGCGTTTCGCAGCGATAATTTGAGTCAGGCGTTCTATGGTCGTGGCCTCGAGAGTCTTCCTGTGGTTTAACGGAAAACCTGCCTCTCTTAATTCCAAACACAGCTGGGCTGTCGAGACTGCCGAATAAATTTCTTGGTTTTTCATTATATGATTGACAATATTTGAAGCTATTTCCGCATGCGGGGCAGCTCCTTGTAGAAGTTCAGATACCAACTTCATATGTTTTGGTTCTTGAGCAAGGAAATCTCTTCGAGATGTTTTTTGCCGCTTTTTGTCTATGGCTATAATTCGCTCGCTTTGATAGCTCAAAAGCCATTTTGAAATACTTTTGTATTTAACATTCCATGCCTCAGCTAATTTTTTTAGATCGTTGATTGTATTTTGACTGCGGTATTCTTTTTTAGATAGGCCATGAAGCACTTCGATAAACCATTCTTCCCCATAAGCCGCGATAAGTGGGACGATTTTTGTCAGATTCTTCCCTGTGATTAACTCAAGATCAAAACTCAAAAGAATTTCTTTTGCCAATTTGGGTTCTTTAGATTTCACGGCTAGGTCAAATATTAAGCGTGTTTCTGAGGGTTCACTTGTTTTGATTTTTTTAAGTTGGGGAGCGAGACACTTTAAGTTATCTTGGCCATTTGCTAAATCTTCTTTTAATTGCTCTGAAAGAGCCTTCAACACTGATGTTGGCGCTAATTCGAATCTGCTCAAGATGTCGGTGGTTTTAGGCCAAAGAATGATAGCCGCTCTATGATACCACTTGTCTAAAGTGTCACCATAATTTCCCATGTAACCTTCATACTCGGTATTGGTTGGTTTAAAGGCATCATTTGCTTTAGACCAACAAACCATTTCATCATTGACGTATTTGGGATTAAAATCACAACGCTTTCCATCTTCGCTCACCCAGTGGCGGAGGGTGGTTTCATGAAGGATGAGCTCTTCGCCCTCCATGGTTTCTGGGTCGTCTGAGGATTCTTCTGTGTCATTATCGTAATCTTCATCGTCTTCATCTTCATGGTCCCAGAAGCGATTAGACTCTCTATAATTAAAATCGAAGTCTTCTTCTACGGACCATGACTCATGGACGTCGGCAAGAGCTAAATGGGCGACGAGTCCGAGCTCCTTGGCTGCCGCAAGAAATTGAGCTGCTGAGTCACGATCAGCACCTTTGAGGCCCTTCCAGCTGAGGCTTTTTTGTGTGTATTGATGATTGAAGAGATAGACGAGCCAGCAGGGCTTAGATTGGTGCCAAGATTTATTCCTTGGGCCGAAATAGCTTTTGATGCTTTTAGATAGCCCAATATTTGGTGACTTAGAAAGTTGCTTAGGCACTCCTTCTAGCACTAGATTATAAGTAAGTGCGATGCGATGTCCTGCTGTGACTTTGGTGATTTCATGGTGGCAGTCTGCATAGAATGCTATATAGGTAAGCTTAGTCCTCGTGTCGTGGTTGGCAACAAATGTGCGTTTGTCACCGTGCTGGTCGATATTAAGGGAACCACCGCTGAACTTGGAGGGGAGTATGACCACAAGCGTGGCCACCATGCCGTCATATTTTTCAGTGTCTTGGTGAGGGGCGAAAAATTGCCCTTTTTCGTATAGGAGTAAATTATGAAGATGGGCAGACAGGTGGCTTCCTGTTGGCATATTGAGATCTTTATGGACGGTTTGAAGGACGCTTTTGAGCTTCTGATCCCAGAGGGGAGTGACAATGCTGATTTTGTTTGCCGCAATTTCCCATACGTTGCGCACCGAAGGGTCGTATAGGGTTTTGTCTTTTTTGCCGAATTTGGCTGGCTTTGCTACGGATAGGAGTGACTTTGCCGACTTTGGCGAGATGGGTAACTTTAACATGCCGACACCTTCTACCTTTAGCTCAAATTTTCCTACTTCAGTTCTAATTTGCGTGCAAAATCCGTCCTGTTTGCTCTTGCCCATCAACTGTTTGATTACTGTCTCTAGCATATGCCATGTCTCCTTGTTGGAACTTATGTATCAAAGGGAGGCCTTGGGAGCCAGACTATTTTGGACCGGATGTTTAGTCCTTGATGCCCGCGCATTCTTTAGGGGCTTTTGGCCTCTCAGAGGGGCGACTGCAATGTATTGGTTTAAAAAACTAATGAAGCGCTATGACACCAACTTTTTACGCTTCTCACCTCATCCTACCTTTTCAAGAGCAAGACAGACCCCCCTAGCGCGACTTTATTAAATCACTATGGTTAAAAACCTGCTATGCGTTGCAGCACAGCAGGTTCAAGAGATCCTAAGTGTAGTCACTGGAATTGATGTTTGGCCTAATAGACTGATTGGAGATGTTCAAGATTTTAGCAGTTTCTTTCAGGTCGGGTGCTATGGACTCGAGTTCGTATTTCAAGGTACTGCTTTTCTTTTTCTTGGTGCATGCGAGCCGTATGTGCTGAAGTTCAGTTAAGAAGTTACTGATATTTCTTTTGTAGCCTCCACGCTCTTTGGCTTTGGTATACGCGGCAGC
>CAIMVM010000229.1 GCA_903844895.1 uncultured Pseudomonadota bacterium
CCATGGTGCCTGTCGCGCTAGCGCGACTTCACCTTATGTCCGCTGTCGCAGAATGGAATGCGATGTTTCTTCGGACACCCTTGCCTTCGCCTACTTGTTCCTCCTTTCTAGGCCAAGATCACTTGTTCATGATTAGCTACTACCCATACCGGACGCACAAAGACGCCTTCCAGGCGTCCGTGCAAAGCATCATTATGTTAGATAAAAGCTGCAAAAACTTCTATATAGATAGACTTTGAAGAAAGCCACTCACCTTTAATCGGGAGAAGGCACTTTCAAGGAAAAATCTTATGTTTTTAGCTATTTCACACTATAAGCTGTGGTTTCCAGCAGAATTTCGTTCCTAATTCTTTAACTCAGCGACTCCATATTTGGCCTGGTAATCCTTAAAAGCAAGTTTACAAACCTCCATGGCTTCTGCTCTCCCATAGGTGTGAGTGATTTCCACCTTGGGCTTGGAAGTCCCATTAGGAATTTCTTTATAAGTCAGAAAATAATGCCTGAGGCGTGAGACTACTGACTCAGGAAGTTCTTTCACGTCAGTAAAGCCCCCAAAGACATGATCATCTTTAAGAACAGCAATAATCTTGTCATCAGCCTCGCCGCCATCTAACATGCGAAATCCCCCAATTACATGGGCTTGCACCAAGATATCGCCGTGGGTGATTTGCCTTTCGGTTAACACGCAGATATCTAAAGGATCTCCGTCACCTACAATAGAAGTATTACCTAAAACTGATCTTGACTTTGCGGCGACATGTTCATCACAAAAAGTCTGGGGAACGAAGCCATAAAGGCAAGGCATCATATTGGACAACTTATGGGGCCGGTCGATGGACAAATAACCTGACTCCTTGTCTATTTCATACTTAACTGTGTCAGACGGTACGATTTCAATAAAGGCATTAACTGTTGCAAAACTCGCATCATTGCCTTGGGTGGGCGAAATGCCATGCCAAGGATGTCGCTTAACAGCACGAGTAACATAGTCTACAAGCTTTTCTAGGGATATATCGGCCATGAGTGTTCCTGTGTAATAATTAATCAAAGGCGTATTTTGCATAAAAAAACCTATTTTGGCAATGAAACCTTTGCATTTGTCGGCATTAAATCCATATTAGATCCTCAAAAGGAGGCCGCAACTTGAGCGTTCATTGTAAAAAACAAGGGGATCAGATTTTGATTCTCGGCAACACCTACCCCCATCGGGAGGCGATAAAGCGCCTAGGTGCCGTTTTTAATCCTCAACTCAAACTATGGCAGACAAAATTTCGAGACGACATCTGGACCCAGACGAAGGAACTTTGTGAATCTTTAGGTGGGGCAAGTATCAGTGATCCAAACGACTTGCAGTCCGACCAACCAGAAGGTCAAGCTATCGAAAAAGACCCCCTTTTGGTCCCATTATCCATGCCCATTCGCAAAACCCCAATCGCAAAGCTCACTGTAAATTCCGATAAGAGCGCTTTTACGGTCTCCGAAGTCCTCGAGAAAGCTGCCAGCGTGGTTGCCTTGGGATTTCCAGGCCTGATTTGGATTCAAGGTGAAGTGCAAAATCTCGGCTTTAAGGCACAAGCAGCTTACTTCCATCTTGCTGAAGGGGTTGCTGGTGCCAATGATGCCCATTCGACGACGATTTCTGCTTCCATTTGGGGGAACACATTAGCTTCCTTAAGCAAAAAATACGGCAGAGATCCTCTCATGGAAATCCTGAAAGATGGGCTGAAGATCAAGGTACTAGCCTCGATAAGCGTGTATAAGGGACGAGCGTCGCTTAGCCTCTCGGTACAAGATATCGATTTAGAATTTACGAAAGGCGACCTCGCCTTAAATAGAGAAAAGCTCCTTCGAGAGTTACGAGCCAAAGGCCTTGATGTGGCCAATAAGCAACGACCGTTCCCTAGTTTTCCGCTCAGAGTAGGACTCATTTCGGCCAGCGGTTCTCGTGCGTTAGGTGACTTTATTCATCAACTTGTGGAAGGTAGCTTCCCCGGTGAAATCGTATTTATGTCAGCCCCTATGCAGGGAGAGGAGGTGCCTCGTAAGTTGCCCACTACTTTTAAAGAATTACAAACTAAAAATGTTGACGTCATTGTTTTAACACGCGGAGGAGGTTCCTTGGCAGATCTGCGATGGTTTGACTCCCGTGAAGTGGCCTACGCCATAGCATCTTGCCCGGTACCTGTAATTGCTGCCATAGGGCATCAAGATGACCTTTGTATCGCTGAAGAGATCGCTTTTTTGAGAGCAAAAACTCCTACAGCAGCGGCTGAAATTTTACTTGCATGTATGAGAACCATGCGGGAACGCATGGGTCAGTTAACGCATCAACTTGCTGGGCTTTTAGAGCACCGTGCCCATCAAGCACACCTGCTATTGACTCAGTTACCTGAGAGGATTGACATGGCGGTGAGAGTGAGACTAGATCGAGAGAATGAAAGAATGCTAAGAGCTCAGTCGGGACTCATTCATACCTCTTTTGAACAAATCCATCGCGGTAAATTTCTTGTTGATGAAGCTTTGGTTAAACTTGAAAAAGCTACGACTCATAGACTGGGTCAACTAGAACTATCGTATACATCATGGGGGGCCAAACTAGATCAATCCGTCGAAACCAATTTGCAACGCATTACAAATGAGATTCAAGGCCTTGAATCCGCATTAAATGCAAAAGACCCCTCTCCTTGGATTGAAAAGGGCTGGACCAGACTGGAATCTTCGTCGCACACGCCACTTGACGCCTACCTACTTAAACCGGGAGATGAGCTCAATGCTCGCTTGAAACACAGTTTGTTGCGGCTTGAGATTAAAGAAATTATTGATAAATCCAAGCCAGCCCATTCCCACAAAATATAGACTCAGCGAAAGGAAGTTACACAATGGAAAGTCAAACTTACGGAAAAATGCTTGAAAATGTTGAAGATATAGTCAAAGGCCTTTCTTCTGGCAATATCGACCTGGATCAAATGGTTTCTGAAGTAGAACGAGGCTATGAGCTTATTAAGGTCATGAGGGAACGCCTTCAATCGACCCGAATGAAACTTGAAGATCTCAGAAAAGATCTCGATCTTAAACAAGATTAGACTTAGTCTTTTACAAATTGTGGGAACTGATCCTGCGCTATTTTAAGGGAGTTGACAAGAGATTTGCCCGATTTGAGCTCGCTAGCAATGGTTCGCTCTGGGCCTAAATCAAGTTGAGTAAAAGGAAAATATTTGGCGAGTTCTTGTGCGGGCAGGTCCCCTCTATGAATTCGGTTTACATCAGCTGCCGTTTGAAACACAATGCGCCATTCTTTGTCTTTATTTCGCTTTAAGCATTCACCAATTTCTTTCTCCATTTTTGCGTCTTCTAGACAAGACAGAATATCAAAGGGGTGGTCTGATTTTAGATTCACAGGAGAGTCCTCGCCCAACTGCAGTCCTGCGAGTCTGCTAAGTCGCCTTCTGACAGCTTCGCCTTCCACGCTAAGCGGTTCTGTTCCATAAAGACTTAAAAAGGCGTCTTCAGCTAAAAATAAACAGGCTCCTTCAAAAGTCTTAGGCAAAATCCAACCCTCAGTCCACCGACTTTGTAGCCAATTTTTATGAGTCATCAAGATTTTCATCCAAGCATCTGGCTTAGAATGTTTCTTCCATGAGGTTTCTGAAGACTTCCAAAGCTTTCTATATTCGCTCACACGACAATTTGTGGAGTCATGACTTCCATATATTAGTTTTGAGTCAACTCCTTCATAGAATCCTCCCCCTGAAATAAACGCTTGAAGCCGAATATAGGGAATGAGCTTCTCCCCATAGGCAGGTTCGTTAGTAAGCACGCTGAGAATCTCAGTTTGATTTTTCAAAACAAAATCCGATGCCGATTGCCAATCACTACCAAATCTAACAAAGATTTCCTTGTAGAGACTCGCCCCATTCGCTGTTTTGTTAGTCGGCAATGGGGCGACTACCTTCTTGGTAATTTGAAAATAGCCTAAGGTAAATCCTCCTATCACTAGCAAGCTAACCAGGGCAACCGCTAAAATCGCTAAGGTACCGAATTTTCTTTTTTTACCTTCGGGATAACGCTTGAAATTTTTAGAAGACTCATTGCGCTTCCCTTTGACTGATAGATTCATACTTTCTGATACTGCCGAGAAGTCTTCTCCCCTGCCCAAAATGGCAACGACCTCAGGATAATGGCTCCTTATGGCCTGGCCATCATCAAGAAACACCCATGGTTTCAAGCTGGCAGCTATTTCATCAGAGAGAGTAACTTCCAAACTGTCTAAAGCTACCTTTAATTCCTGTAGCGTCATCGGGCCAAGGATTCTATAACTTTGCTTTCGAATCAGATAGCGGCTCATTGGAAAACCTGCGATAGCAAAACGGTGATATTGTCGCGGCCACCATTTTTGTTAGCCTCAGCAATGAGCTTCTCAGAAACGCCTTCTAAATGCCCTTTGGCATCTAAAACTATTTGCAAGATTTTGCTATCTGAAACCATGTCAAATAGACCGTCACTAGCCGTTATAAAAATTTCACCTCCAACCAGTTTCTTCGAATAGACATCAACATCTACTGTCGGCAAAAGCCCAACCGCCCTAGTTAATGCTGACCCGGAAACCCCAGAGTTTAAACGATGTTTTACGAGTCCGCGCTGCTGAAAAGTCGCAACATTGTGATCTACGGTGATGAGATAAATGTCTCCCCCACTCACCATGTAAGTGCGTGAATCTCCCACGTGCGCAAGAAAAAGCTCTCCCCCCGAAAAGAAAAGAAACTCCATGGTTGACCCTAGGCCATGCCACTGAGGATTGTCTGTGCCAAATTGTTTCACCTCACGGTTTACTTTATCAACAAGCGAAGTCATATACGCTGTCACTTCCCCATAGCGAATCTCATGTGGCTCAGCCATTACACGGCTTATTGTCCGAGTTACAATCTCACTAGCTTTATCACCACCAGGTCTTCCACCAATTCCGTCAGCTACGACGCCGTACCCCAGCTTCTCGCTAAAAATGATAGAGTCTTGGTTCATTTTACGAACCCGTCCCCGATCACTAGCGCCGTAGAAAACAACCCGCATGACATGCCTCCAAACCCTAATTCGGTCACTATTTTAATCCCTTAAACACTGCCCCCCGCGGGAGCTTGCCTCAATCCTAAAATATCAACGTTTACATTCTAAAAACAGGCTGTTACAAAAAACGCCTAAAACACTCTTTAAAAAATAAGTCTCCTCCCCACCCCACGGCATACCTGCCTTGGAACCAAAGAAATTAACTATTTCTGACATATGAGTCTTATAGATGCAGATGCTTATGGAAAACATCTTTTACATCTGACGTGACATGCTGATGAATGACTTCCCCATCCGACACTCACCACTAACCATCTAGTAATATTGTAGAATATATTGGAAAATCGGTTGCATTAGAGCTTTACATTTTAAATGTGAATAATTTGGTAACATTTAATAGAAGAATTTATGTGCCTGCATGTCCATGATATTGCAAGCAATTCCCCCAGGTAAATCCTTTCCCTAAAAATTTAAAAAGTGCTCCGAGAGATCATTATTGGACGGTGTCAATAGTGCACCTCCAAACTAGAGAAAAGAGGTAGGTTATGACTTTTAAAAAAGGTGTTTCTTGTATTGGTTCCAATAGCACGGCCTCCATCGTTGTCTCGGGCATTTTCCTTCTCGCTACGGCATGTGGACAAGATTCCAACCCAAAATTTTCCGGTTCTAGTAAGCTGTATAGCCCATCCGGAGTTACGCCAAATGACCAAGCTGCGGATGCGAATCGAGCCGTGATCTCTGTAAAAGACCACGATGACAACCTCAATTCCGAGAATGAATCTGACGCCCCAACTCCAGATACGGTCACCCCGCTGCCGCCAAACACAAAAGCTGGTTTAACTACATCTATAGTGAAATCCCAAAGAGAAGTTGACCTTCTCTGGGTAGTCGATACTTCAAATTCCATGGCTGAGGAACAGACCCTACTTGCGGAGGGATTTCAAGAATTCGTAGCTGGACTACAAAACCTAAATATACGCTTTCAGACGGCATTGACATCGACTGATGTCTGTGAATCCTTAAGTGATGGCTCCCAAAAGGTCACACCTGAATGTCCGACCATGAGTGGACGCAACCCTAAGACCCGATTGCGCGGTTCGTTTGTCGGCGACAAAGGAAGAACTGTCCTTAAAGGAACAGACCCTGATGTATTATCTAAATTCACTTCCTACGCAAAATCCCTAGGGGTGGAAGGATCTGGATTTGAACATGGCCTTAGTGCTGCCAATCAAGCGGTAAAAAAATCACTTTTAGGCCTAAATGAACCGTTCATCAGAAAAGACGCTTTTCTTTCTGTAATCGTAGTCTCAGACGAAGAAGACGACGGCATTGGGCTAGGGCTTTTTGACAAATCCTCCAATATCAATTATGTCGCAGAAGGTCTCACGAACTGGCGCTATGACCATCGCGACTATATTCGTGATATGGAAGCGGTCAAAGGACCTGGAAATTTCTCTGTCAATGCAATAACAGGTACGCGCGATAATAATGGTGCTCTTTGTTCGAGTCCCTCTGGAAGCCCAGTCGAAGAAGGCACTCAATACATTGCTGCTGCTAAAGCAACGGGAGGCAACATCGAATCTATATGCTCCAAAAAATGGGATACTTTGCTAAAGAAAATCGCCAGCAATCTTAAAACACAAATCAGTCAAATCAAACTTATAGATAGCAATGTCATAAAAAATACGATTGAAATCTATGTCGATGGAGATGCCTTGAACCCCAAATATTGGACTTATATAGCCGAGCAAAATTCGGTATCCTTTTCCACCTTCTACAATCCCCCGTTAGGGTCCAAGATTGAAATCAAATACTTGACTGCCACAAACTAGAGAAATTAGAGAAACCAGAGAAACCAGAGAAACTAGAGAAACTAGAGAAACTAGAGAAACTAGAGAAACCAGAAAAACGACAGAAACTAGAGAATCGGCAAAAACAAGAAGCGTTAAAAGAGGTAGCTCTACTTTGGCAGCCATACCCACGACTCGCCAGCAGGATACTGGCGAGGAGCTGGCTGAAGGCGCTCAAGATAGTCTTGCACACAAAGCCATGCAGAAATAAATGCTAAAAACGCTTCCAGGGAATGAGATACGTTTTCGAACTGACTTGGCGACAGTTTTGCTAAGCGACTTTCAAGCATAGAAGTGACTATTTTTTGACGAATCTGCACACCATTTTCAAATTTTCGAAATTGCTTCAACTCGCCTAATGACATGTTTAATGCGCCAGCCATGCGCATCAGCGCCAAGGAGATATGGGTTTCTTTAAAACGCACAAGGGGATACATAAGGCGAAGTCGCTTTTCAAGCACTTGTGCCCTAATAACTAAAGGAGCATGATTTGATGTATAAGTAGGATCTACAAATCTCCTATCTTTCATTTGAAGCACATCCCAAACCCTATGAGCTTGTGGATCTACTGGACGACGCCGAGCACCTGCTTTTTGAGCTAACGCTGAAATATAGGCGACCCTGATATCGCTGCAAGACATAGCACCATGACAAACAGTTTCCAGACAGCTCACACAAGGTGGAGAGCTTAAAGGTGCATCTACAAAAATTACATCTGACGGATGGCACTGGGAGATAATCTCAAGAAGTCTTTCATCGGCAGTTACTTTCCCTAGGGGACCCACTTTATCCATCATTCGGACGACTTCCGGAATCCCATTTCTAATGGCGAAGGAAACCACAGCAGACTTAGCTGTATTCACGCCAGCCAAATGTAACCCTACCCAGTTTTTTTCTTCTTGGGACATGCTTAATCCCCCCAGATGTCTATTATATACGACTGACATTAAATCTTGCAGAGACTGATGAATAAATTACTATGTTATTTACACTAAAGATTTTATACTTTAGGAGATGACTATTAATTTTAAATATTGCTACCAGGCCATCTGCCTCATTTGTGTGCTGCTGTGCGCAACCCCTTGCTTTGCGGAAATTCCGAGCGAAGCTAGCGCAGCTTTGTCATCTAAAAAATACGACCAAGCCATAAAGATAATAAGAGGGTATCTGAAGAGGAATCCCAAGGACTTCAATGCTTGGAGTATCTTAGGTGTTGCGTACTATCACACAGGGCAAGCGAGGCAATCCCTAAAGTATTTAAAGTACGCCCAAGACAAAGCCGCTTCTCGCGCCACAAATCATTTTTATCAAGGCTTGTGTTATCAGGCACTCCGAAACAAAGTATTTGCAGAGCGCTATTTTGAAAAGCTTTCTTTTTCGAAAAATCAGTGGACAGAAGCAGCCTTAGTAGAACTTGTAATGCTTTCTTATCACGATCAAAATACCGAAGAAGCCAAAAACCGTTTAAAAAACTATTTTATAAAATTTCCGCGGGGAAGCTTTTTCTCAAAGATGATGCTCGTAAAAACGAGTCTCGATGATGAAGCCTACGACCGTGACTTAGTTGGATATGAAAAGCCAAATCTTGACGCCGCACTTTTTAAGTACTCTCCACTATCACTCACAAACCGTCCCCACTTTTGGTATTTGGGTTTTAGTGGGGGCGTGAATACCTATTCTTTTCAGGCCCCAAAGGATGAAAATGGCAAGAATGTTCTCGTTTCCCTGGCGGATCAAGATGCCTACCTCAATTTAAAGACAGCAGCAGGAATCGGCCCGATTAAACAAGGTGCTACCAGCTTTATTTCTGGCTACTCCTACGATCAAGTCTGGATGACAACCAGCGAGCGCCTAGAAACTTACCAAAAAGACCCTACTGATTTTGCGTGGCAGCCTTTTAGAACTGACCTCATGCAAAGGGATCATCAATTCTATCTCGACTTAAAGTTTGAAATATCCAAATCTCTTACTGCGGGTCTCTATACATCTAGAACTTATTCCAAGGTTGGATCATCCCTTGCAGGTCCTGAGTCATCTGGAATTGATGAATCTCTGCCACTTTCCGATGAAACTCTTGTTACGCCGTGGGTCGGATTTGCACCATCTAAAAATGTTAGGCTTGTGGCATTTTGGTACTTTGAGAAATTCATAAGCTATGAATTTGAAGAGATTTCATATAAAACTTATAGCTTTGAACCTTCAAGCCTACCTTTAAGCCTCGGCATATCCACCTCGATAAATTTCCCTAATATAAAAGCCAATCTCCGACTCGACGGCTTTCATTACGAACTCATCTATAATGACCCGTATTTGGACAACTCACGAAATGGAGGAATGCTAACTTTTAGCCATACTCTTTTTCCTACATTTGAAATCGCCGGCAGCGCTGGCATTTATGTTGACACCTATATTGAAAACATAGTGAAGTCTAACTCCTGCCGTTCCACTGGGGTAACAGACAATACTGGCACAGAAACACTACCACAGTTTTGCGCGAGAAAAGACAATGGCCTCATGTTTTCTGCGCAAGCTTCATGGGGATATACGCAATTCAATCGGGTATTCTTTGCATACAGACGCGTTTCCAATCAAAATCCTAGTCAAAAAGAAAATCAATTTGAGAAAAACTCTTTTTTTGGCGGAGTTTCACTTGCTTTTCCTTCTATGAATAAGGTGCTAAAATACATTGAAAGATTTGCAGACCGCGGTTTGGAAAGAGCCATTCGCTAATCAAGATGTATTTACTTAACCTTAAAGATCAAAGACTTGACCAAAGAAAGCGAGAGGCCTTTTGAAAGTTAGAGAACATTTAGATTCCATCTTAAAGACAAAAGGCCAAGTTATGTTGGCAGCGATAGGATTAGACACTTCATTTGTTACAAGAATTCTAAGTGTTAGTGATGGGTATCTCATTTTACAAAACACAGTCCCATTGGAATATATATCGGCATACGTAGGTGCGGAAGGTCACTTTTTGACAACGGGAAGCTTCAGGCTGTCAGCAGACCATATATCAAGTGATGGTGTAAACATCGTTTTTAATTACAGCAATATAGAAGAAACATCAGATAGTCGATCTGAAGAAAGAATTCCACTTTCCAACGAAGAAGCTTGGTGTGAATTCATAAACCCCATAGATGGTCGCTCAAAAATACGAAAACGAATTTTAGACGTTTCCAAAACGGGCTTGTCTCTCATGACAGCTTGGGATTCTGATCTTTTGAAACCCGGAAGAGAGCTTCCAGCTATTGCTCTCATCATGGAAGGCGGACGACAAAATGCGTTTGGCAAAATCGTCTACAATCGAAAGTTCGTCAACATAAGTGGCAGGATACGCCACCAAATTGGAATTCAGCTCATCAGTGAGGATGGAAATGGCAAATAGAGATGGTGAAATTCGCTCCCCAAAACAATGGCAAAAGGTTTTTGTCAACCGCTCCTTAAATATGGAATCGATAAAAGCTATTGGCTTTGATATGGATCATACACTTTGCATGTATAACAGCGAGCGCTTTGAAGAGCTCGCATTCCATGAAACGTTAAAGAAGTTTTTTGCCGCTGGTTATCCAGAAGCCTTGTTAAGTCTCAAATTTGATCCTAGTTTCTTAATTCGTGGTCTATTGGTCGATCGAGAACGCGGCAATGTCCTTAAAGTAGACGGCCACAAATATGTAAAAATTGCATACCATGGCCACCGTAAGCTAACCAAAGCTGAGCGCTATACTCACTACAATCGAGATAGCTTTAAAGCCGAAAGCTTTTTATCTGTCGATACGTTATTTGCACTTTCTGAAGTTCAAATATTTATGGAAATCGTGGAATATATGGAGCGCCATCCGGGAGAAATCCTTAAAACCTACACCGAAGTCTATTCTGATTTGCGGTACTTTATTGATCTTTCCCACCGTGACGGAACAATTAAGAATAAGGTTCTTGAATCACCAGAGACCTTTATTTTAAAGGATAAATATTTAGCAAAAACCTTACTTAACTTAAAAGATACGGGCAAGTCGCTTTTCTTATTAACCAATTCGAACTGGGCCTACACCCAAAATATTATGACCTATTTGCTGGACAATCAAATAGAAGACTTGCCAAGTTGGCGCGATTATTTTGACTGGGTGATTGTAGGAGCAGGAAAACCCGGATTTTTTATGGGAGTCCAGCCTTTTTTTGAGGTCATGACCGAATCGGGCCTCTTCAAGTATCATGAGGGAGCCCTTCAAAAAAACGCCGTTTATCACGGCGGCTCTGCCAGACTTTTTCAAGGAATCACTGGATTTGGTGGTGATGAAATCCTCTATGTGGGCGACCATATTTTTGGCGACATCATGCAGTCCAAAGACCGACTGAATTGGCGCACCCTGCTAATAATTGAAGAGCTTGAGCGGGAACTTTCAAAAGTGGATGAACAAAAATCAAGCCTGAAAGAGATTCATTTGCTCATGGAACAAAGAGAGTTGCATGAGTCGGAAATTCAAAAAATAGTTTCCATTATGAAGTCCAATTCAAGGCACCGCGACAAGGCTGAAGAAAAGGGCGACACCAAAAAAGCTCAACATCTACAAAAAGAAAACGACAAACTGAGAGAAGAGCTAAAAGAGTCAAAGCGGAAAGTTGAGGATGTAGATTCCCTCATTTCTAATTCGATCAAAGATCGAGAAGCTCTGATCCATCCCACGTGGGGAGAGCTTATGAAAGTCGGCCTGGAACGATCTCGCTTTGCCAATCAAATGTCGAGTTTTGCTTGTATGTACACCAGTCGGGTATCTAACCTTCGCTACTACAATCCTAATAAGAAGTTTACGTCTTACTATGAAGCGCTTCCCCATGACGCCCAATAGCGTTTTGCATCCGAGCTTTGCCTTAGTCGGCTGGAAAGATTTCGCACTGAATAGGGCGTGGACCAATCCCTTTGCTCTCCAGTCCGATGCTTACTGGATGGCAGAGGCCCTTCTGGAAGCGATGAATGGTTTTCCAGGGGCGTCCCCCAATCCTTCGGTGGGCTGCATTATTGTTAAAAATGGGAATGAACTTGCCAGAGGATTTACAGAACCATTTGGTGGTCTACACGCTGAGGCAAAGGCACTTTCCAAAATAGACAAAGCTAGTGCCAAAGATGCGACCATGTATGTCACAATGGAGCCTTGTACTCATCAAGGCAAACAGCCTCCTTGCATAGATGCGATCCTCCCTCTGGGCCTCAAAAGAATCGTGATCGCTATGCGGGACCCCAATCCACTCGTTCAAAGAACAGGCCTCGAGGCCCTTGAAAGGCACGGAGTTCAGGTGGAGGTCGGTGTTCTAGAGAATGAGGCAAGAGCTCTGAATATATGTTTTGCCCACCAGATAACGACAAAAAAAATACCTGTTATATTGAAATGGGCACAGTCTATCGAAGGAGCCTTGGCGGATCACACAGGAAAGAGTCAATGGATCAGCTCCGAGGAGTCTCGACTCTATACCCAATATCTGCGTTTGCGATACGATGCTATTTTAGTCGGCGCGAGAACAGTTATAGCTGATGCTCCATCCCTTCTTTCCCGCCACCCTCTGGCAACTCCCGACAAGCAGCCCGTCAGGCTTATTTATGACCCAAACGGAGCTCTTTCCGACTCCTTGTCTGCCTCGGTAAGTCAGGCAATTTTAGAAAAAACCTTCTGCCCTGCAGCAAAAAGCATTTTATTAACCACAAATTCCAGAAACTCCTTTACCGATTTAGTCGAAGAAAAAGGCCATTTGGTATGGACTCTTGATCAACAAGAGCCCTTAAATTGGGATGCTGCCCTCACCCTTCCTGCTCTCCAAAATTTTCTTAAAAAACCCCTTGGCAGCATCCTTGTGGAAGGGGGCCCGCGACTCCTAACTCAATTAATTAAGCAGAATCGTGCTGTTGGCGGCCATGTCTTTATAGCGCCACTCTTTTTGGGGGGCTCCCACCGAGTCGGGGAGAACCTAAACGCAGACCTTAAAGATTCGGCATTTTTTAACTTAAAACAGTCTTCTATTTTGGGCAGAGACATTCTTCTCGAGTGGACGCGCCAACCTTAGGGAACTTATGCAAAACTGTAAAACCGCTTAATCGCACAACAAACGATTATTTTCAGACACTTACCACGCACCATCTCTCAAACAGCAGTCCCTTGGGTTCTCCACCCAAGCAGCGCTAGTCCTTAGGAAAATGCTTTTTTAATGACACCGGCTTAACTAATTTGGTATTTCCTCCCCTGATTGCACCTAAGGAGGGTAAATGTCGAACAGGAAAATTTACACACTAGTTCTAGGCTTAGTTCTTTCAAGTTTTGGATGTTCCAAAAAATCAAAACCTGAAGTGGTTCATGGCGACGAAAAGCCACTAGCTTTTCAGGATGTGCCCCAAGTGCAAGATTCTGATTTTGATTCAGATCTTGTCATAATCGACAAAGACTGGCTTCTCAATCAAAGCTTTTCCCTGTCTATTTCAGCACACGATGGAAACTTGACTCGGCAAACATTCAATGCCTTGCAAGGGAAGTTAGTACGTTTTGAACTTAGCGCTGGCCGCCTCTATGTGCTTGAGCGCCCTGAAGGCGCGTCTAACCACTCCCATTATCCTGATTTGATCATCACAAGTTTTCCCATTCAAAAAGTCAATTCGGCAAAGACCAAACTTCAAATAGATTTTTCCTCCCCGGATGACAAAGGATTTGTTAGCAATCTGCTGGGAGAATCCGAAAGTTGGAACGTCACGTCTCTTCGAGCTACAACGCCAGCGCTTGCGAAATGTAGCTCTGAAAGCTTAGCTAAATTTAACTGTTTAAGCGGCACAAAGGATCTTGCCATTCGCTATAATATGCGTGTTGTCAATTCACAAAA
>CAIMVM010000230.1 GCA_903844895.1 uncultured Pseudomonadota bacterium
AACTATCTCAGGTGATCTTTTACAACGATTGAAAGGGAAGTTGCTAGCGTGGGTCAGATCCTTGAGTGGGAGCGTAGCAGCAATCAACTTTGCTTGCAGAGCTGATATGGCAATAAAATCAATGACTTGGTGGTCTCGGCCGGACTTGAACCGGCACAGCCGTGAAGCCGGAGGATTTTAAGTCCTCTGTGTCTACCTATTTCACCACGAGACCATGCACTCAAAAAAGAGTTGGGAGACGATAGCTTTTAGCTTCCATGATTGCAAGGATAAGATGACAAAAGTTTATTTTGATCAAGAGTGTGTTCTGTGTAAGGAACTGGCAGGCCTGTGTCAGTCTCTAGTCGGCGGGAGAATTGCGTTCGTGGCTTGGCAAGATTACTTTGAGGGCATACCGAGTGATATTGCTGTAGAGGTAGAAGGAGAACTTAGACAGGGACCTGAGGCTTGGGAGTGGATCACTCAAAACTTCCCTATGCTCAAAGGACTGGATTGGTTTGCTAGACGCCTCGGCCTTTCTAAAGGAAGCACCTCCCAATTCGTGAGAGGAAGCGCCCATCTTCTAAAACGCCTATGCAGAAGATGTCGTCGCTAACACACTCCGCGAAACCATGGCGACGCCAAGACAAAACCTCCTGGTACTAAGTACCAAGAGGCCCAACAAAAGGAGGATTTACAGATATGATCGCCAAAAAGGAAATCAAATTATTGCTGCTATAAATAACGGCAATTCCGTAAAAGTAGTTCCAAATAATAAAATTCTTTGGAGCTAAGGTGGTTTAGCATGCCGGCAGGTAAAATCAACTAGTTTTTGATCGGAAAGGAAACTTTCTGCCTAAACCTAGAGCAAACAAGGGGAGCAGCAAGAGAGCCCACAGCCCTGAGGGTTGCAAGGGACCCGCAATCCGCCCACACGCCAATGTTTTCGGGGAGTTAGTGACATATGCCGGATCTGGATACAAATAAATAACACCTGCCTTATCGTCACTGCCAAGAAGAGGCGAAGCCTGAGAGCGACTATAGCTCATAATGGCACCATAATTGGAATGGGCGTGACCAAGCCCCACACAGTGCCCCACCTCATGGGTCAGAGTGTAGTCTAGCGACGCGGCTGATACAGAATTAGTGCCTACTTCAATGTCGCAATCAAAAATCAATCCGTCTTCATATTGGGGGCGCGCTGAAGCTGCCGTAGATATGGATTCTTGCTTGCCAACTACAATTGCGTAAACTCGATCACTTTCATTGATGCTTGCGTTAGGATCTGTTGGCCCCAACTCGAGTTTTAAATAGGACCCTCTCACGGAGCTCCAGCGACCTAAGGCCTTAGAGATCAGATAGCTCATAACCTCTTCATCCGTGGAATTAGCTAAAACTCCGCCATCTATCTGATCTTTGTTTTTAATAAAGGGTGCGCTTCCATTCCAAACAAACGACACCGAGGGAGCCGCTGGCGTCGCAGGCAAGGCAGCCTTTTCAGGGCCACTCAATAATACAAATCCAAAGGCTTTAGTTCCTAAAAACCAAAGGGCTAGAACAGATTTCATACAGCCTCCTACCAAAACGTTGATGCGCCAATTCTAAGTGCATAGGGACTTAAAAGAGTCCCGCTACTAGGAGCAAGTGCCTGCCTATATTCCATGTTAAAACAAACCTTGGCACAAAATAGATTAGCACCCACGCTGGACATGATTCCTACACCTACTCCATTGAGATCAATCACCAACCCGCCACCTACGGAAACATATACAGGACTCTTTTCGGACGATCGAATCCCATAAAAAATACCTGGAATGACACCCACGACAAATTCAGAATTTTGGGACGTGGTATATATAAATTGATATTCTGCGAAGTTGAGCGGTGGAATCGACAAAGGATTCGAACCACCCTGCCCGCCCGAAAGGGGGCCTACGTTTAGGGTCATTCCAGTCGAGTAAGAGGGACTCGAGCTTGAAAGCAAAATCAGGGTTACCCAAAAATAGAGAAGAGTCACGATCCTCACAGCATCGCTCCTAATCCAATAGATACTATTTGCTTTCGTCCGGTCGCCAAAAAGAGCCCCCCGCCTATCCCCGCCGGAAAAACACCGGACTCCCAGCTGGCATCAATAACCACTTTAGAAAGGTTATAGCTGTAGCGAAGCCCCAAAAAACCACCACCATTATAAAAGGTGTCTTCATGGTTTTCCTCTTGAGCATCTTTATAAATAAGCCTTGTCGTCTCAGAAAGGACTGAGATCCCTCCGCCGAACGTCAAACTTTTAAAGGAGTATGGGGACCAGTATTTGCCTAATGTTAGAAGCATGCTTCGCTGCTGAACGGGCCCGTAATCTCTCCCCCACCCCCAGATATTTACGCCAAATCCATTGAAGTATGATTTAAGCCCGATGCCTGGCTTTAAAATGTCGTCGGACTCATCAACAGCCGCTATGGAAGGCACAAGCTGAATGTTAGCTAGTCCTTGCTGAACAGGTGTGACAATATAGGCAACGGCTAAACAGGCCACTAAACGCCAAAAACTTTTCATTTTGAAGTTTCCTGAATCTTGTTACAGTGTAGCATACCATAAAAAAGGGAGAATTTTTCATTGCGGTCCATTTTATTGTACTTTTACTTAATATATCCCTTCTTTTTTCCCCAAAGTGCTGCAGCTCAATCCGCACCTGAAGTTACTCTTATGGCGGAGCTTGACGAGACCTATGATGAGGAATTGGCAGCGGATGACGATGATGCGAAACGTTTTCTTGCTGATAATTCCGAGGAGCTTCGCACTCAATTCACACGTGGAATCATTCTTTCTTTAGGTGCCAGCCGCCCCTGGCAGTGGCTCAACCTTGCTTTTAATCAAGGAGAGAACCAGTTTACGGTCGGGTTTGGTAAGGACTCTTCCGAACGTATTTTTGAAAGCTCCGCCACCAATGTCAACCTCACTCATTTAGCGGTAAGCGCTGAGAGGCGATGGTTTCCAGTAAGAGAGTTCCCCCTAGCTTTAACCTATGGACTCAGCTATGGCGACTGGCAAGGCACTTCGAAATTCAATCGCGAGGAAAATAAGGCTTACCATGCCTCTGGACTCATTGGCCTGGCATCCGTAGGGCTACACGTCCAAAGACCCGACTGCTGGTATTGGGGCATGTCCATCCTCGGCACCTCACGTTCCATTATCCTTTCAGAGAGCGGGAATACCCAAGGCGGCAAAGTTAAACGAATTTTAGAAGACCAAAAGAATTGGGGCATTCTCAACTTTTCTGTGGGGCGTTTTTTCGAATAGTTAGAGTTTAGAGCCTGCTGAAGACGGCCCTGCGATTTGGGGCATTCGGCTTCTACCCAGGCCGAAAGCAAGCTCTAATTTTAGCCAGCAAGCCGTCAAGACTCAAACCGCTGAAGAATCCCTCGATTTTTCTCATGAGTAATCATTTTCAATGTGATAGACTTCTGCCCCTAATCGAAACCCTAAGGGAGACCTATGTCGAGCGCTAATACCCATGGCGATGCCAATAAAATCATTTATTCCATGTCGAAAGTGGGAAAAAATCATGGCACCAAAAAAACTATTAAAGACATCTCTTTATCCTATTTCTACGGTGCCAAGATAGGTGTTCTTGGTCTTAACGGCTCCGGAAAATCCACACTTTTGAAAATTTTGGCCGGCGTGGATAAAGAATTTATTGGTGAAGCCCATCTTTCGGAAGGTTTTTCGGTTGGCTTTTTGCCCCAAGAGCCGACACTTGATGAAACCAAGTCGGTAAAAGAGATTGTAGAAGAAGCCGTCCAAGAGACCGTCAACCTTCTGAAGAGGTTTGAAGAGATCAATTTAGCATTTGGTGAAGCAGACCCCGACCAAATGGAAAAGCTTATCGAAGAGCAAGCCACTGTCCAAGATAGGCTTGATCGCCTCGACGCTTGGAATCTAGATGATAAACTCAACTTTGCCCTAGAAGCTTTAAGATGCCCACCAAGCAATGCACATATCAAGGACCTCTCTGGTGGCGAAAAAAGACGTGTAGCCCTTTGTCGTTTGTTGTTGCAAGAGCCTGATGTCCTACTTCTCGACGAACCTACTAACCATTTAGATGCAGAGTCCGTTTATTGGCTAGAGCGCCATCTCCAGCAATATAAAGGCACAGTTATTGCGGTAACTCACGATCGCTACTTTTTGGACAACGTAGCCGGCTGGATTCTCGAATTAGATAGAGGTGAAGGGATTCCCTTTAAGGGCAATTACTCTGCATGGCTCGAACAAAAAGCAAAACGTTATGAGGTTGAGGCCAAATCTGAGGATCATCGAAATAAGGCTTTGCAAAAAGAGTTGGAATGGATTCGAACCAATCCCAAGGGCCGCCATGCTAAGTCAAAAGCAAGAATCGCTGCCTATGAAAATCTTCTCAATGAAAACAACCAAGAGGCCCTTCAAAAAGATCTTAAAATTATTGTTCCCCCAGGCCCAAGACTTGGAGACGTGGTTATTGAAGCGCATGGGGTTAAAAAAGCTTACGGGGACAAACTTTTATTTGACAATTTGGAATTTAAGCTCCCACCAGGTGGCATTGTAGGAATCATTGGGCCTAACGGCGCAGGCAAGACAACTTTGTTCAGATTGATCACAGGCACCGAAAAGCCCGACTCTGGTGAATTTAAAGTCGGCAGCACGGTAAAGCTTGGCTACATGGAACAGTCGAGACTATCCCTTGATCCCGCTAAAACCATATATCAAACGATCTCTGGCGGCTATGAGACCATCAATCTTGGCAAAAAAGAAGTCAACGCTAGATCCTACTGCGCTCAATTTAACTTTACTGGCCAAGACCAATCGAAAAAAGTCGGTGATCTATCCGGTGGCGAGAGAAATCGAATTCAAATGGCTCTCTTATTTAAAGAAGAAGCGAATGTAATTCTTCTCGATGAACCTACCAACGATTTAGATGTAAACACTCTCAGATCCCTCGAAGAAGCTCTTGAAGCCTTTGCTGGGTGTGCTGTTGTCATTAGTCACGACAGATGGTTTTTAGACCGAATCGCCACCCATATTTTGGCATTTGAAGGCGACTCTCGGGTAGTTTGGTTTGAAGGAAATTTTTCTGATTACGAAGAAGACAAGCTTAGAAGACTAGGGCGAGACTCTCTTAATCCGAAAAGAATTCATTACAAAGGCCTAACAAGATAAAAGTCATTTATTAGACTATGTAATTTGAGGAAAATGCATTTAAGAAACCTCTGACTCAATAAGAATTCAGAGGTTTCTATTTTTTGGCAAATGAGATGTCCTACTCTGCCTTTTAGGACCAAGCGGCCACTTCAACACATAATTCGGGACCGTCGGAAAATTGGTGTCTCATGGTCTGACCTCATGATAAAAGGTCAGAGAAGAGAAACATACAATGAGAACGCAAATGTCTGTAATTAAACTGGAAATACGTCTTAGTGAGATACCGTCTGCGATTGCCGCTTTCAAAAATAACCGTAAAAATGCGCTAGATTTGTTTTCAGAGGAGATTCGAAAGGCTGTAAGTCATGGTTTCAATCAGCTTTTAAACAC
>CAIMVM010000231.1 GCA_903844895.1 uncultured Pseudomonadota bacterium
ACCCATTCCAGAACCTGGAACAACGTGGAGGTGACGGTTGGCCATGGAGCCGTGGAACTCAGCAAAGCCTCCATTTGCATGAACAAGCTTTGCGTACTGACCGAGATTCTGTCCTGTGAGGTCGTAGGCAGAACCGGTTGCGTGGTCTGAGTTGATTGAACCAAGTGCATAATCCCTAAGAGAAGAAGTGACCGTTCTCTTTCCTGTCAACTGGCCATTCATGGCTTCGTGACGACCCATCGTTTGAGAAAGTTTGCTCGTTGCAGTATCTCCGATAGCTCCTGCGCGAGGAGTAGACGTGTCTCCAGTTGGTGGCTTGAGCGATTTAGTTTTGTCGTCGTACACGAGACCGGCCGACCACCAGCCTGGCATTTCACCGAGAGGAGCTTTGAAAAAACCTTCCATGTTGGTGTTGAATATGCCAACGGCTGTTTCCAAACCTGTCGCCGCCTTGGTAAAATCAGTAGCAGATTTGGCGACTGCATCCAGTGCTTTTTTGTCTACTTTGTTAACTTTTAAGCCGGGTCCTATAAGGCCTAAAAGATTTTTTTGTACGACTGCTGCGGACTGTTTGCCGGTTATGGCTTTTTTTGTTCTATTTGGATTTTTGGGGTCCGCTTTGTCATCATACGTTGAAAAATCTTCTAGTATTTCTGCTATTTCTGCTGTGCTCTTTTTACCAAGGGCCGCTTTAAGTGCCGCCGGGTCAATATTCATATTTTTCTTAGACAGTCTTGTGTTTATTTGTTCTGCTGCCGTGCCTATCATCCCCTCTTTGATTCCCTTTTGAGATTTCTTAAAGTCTTTGTCGTTTAGGATGGTGTTTCCCTGTCCCGCCAGGGCTCCGTTTTCTGCAAAAACCCCCCCTGTTGGTCCCTGGCCGTACATTTCGTTATAGGCTAAATAGGCTTTTGTGGCATCCCCACCATTAACTGCTAGTAGTTGCTCAAACTGGTTTTCGAAAGAAGCACCAATAGCTGCTGTCTTCTCTGCCTTGCTAGAGTTTTTGTTTTTAAGAACGTCATTCAAACCAGCTATGTTCTGGTTTAGGGCAGCGCCTTTTTCTTTTGTTTCTCTGGTTTTCTTAAAGGGATTTGCTCCAGCAAGAAAAACATCAACCAGTGCGTTATTGAGCGCTGCTCCGGTTTTTATTATATTGGCAGTAAACGTTGTTAGAAGTTTGTTGTACTTTACGGTTGGGTCGTAAAGGTCTATGCCTAACTTTTTAGCCATCTGCTCTAGTTCTGCACCGCTTTTACCGGTGGCTTTAGATAACGCATCTATTCTTGCTGCGTTTTGTTTGTCTATTTCTCCAAGTTGTTTTTGAACTGCTGGGTCAGTTTTTTCCAACATCGTCTTTATTGTTTCGGACGACTTCTTTTTCTGTGTCTTTCTGGCCGATTCGCTAACCTTTTTTCCTTGTTCTGTCTTGTAATATTCATCAAGGATTTGTCTGTTGTAGTGGTCACCGGACCTAACCCGGCCATCAGGGTTTACTTTTTTTATTGAGGCCATTAAGTCGTTACCAACAAGGGTATTTTTTTTCGCATAACCTTTCCCGACATTGAGCATGGTGGCACCTTTTCCAGCTAAACTTTCACCTTTTTCAGCAGCTTCGTAGTTTTTTTGAAATTCTGCTCCTGCGGCTTTCGTGACCCCCATGTAAAGACGTCCAAAGCTTTCCATGACTGACGCTCGAGCCTCAGCCATCTGAGCCTTCCCTTTATTTATGGCACCCATGATTCCGCCAAAAACAAAACCAATCGCAGCACCGGCAGCAGCACCTTGTGGCCCAAGCATTCCACCAATAGCAGCTCCACCAGCGGCACCAGATATGGCACCTTTCATTCCGCCCTGAGCTTTCATGGCTCCGCCTATTCCAGCAACACCAAGTCCAAGCATTGGGTTAATGGTGGCAACGGACGCTCCGAGAGCCATAGCTCCACGCATTTCTTCTGGGGCGTATTGGCTTGCCATTCCCAGGCCCATACCAATACCGGCTTTAGCACCCATGCTGCTGTTAAACTTCTTTGTGCCTGCTCCGAATTTGCTTTCATTTCGCGTAAGGCGATTCATATCGCGAGCGTAATTTATTCTTCCGGAAAGTTTTCTCAGGCCCCCTTGCGCGTTGGTTCCTCCTGTTCTGATTCCGTCTGCGCCTTTCGCGCCAAGTTTACGGTCCTTTAGTGCTTCGCGTGCTTTTGTTAAGTCTCTAAATTCATCTTTTTCAACATCGTATGCACCAGAGTTGAGGTAGGCCATTCCGCCTCTGGCGGCACCAACACCCCTATCTATGCCCGACCTAGTTTTGTTTGCTGCACGCTTGAGGTCGTTTGAAATGCCTGTTCCGATTCCGACAGGACGAGGGTCGTTTTTGAATGCTGCAATACCACCTGTACCTTTCGCAAGTAGTCGTCTATTGATTTCTTCTCTTGGGGTGTCTTTGGTTATGCCAGTGATTCCCCTACTTGTTGCTATTTGATGCAACTCGTCTCTTGACCGACCATTGAGTGACTGATTAGCCCGAAACTCAGCAGATTTTAAAAGGTTGTACTGAGGGTTTGGTTGAGATGTTCCATCACGGGCCGTGATGGTTGGAGACGCATACGGGTCCTTGGGTTGCCCAAAAGCTGCATACCCAAATCCTCGTCCTATTTGTTGCCTCTTGGTGAATCTTTCTATGTGTCTTTTGTCTGAACCACTTGAGCGAAACCCCATGCGATATCCGTCTTTAATATTTTGCGAAAATCTACGAGTCGGGTCGTCTCTCATTTCGCGATACGCTCCGCCTCCTATTCTTGACGACGGATAAACGGACGTACCTGGACTACCAGAAGCGCCAGGAATACCACCGCCTCCTGCTGACGTTCCGCCAGAAGAAAGGCGGCCGGAACCGACTGGACCAGCGTTGCCGATATTTACACTGTTGGCCGTTACGTTCATGGTTTGCGTGTGGTTTCCAACTTTGGGCATCAAGCGACCCTTTGCCCCGGCCATTCCCCGACCTAAAATAGAAGCCCCCAACAATGGGGCAAGCGCTGCACCAAAACCGCCCCCGCTACCAAGTGTCATAACTTTTGTAAGTATTTTAAATACCTGATTAAGGCCTGCCAAAAGGTCATTTATAAACGGAGCCATCGCAGCAAAGCTCTTCTTTAGACCCATGAAGTATTCGGAGAGGGTGTCGATGATGTCGGCTATGCGTTGACCAAACTCTTCAACAAAAAAACTATTTTCTTCTAAAAGGTCCTTGAAAAGCGTAAGGTTTTGAGCGCCTCCCTTTATGGAATCCCAGACCGGGTCTAGGGCTTTGTACAGAACCTTCGCCCCGTCAATAAGTGGGCGTGTTGCATCCAAAACAAGGTTCCATCCACGTTTGAATTTCGTGTACCAGTCACCAATTCTGTCAAACATGCCGACTGCGCCAGGCAGGTATTCGCGAATCATCTTCACTAACCAGCCGGATGCTTTTTCTATAGCGCTTGCGAAGTTGTTTATTCCTTCTTCTGCTCCAAAGCTGTACTGTATTGCGGCAAATATACGCTGCAGGTCAGTACTGACTTTGTCAAACACACGCGCAAATGCAGTTTTTAACGGCTCAAGAAACATGTCGCCAAAGTCCGCAAACTCACCACGTAGACGAGTAAAGTAGCCCTTCATTTGGCTAATCAAAGTATTATTAACTGCGTCAAACTGGCCAGATACTCCACCCTTCTTAGCAAGGTCACCAGACATAAGAAGTTCTTGAAATTGTTTCTTTGTCTTAACGTTCGCCTTTTTTAGGGCCGACTCCATTTCTGGGCCTAGTTTTTTTGCCTCAGTTATGACGTCACTGATGTTTTTCTTTTTATCAGAGAGGGCGGCTATAACTATAGATACTTGTTCAAGTCCTTTAGCTGGGTCTTGACCTGCCGAGCCAAAGTCCATCAAGGCTTTGATTGCACCACCGCTTTGATTGATTTGGCTCGTGTTCATTGACTTTGACATATTTCCATATGCCTTATTGAGCGCTTCTATTCCAAGACTTGACAAAGCCGCATCAGCTTGCAGGTTTCTCATCGCCATGCGAGTCTGATTCATTGCTGACCCAAACGCTGGAGCACCCTTGCCTCTATAGGCGTATATTGCTGCTTGCTGTTCTCGTATGGCTGCCGAGGCTGCAGATATTGCAACAACTACCCCTGCCGCGCCCGCCGAAAGCATCTGCATGGCACCCCTGTAGGCTTTGACTAGAAATTGTCCTGCGGCAAATAATGCGTGGATTCCAATCATTGTTGCGCCAAGTATTGCCATTTCGACAACGACACCCTTGATTGACAATCCTAAGAACTTGGTCAGGCCCTTGCCTGCCATCTTTGCGCCTTTGTCTATAAAGTCAAAACTTCTTTTCCAACCGCTGGTAACGCTATTTAGGCTTTTGTTTGTGCTGTTGGCGAACTTGTCTGTTCTACCGCTAGAAAGCTTGTCTAGTCTTTTGTGTAAAACTGCAATTTCCGCAATCGCACGGCGGATTTCACCAGTTTGGGCATCAAAT